>CAZXCB010000017.1:0-25789 GCA_964639075.1 uncultured Bifidobacteriaceae bacterium | reverse complement strand
CCACGACCCGACCCAGGGCATGCGCCAGGGCAACGACGTCGGCACCCAGTACCGCTCCGGCGTGTACTGGTACTCCGACGCGCAACGCGCCGCGGCCGAGCGCTCACGTGCGATGTTCCAGGAGCGGCTCACCGCTTCCGGCTACGGCGAGATCACGACCGAGATCCTCCCCGCGCCGGAGTTCTACTTCGCCGAGGACTACCACCAGCAGTACCTCGCGAAGAACCCCGGTGGCTACTGCGGCCTCGGCGGGACCGGCGTCAGTTGCCCCGTCGGCGTCGCGGGCGCGTAGGCGCGTCTCGCGCGGTCGCCACGACGCGTCCGCGGACGCGTGATTTCCAGTGGCTGGGACGTTCCGGCGATCGCGGGGCAGACAGTCGGTTCGCCACTGCCGGTGTTCAATGGACGTCTGGCCCCCGGATTCGGTAGCTCGACGTCCATTGAATGCGTCAGTTGCCCTGGGTACACCGACGAACGCGTGAATCAGGCAGTTGCGCGCTGGAGTGCGAGCCGCGCCAATCGCATGCCGCATCATCGCCGCACCATCGTCGGACCGGGCGAGCCCTCACCGTGCCCGCACGAGCGGCTCGAGGGCCGTGATGTAGTCGACGAGGCGGGAGGCGATCTCGAAGGCGAGTCCCGGCTCGCCCAGGTTCGGATCGAGCCAGGTCTCGGAGATGCGGCGCCAGTGCTCGGCGCGGCCGAGGAACACGGCGACCTCGGGCTCGCGCCCGATCTCGCGACGCCACTGCTGCTCGCACGCGACCAGCGCGGCGATCACCGCCTCGTTGTCGGCCTCCTTCGAGTGCTCGGAGTGGAAGCCGACCTCGAGCGCGATCGTGCGCGCCGCCGGCACGTCGCGCGCGCCGACGACCTGCGCCTCGTAGTGCTCGCGTGTGGCCTTCTCGGTGCGGAACCAGACCTTGATGCCGTACCGGTGCGCGCGGAGGCGGACGTCGCCGAGCTCCGGCGGGACGAGGCCGCGCACCGCGTCGCCGACGTCGTCGAAGAGGGACGGTTCCACGTCCCCAGTGTGGCGCGCCGTGGACGCAGCGCGCTCACAGCGAGATGAGCACCAGGCTCACGAGCGCGAGGCCGAGCCCGATGAGCCGCAGCCGCCCGATCCGCTCATGGCCGAACAGGCGGGCGAGCAGGATGGTCACGGCGGGGTAGAGGTTCGCGACGGGCGCGACGATGCTCAGCAGGCCGGTGCGCAACGCCACGAGCAGGAGCACGTTCGCACTCGCGTCGGTGACCCCCGAGACCGCGACGAGCGGCGCGGCGGCGCGGGGAACCAGCAGCGGCCGTCGCGTGAGCCCGAGCGCCGCGAACAGCACGAGCGCCGGCGCGGCGCGCGTCGCGACTGCGGTCCAGAGCCCCGCCGTGTGGGTCGTCTCCGAGAGCAGGATCAGGTAGAGGCCGAAGCCGACCGCGGCGAGGAGGCCGTGGCGGATCTCGGCGAACCGGTCCATGCCCCCGGCGTCGACCGGTTCGGTGGCCGAGCCCGCGACCACACCGATGGCACACAGTGCGACCACGATGCCGACGAGCGGCAGCACCCCCGGGTCCTCGCCGCCGGCGAGCCCCCAGGTGACCTGGAGCACCGCGGCGCCGACCGCCGAGATCGGCGCGACGACGCTCGCCCGGCCGTCGGCGAGGCCGCGGTAGAAGACCGCGAGTCCCGCGACCCCGGCGAAGCCCGCGGTCGCGCCGAGCAGCAGGTCGGAGCCGGTCGGGCTGCCGCCGACGAACGGCGCGACCGCGAGCAGCAGGACGAGCCCGATCGCCTCGGTCAGCAGCACCACGGTCGTCTCGGGCGCGTGGCGCGCGGCACGCCCACCGGTGAAGTCGCCCGTTCCCCACGTGAGCGCGGCGAGCAGGCCGAGCAGGACCGCCACTAGTCGGGACGGGGCGCGGCGGGGCGGGCCGTCACGACGGGCCGAAGATCATGATCGAGCCGGTGTAGTTGGCGACCCACACGTTGCCGGTCTGGCGGTCGTAGGTGATCCCGATCGGGTGGAAGCCGGTCTGGACGTCCTGCACCTTCGCCATCGTGACCGCGTCGAGCGTGCTCATGGTCCCGGACTCGTAGTTGACGACATAGACGTGCTTGCCGTCGGCCGCGATCGTCATGCTGCGCGGCGCCTGTCCCGTGGAGACCTTGGTCACGACCCGGCCGGCGGCCGGATCGATCTTCGCGACGCGGCCCTCGCCGTTGAGTGTCGCGTAGAGCGCGGTGCCGTCGGGCGAGATCACGAGGTGGCGCGGGCCGGCGCCGACACCAGAGATCCATGAGGTCGTCCAGTTGGTGAGGTCGATGCGGGCGATGTTCTGGGTCCCCATCACCGCGACGTACGCGGTGCGCGAGTCGGGCGCGACCACGATGCCGCGCGGGTACGGGCCGAGCGGGACCCGTTTGATCTCGGTCTGGGTCGCGACGTCGATGATCGAGGCGTCGAACGTGCACCAGTTGGAGACGATCACGTACCGGCCGTCCGGCGTGGTGGCCACGTACTTCGGGACCGCGCCGACGGCGATGACGTGGTCGACGGCGAGCGTCGGGATGTCGACGCGGTACACGAAGCTGGCGTCGTAGCCGTCGGAGGGGCGGCACTCGTCGCTGCCCTCGGGGCCGAAGTTGGCGCCGTACATCGAGTAGTTGGACACGTAGGCCTTCGCGCCGTCGGGGCTGAACGCCACCTCGACCGGCGCGCCCCGCGACACGCCGGGGTGGCCCGGCACGCCGAACGCCGCGAGGTCCACGGTGTCGGGGATCGTCTTCACGAGGTCACCCGCGCGGTCGTACACCGTGACGGTGTGCTTGTACATCATGTTCTGTGCGAAGACGAGCCCACGGCCGGACGCGACGACGCTCTTGGGCGAGATGTCGCCGGTGACCGTACGCAGCAGCCGCAACGTCCCGTCGGAGCTCGGTGTGGGCAGTGTGGTCGTGGTGGTCGAGGAGCTCGTCGTGGGGGACGTCGTCGGCGATCCCGAGGCGGAGACCCGTCCGCGTCCCGAGGACCCGCCGTCGTCCTGCGCCGCGACGGCGACGCTGAGGGCCACGGCGGTCGCGGCGATCATCGCGGCGAGGAGGAGCCGACGCATCCACCAGACGCTACGGCACCTCAGCGCCGACACCGGGCACGGAATCGTGTGTGCGCGTCTTGCACGCCCCGGTGCCGGTGGGGGAGCGTGGGCCCATGAGCCTGGTCCTCGTCGAGAAGCCCCAGCCGCACACCGCGGTCGTCACCCTCAACCGCCCCGATCGCCTCAACGCGATGTCGATCGACCTCGTGGTCGAGCTCGACGAGAAGCTGAACGCGGTGGCCGCGGACAACGACACGTGGGCCGTGGTGCTGACCGGTGCCGGGCGTGCGTTCTGCTCCGGTCTCGACCTGAAGGACTACGGCGTGATCCCGAACATCGACGGGCTCACCGTCGGACGCATCGCGCAACGGTCGATGCGCTACTACTCGCGGCTCATCCTGTCGTTGCGTCGGATGCCGCAACCGGTGATCTGCGCGGTGAACGGGCCTGCCTACGGCGGCGGCATGTGTCTCAGCCTCGGTGCGGAGATGCGGCTCGCGTCACGGACCGCGACGTTCAACGCCACCGGGATCGTGAACGGGCTCACGAGCACGGAGCTCGCCGCGAGCTGGCTGCTCCCGCGCCTCGTCGGTGCCGCGCACTCGAACGACATGTTGCTCACCGGCCGGCGGATCGACGCGGACGAGGCGTACCGAATCGGGCTCGTCTCGCGGGTGTTCCCCGACGCGGACCTGCTCCCGGAGGCACTCGCGATCGCGGCCCGGATGTGCGAGTTCAGCCCCTACGGGCTCGCGATGACCAAGGACATCCTCTGGGTCAACCTCGAGAACCCGAGTCTCGAGGCGGCGATCGAGATCGAGGACCGCAACCAGCTCATGCTGGGCTTCACCGAGAACCTGCCCGAGGCCATCCGGGCGTTCGACGCCGGCCGGAACCCCGTCTACACCGACGAGCCCCGCAAGGACCTCTTCGGCTGACGGGGTGCGAGGGCCGGCCGGAGAAATTAGAATCGGTTCTAATTCTCCGAGGAGGCCGTCGTGGACCGTCGCTTTCCCTTTCCCCACCCGTTCGGGTGGTTCATGGTCGCCTACACCGACGACCTCGCCCCGGGCGAGGTCACCGCGATCCGGTACTGGAGCACGGACCTCGTCCTCTGGCGCGAGGAGTCCGGCGAGTTCCATCTCCAGGACGCCTACTGCCCCCACCTCGGCGCCCACCTCGGCGTCGGCGGCCGCGTGAAGGGGGACGAGCTCGAGTGCCCGTTCCACGGTTGGAGGTTCGACGGTGCCGGCGCGTGCACCGAGATCCCGTACTCCGACCGGGTCAACCGCAAGGCGCAGTTGCGCACGTACCCCGTCGTCGAGCGCAACCGGATGGTCTTCGCGTGGCGTCACCCCGACGGCGCGGAGCCGATGTGGGAGATCCCGGTCATCCCCGAGGTGGGTGACCCTGCGTGGTCGGACTTCTACCGCTCCTCGTACGTGATCAGCACGGTTCCCCAGGAGATGGCCGAGAACGGCGCCGACCCCGCGCACTTCCGCTACGTGCACGGCACCGAAGACGTCGCGGAGGTCGAGTCCTACGAGCTCGACGGCCCGTTCTCGACGATGCTGTCGAAGCAGAGCTACGTCACGCCGCGCGGCGTCACCTACGGCCGCATCGACGTGTACAACTACGGTCCCGGCATGGCGAAGGTGTTCTTCTCCGGCATCGTCGACGCGATCAACGTCGCGGCGACCACGCCGATCGACGAGAACCGCACGCAGGTGCGGTTCAGCTTCATCGTGAAGAAGTTCGACGACGACCGGATGACGTCGACGGTCGCGGACGCCTTCGTCGCGGAGATCAACAAGCAGATCGTCGAGGACACGCCGATCTGGGAGCACAAGACGTTCCTGCCGGTGCCGGCGCTGGCCGACACGGACGGCCCGATCCTGAAGTTCCGCAAGTGGTACTCGCAGTTCTACGCGGAGCCGGTCGAGGCCGGGGTCTGACCGTGGGAGCGGGGGAGTGGGCCGATCACCACGCGGTCACCTCGCTCATGTACCGCTACGCCGAGCTCGTCGACGCCGCCGACTTCGACGGCATCGGCGTGCTGTTCGCGCACGGCGAGATCACCACGCCCGGCGTTCCCGGCGCGATCGTCGGCGCGGACGCGGTCGCGGCGATGTATCGCACGAGCAACCGGGTGCATCCGAACGGCACGCTCATGACCCGTCACCTGACCACGAACGTGTTGGTCGACTTCGCCGCCGACGGCGCCAGCGCGACCGCGCGCTCGTCCTTCGTCGTGTTCCAGGCGACCCCGGCGGTCCCGCTCCAGCCGATCGTCGCGGGCCGCTACCACGACCGCTTCGCACGGCACGACGGCGCGTGGTGGTTCGCGCAACGCGAGATGCGCGTGGAGCAGGTCGGCGACGTCTCCGATCACCTGCTGATGGATCTGGCGAAGTTCACCCCGCGCTGAGCCGGCTCATCGCGCGGTCGATGATGCGGACGAACGTCTCCGGCTCCTGGGCGCCGGGAACGCCCACCTGCGCCGCGAAGAAGAACGTGGGAACCGCGAGCACGTCCCGCTCCGCCGCACCCTCGAGCTCGGCGCGGACCTCGGCGACGCCGCCGGTCCCGGCGAGGAACGCCTCGACCTCACCCGGTTCGAGGCCGACGGACTCGGCGAGCCCGACGAGCGTCGGGCGATCGGCGACGTTGCGGCCCTCGACGAAGTACGCCTCCATCAACCGGCGCTCGAGGTCCCACTGGCGCTCGGTGCCGTCCCCGGCGAGCCACACGAGCCGGTGGGCGTCGAACGTGTTCACCCGCAACGCCCGGTCGAGTCGGAGCTCGAGGCCGACGCCCGCCGCGGCGGCCGTGATCCGGGCGATCGCCGCCGTGGCCCGCTCCTCGCCGCCGAACTTGCGCGCGTAGGCGTCCCGGACCCGGGTGGGTTCGCTCCGGGCCCGCGGGTCGAGCTGGTACGCCCGCCAGGCGACCCGGATCTGCTCACGATGAGGCGAGCGGCCCAGTGCCTCGGCGAACTGGTGCTGGCCGATGTAGCACCAGGGACAGATCACATCCGAGTAGATCTCGACGAGCACGTCCGGGAGCGTAGATCGGGCCTCCGAGCGCCCGGGACGGCGCGGAGTGGGGCGACGGAGCCGCCCCTCCTGGGGCCAAGGACTCAGAGTGAGAGAAAACGGTCAACTCTTACCTAACGCGGTCGATGCCTGTCGGTATGCGACTCGCAGCCGACCCGAAGCGCGCCGCGGTCTACGCCGCGTGCGCGTTCGCGTTGGCCGGGCCGTTGACGCTGGTCGGCGCGGTCGCCAACGGCCCGAGCTACCGGGCCGAGGGTGGCTCCATCGCGCCGATCGTCTACGCGGGCGTCGGTGCCATGCTCGTCGCCGCCGTCATCCCGTTCCTGCCGTGGCGACGGTGGGGCATGCAAGCGACGTTGGTGTTCCCCGTGCTCGCGCTCGCGATGCTCGTGGCCTCCGAGATCGGCTCGAAGTCGTCGCGGACGGTCGACGGCGTCATGTCGACGTCCACGATCGTCACCTTGATCTTCGTGTGGATCGGGATCACCCAACCACGCTGGTCGTCCCTGGTCTTCGCACCGATCGCCGGAGCGGCGATGTGCTTCGCCTTCGCGGCGGAAGGCGCGCCGGTCTCGGTCGCGACCACGTTGGTGACCGTGGCGATCGCCACGATCGTCGGCGAGCTGATCGCCTTCGTGAAGCATCGTGATGCCGTCCACAGCGACGAGCTCGGTGTCGTGATCGACGGCACGAGCGAGCTGCGCTCCCAGACCGATCCCTCGGCGGCCGCGCGCCGCCTCGCGACGACGGTCGCCGGACTCATGCGCGTCCCGAACGTCGCGGTGTACCTACCCGACCCCGACGGACGGCTCGTGCTCGCCGCGAGCGAGGGCTCGGTTCCGTGGGAGACCGAGCGCGGTGAGCGCAACCTCGCCGGGATCGCGGCGCGCAGCGTGCCGGCGGGGACCGAGCTGGCCATCCCGCTCGTCGGCCGCGCCGGGCAGGCTCGTGGTGTCGTGCTCGCGACGGGGCGGCGCCGCCAGGACGAGTTCATGCTCCGGCTGGCGCAGATCCTCGGCGAGCAGGCCGGCTACCAGTTCGACGACCTCGCCCAGCTCGACGCACTCAACGACGAGACGCGCCGCGACGCCCTGACGGGGATCGGCAACCGTCGCTACGCAGACGAGATGCTGCGCGAGCTCCAACCGGGCGACGTGATCGCGGTCGTCGACCTGGACGATCTCCGAGGGATCAATGCGCGCAGCGGTCACCATGGGGGCGACGAGGCGATCCGGTCCGTCGCCCGACATCTCGTCGACTCCGTCCGCGCGGCGGACCGCGTCGCCCGTCTCGGCGGCGACGAGTTCGTGGTCCTGTTCCGCGACGGGGAAGCGGACGCCGGCGAGCTCGTCGAGCGGCTCACCGGGAGTTGGAACCACGCGCGTCCCGACGCGACATTCAGCGTGGGTGCCACCGTGTATCGCGGCGGCGATCCCGAGGCGGCGCTCCGGATCGCGGACGACGCGCTGTTCCAGGCGAAGCGTGACGGCCGTGCGCGGCCCCACCTGGTGGACTCGGCACCGGCCGAGAACGCGGCCGGGTTCTGAGCCGCGGCTCAGAGCGGTGGCATCGGGTCCCGCCACATGGTCCACGTGGGTGGACCGTCGTTGACCGGAAGGAGCCTGTCGGTCTCGGCGAAGCGATACCGCGCGTAGTACGCGAGGTTCCGCTCCTTGTCGGTCTCGAGGTAGCAGGGGATGCCCGCTTCGTCCGCCCGCCCGAGCACGGCGTCGAGGAGTGCGCCGCCGTGGCCCTTGCCCTGGTGCGCCGGGTCCACGCCGAGCGTCGCGAGGTACCAGTGGTCGGGCTTGGGGTGCACGGCCTGGACCACGCGGAGGTACTTGAGGGAGCGCACGAGCGACATCGGCGCGACGGGCGCGACGGCGAGGAGACGCAGCAGCTGCTGGAGCTGGCGGCCCGACCCGGGCGGGTACGCCCCGGGGGAGAGCCACACCGCGCTGCCCACGATGGTCCCGTCGACCGTCGCGACCCACGCTTCCCCGTACTTGTACGCATCCACGAGCCCGGCGACGAAGAAGGCCCGCATCCCGATCCTGCGGGTGCGCTCCTGGGGCAGCAGGTACAGCATGATCGGCGAGTCCCCGAACGCCCGCGTGAGCATCTCGGCGGTCACGCGGATCTGCGCGTGCTGGATGGGACTGACCGCGACCGGCACGGCGGCGAGGCTAGGGCACCCGTCCTCGTCCGAGCCCGGTCGCGCGGTCGAATAGCCTGCCCCGGCTCACGCTCAACGAGGAGAACCGGATGATCGAGCACGGCAAGCTGTACATCGGTGGCGAGTGGGTCGATCCCGCGACCACGGACCGGATCGAGGTCATCGGCCCCGACACCGAACAGGTCATCGCGACCGTCCCCGAGGCGTCGACGACCGACGTCGACCGCGCCGTCAGCACCGCCCGCGCGGCGTTCGACTCCGGCGAGTGGCCGCGCCTGACCCCCGAGGACCGCGTCGCCGCGGTCCAGCGGTTCAGCGACGCGTACGCGGCGCGTCTGGGCGACATGGCTTCGGTCATCACCGACGAGATGGGCTCGCCGATCACGTTCTCGAATCTCGGTCAGGCGCCTGCGGCGTGGATGATGCTCAACACGTTCGTCGGCATCGCGCAGGCCTTCCCGTGGGAGGAGACCCGTGTCGGCATCCTCGGTACCGACGTCATCGTCCGCCATGAGCCGGTGGGGGTCGTCGCCGCGATCGTGCCGTGGAACGTGCCGCAGTTCGTCACGATGTCGAAGCTGGCGCCCGCGCTGCTCACCGGATGCACCATCGTCATCAAGCCCGCGCCCGAGACCCCGCTCGACGGGTACCTGATGGCCGAGCTCCTCGACGAGGCCGGCATCCCGAAGGGCGTCGTCTCGGTGCTGCCCGCCGGGCGCGAGGTGGGTGAGCACCTCGTGCGCCATCCGGGGATCGACAAGGTCGCGTTCACCGGCTCGACCGCGGCCGGCCGGCGCATCGCCTCGATCTGCGGCGAGCAGCTGAAGCGCTCGAGCCTCGAGCTCGGCGGCAAGTCGGCTGCGATCGTCTGCGACGACGCCGACCTCGGGGCCGTCGCCGAGGGGCTGAAGTTCGCGTCGCTCATGAACAACGGGCAGGCGTGTGTCGCGCAGACCCGCATCCTCGCGAGTCGGCAGAACTACTCGGCCGTCGTCGACGCGGTCGCGGCCATGGTCGGCTCGCTCAAGGTCGGGAACCCTCACGAGGCGGAGACCGAGATCGGGCCGCTGGTCGCGCAGCGTCAGCAGGAGCGGGTCGAGAAGTACATCGCGCTCGGCCAGGAGGAGGGTGCGCGCGTGGTCGTGGGCGGCAGCGGGATGCCGGAGGGCCAGGACCGCGGGTGGTACGTGCAGCCGACGGTGTTCGCGGACGCCACCAACGACATGCGCATCGCCCGTGAGGAGATCTTCGGGCCCGTGCTCACGGTGATCCCCTACGACGACGTCGACGACGCGGTGCGGATCGCGAACGACAGCGAGTACGGCCTCGCGGGCTCGGTGTGGACCGCCGACGCAGATCTCGGGCTCGATGTCGCGCGTCGCGTGCGCACCGGCACCTACGGCGTGAACCAGTACACGATGGACTTCGTCGCCCCCTTCGGCGGGTTCAAGGGCTCCGGTCTGGGTCGGGAGTTCGGCAAGGAGGGGCTCGAGCACTACACCGAGCTGAAGTCGATCATCCCCCAGGGCGGAGGCGTCGCCGCCGCCGGCTGATCCGGGATCGCACCGAACCTGCGCCACTTGCGCTGCCATGGGCCGCACAACCGACGCAAGTACGGCCGAACGTCCGAACGTCCGAACGCGACGCCGCCCCGGCAGAGTGCCGGGGCGGCTCGTCGTCTGGGTGGTGCCGACCTACGGGCTCGGCCCGGGAACGCTCGCCATCGTTGGCGCCTCGTCGGGCGCCCTGGGTGCGCCGGAGCGTCCGGGTCAGGGCCGTCGGCCGGACCGTTCCTGCCCCGGTGGACTGTCCTCGCTCATCGGCCTCTCCTCTCGAAGCGGACCATCGGCTGCGCGTTCGAGCGCCCGGCGACCATACGCCCACCGGTCGGCGATGGGAACCCCGGTAAATTCTCCCTGCGCGAGCGTGGGCGGTCAGGCGATGTCGCGGCGGCGGAGAGCGACGAGGCCGATCCCGCCGATGATCGCCGCCACGGCGAGCAGCAGCGCGATCGGGAGCGCCGAGAACGATCCGCCGGGCAACTTGGGCGCGTGCGCGAACGGTGAGAGGTCCATCCCCCCTGCCCGATGACGTCGCCGCCCGACAGGTTCGGCCACAGCGAGACGTCGCCCGGAACGTAGGCGAGTCACGAGGTGCGCGCTCGCCGCCGCGGTCGTGGCGCCCGGAAGGGAGTGAGCGCGGCTACTTCGCCGCGTGCGCGAGGTCCATCTCCCACCACAGGAAGTTGCGGGTCTGGGTGAGGATCTGGTCGTGGAACTGGATGTAGGGCACGTGACCGGCCCCGGGCCACGTCTCGAGGAACGCGTGGAGTCCCGCGGCCTGCGCCTGGTCCCGTGTGTTGACTGCCCACTGGTACGGGACGAGCGGGTCGGCGGTGCCGTGGAACAGGAGCACCGGCGCGTCGCCGGCGGTGATGGGACTCAGGAGGTTCGCGCCCGAGAGCGACACTGCGGCGCGGACGCGCGCGGCCGGGTTCTCGCTGGTCGCGTAGCCGACCTGGGCGGCGGTGATCGCGCCGGCCGACGTGCCCGCGATCGCGATGCGGTCGGGGTCGACGCCGTACGTGACGGCGTTGGCGCGCAGCCAGGTGACTGCCGTCTGGGCGTCCTGGGTCGCCTCCTGGATCGCACCGATGCAGGACGACGTCGGCGCGCTCGCGGAGCAGCCGCCCGGCTCGAGCCGGTAGTTGATCGAGACGTTCACGTAGCCAGCCCGTGCGAGCGTCGTCGCCTCGTCCCAGATCTCGGGTGACGTCTTGTCGCCGCCGCTGAACGAGCCTCCGTGCACCCACACGACCGCGGGCCGCGTCGTCACTCCGTCGCTCGCGGGCGGCGCGTAGACGTCGAGCTTCAGCGTGACGGTCTGGTGCGAGAGGTTGACGGCGGTGCCGTAGGTGATGTCGCTGGTCTTGTCGAACGTGGAGAAGATCGGGTCCCGGTAGCGGACGGGCGCGTCCCCCGGAGGGTTCATGTTCGGGAAGTCGCAGCCCACCGCGACGGCGGCGAGGACGGCGACGGCGAGCAGGAGTCGACGGGTGCGCATTTCGCCCACGCTACCCGCGCTTTCGGTCGTTCGCGACCGCGACCGGGGCGACGGCCGTCGCCCGACGACTCCGGGATGGCGCAGCGCGGCGTTGTGGTAGTCGTGGGGGATGGCGACCCTCGACTGGTACGGATGCGCGACGTTCCGGTTGTGCGTCGACGGGCTGACGATCTTCCTCGACGCGTACATCGACCGCGCGGAAGGTGCGGCTGGGTCGGGCACCCGCGCGGCGGACGTCGACGACTGCGACTGGATCGTGATCGGCCACTCGCACTTCGACCATCTCTTCGGTGCCGAGACGATCATGGCGAACACCGGTGCGACCCTGATCGGCAGCTACGAGACCATCCGCATGATGGAGCAGGCGGGCGTCGCCGCGGACCGCATGATCTGCGTTGCCGGAGGCGAGACCGTGCGCCTTTCCGAGAGTGTCACGGTGTCGGCGTTCCCGAGCCAGCACAGCTGCGTGTGGTCGCAGAGCCAGATGTCCCAGTCCGACGAGGTGTGTCTCGGCGACCTCGGCGTCACGTGGCAGGAACAGCAGACGCGGATGGCCGACCTGGGCCGGTACCTGGCGACGCAGATGCCGAAGCCGGCCGTCGACCATCTGCTCGGCTCCATGTCGGGTCAGAGCCCGCGCGGCGACGGTGGCGCGCTGGTGTACCTCTTCGAGACGCCCGACGGGACGCTGCTCTACCAGGACACCTCGGGGCACTGGAGCGGGATCATCGGCGCATTGCGGCCCGACGTCGCGATCCTGGCGGCGGCGGGGCGCGGCAACCTCGACGGTGAGCCGGTCCAGGGATCGCTCGCGGACTTCATGGCGCGCCAGGTCGAGCTCATGCAACCGCGCGAGGTGGTGTTGTGCCATCACGACGACTGGTTGCCGGGCTTCTCGGTTCCGACGGAGGTCGCGCCGCTGCGCGATGTGATCGAGCGCGCCGGCAGCCGGCTCCTCGAGCTCGGCTACGTCGACGGCAACGAGATCCTCAGTCCTGTCTCGTCGTAGCCGCACGGCGGGAGCGCGGGGTGCAGCGGTTCCACCGGTCGACCCGGGCGGCGAGCTCGGTGAGGCCGTCGCCCTCGACCCGGTGGACTCCCACGCCAGATCGAGTTGGCCGAGTCGGCGAGGCGCAGCAGCATGAAGCCCGAGCTCGACGATGCCCTCGCCATCGTCATCGCCGGCGTCGAATCTCGGCGTCGAGCTCGCTGAGCCGACGGCTCACGACGCGTCGGGCAGCTCTCTCGTGTCACACCGTCGGCATACCTTCTTGACATGCGACGGTGCGAAGCTTGCGGGCGGGACTTCCGTCCGTCGAGCCGGCATCTTCGCTGCCCAGCGTGCAGGGCGACGGCAGTCTGTGCATGCCGCCGACCCCGACAGGCGAAGTCCGCGACGTGCTCGGATTGTCGGACAGTCGCATCCTCGAGCAACTGCAATTGGAAGGGTGGGCGAACCGTTCATAGGGCTGGTTACGTGATGCTTCGCACTCCGGATCATCCGCGCGCCCGAGCGTCGGCCTAGGTCTTCGAGCACATCCTCGTGGTCGAGGCGCAGCTCGGGCGCTATCTCGAGCCGGGCGAGTCGGTGCACCATCGCAACGGCGTTCGGGACGACAACCGGCCTGAGAACCTGGAACTCTGGACGCGACCGCAGCCCTCGGGCATCAGAGTCAGCGATGCCATCGCGTGGGCACGTGAGATTCTCGATAGGTACGGCGACAGGGGAGCGTGATCCACCTCCAACAATGCTCGAAGGGACCTCGAGCACTCTTGGAGGTGGGGGGAGTCGAACCCCCGTCTTCCCGGTCCTCAGTGGGGCTTCTCCGAGCGCAGCCGGTGGGAGTGTCTCGGATCCGTGCCGCCCACCGGCGGCCTGCGCAGATCCCAGCCCCGCTGTGATGTCCCGCCGGGCCACGGGGCCCGTCCCGGCGGTGAGCCGCTCTTGATGACGTCCCGGTTCCGGCCGAGCGGCTGGGCCGGGAGGAACGCGCTACCTATTCCTAAGCAGCGAGTGTGAGGTTGTCCTCAGCAAGTGTTGTTGTGCCGGCTCTTTAGCGACGCTCCGGCGACGTCGGCTCGCTTCACCCACCTCGATCCCAGGAATCGAAGCCACGCACCCCCTTGTCAGTGCCGTCCCGATGCGTGCAAGGACGACATGGAGAGTCTACGCCCAGGGGCGGCGTTCCATTCCCGCTACGGCGGCCGGAGCCCGCCGTAGTGTCCGAGCCGTGTCCGAGCCGAGGTCCGCCGAGTGGAGACCACGCCGATGAGCACATCCGCCGCCGAGGCGTTCCGCGCCGCGGAGGTCGTCACCGTGGACACCGGGACCGCTCGCGTGCCGGTCCGTCGGCTCGGCGCCGGACCGGCGCTGCTGCTCGTGCACGGCTTCCCGCTGAGTGGCTTCACGTGGCGGTTCGTCGCGACCTCGCTCGCCGCGCGCTTCACCTGCCTCGTCCCCGATCTGCCGGGTCTCGGCGCGTCCGAGTGGACGGTGGCGAACGACTTCGGCTTCCCCGGTCAGGGTCACACGCTGCACGCCGTCGCCGACGGACTCGGGCTCGACGACTACGGCGTGCTCGCCCAGGACACCGGCGGCACGTTCGCACGATTCCTGGCGCTCGAGGACCCCCGGGTGCGTCACCTCGTCCTGATCAACACCGAGATCCCCGGCCACCGACCACCCTGGATCCCGACGTACCAAGCCCTGATGCGGCTGCCCGGCGCAGTCGGTGTGCTCGGTGCGCTCGTCCGCTCGCGTCGCTTCGTCCGTTCGTCCGCAGGCTTCGGTGGCTGCTTCCTGAACCCGGCACTGCTCGATGGCGAGTTCCACACCGAGTTCGTCGAACCGATCGCGAACGACGCGCGACGGCGGGAGGGCATCCGCCGCTACCTCCTCGGCACGGCGTGGGGCCCCGTCGACGAGCTCGCGCACCGGCACGCCGAGCTCGGGATCCCCGTGCGACTCGTCTGGGGGACGCGGGACCCGACGTTCCCGATCGATCGCGCTCGATCGATGCTCGGCCAGTTCCCGCAGGCCGATCTCGTCGAGATCGCCGGCGCGCGCCTGCTGCCCCACGAGGAGTGCCCGGCCGAGGTGGTCCGCGCCGTCGAGGAGCACGTCCCGAGTCGCTGAGCAGGACCTGAACGGCGCGGTTCGATCTCGGCGTGCGGGAACGCGAGGCTGGTCCGGTTCGTTGGCCCGCAGAGGAGGCGGTTCATGAGAGCAACGCTGCGCCTGGGTCGCGTGTCGGGCATCGAGCTGGGCGCGCATTGGTCGGTCGTCGTCATCGCCGGCTTGATCGCCTGGGGCCTCACCGGTGGGTCCGGCGACGTGTCGCTCTGGGCCGTCGTGATCCCCATGGTCGTCGTGTTCCTCGGTTGCCTGCTCGCGCACGAGCTCGCGCATTCGGTGATCGCGCAGCGCAACGGTGTGCGCGTGAAGGGCATCACCCTCTGGATGCTCGGCGGGGTCGCGCAGCTCGACGGTCGCATCCCGTCGGCCGGGGCGGAGTTCCGGATCGCGGCGGCCGGTCCCGCGATGAGCTATGCGCTCGCCGCGCTCTTCCTCGGCCTCACCCAGCTCGCCGGTGGGATCGGTTCGCCGAGCCTGCTCGCGCAAGCTCTCGAATGGCTCGCGTTCGTCAACGTCGTGCTCGGCACGTTCAACCTCATCCCGGCGGCGCCGCTCGACGGCGGCCGCATCCTCGCCAGCGGCATCTGGGCCGTCACCCGGGACCGCACCAAGGCGGAGGTCGGTGCGACACGCGTCGGCCAGGCGTTCGGTGCCTCGCTCATCGGCCTCGGCGTGCTCGGTCCGTTCCTCGGCGTCCCGTACTTCAGCCTGTGGACCGCGATCATGGGCCTGTTCGTGTTCCGCGTCGCGTCGATGGAGCTGCGCCAGGCTCGCCTCGGCCGCGCGTTCGGCGACGTGCGGGTGCAGGATGTCATGACGTCCGATCCCGAGACGGTTCGGGGATGGATGACCGTGCAGGCCTACGCGGACGAGCTCGTCGCGGCACCGCCCCGGCACCACGTGATGCCCGTGGTCGCGTGGGACGGCTCGATCGCGGGGGCCGTGTCGCTCGAGCGGCTCGCCCGGGTCGCGCCGGCCGAACGTGCGCAGGTTCGCGTCCAGGACGTGGCGGTCCCGCTCTCGATGGTCGGCGCCGCGACCCCCGACGAGGCGTTGCTCGATGCCGCCGGCCGGATCACCGCCGGTCCGATTCCGGTCCTGCTCGTGTTCCGCGGCGGCGCGCTGGTGGGCATCGTCACGCCGACCGATCTCCGGCGGATCACCGAGGTCGCGAGGCTGGCCGGTGGTGTCCGCCGCGACGACGGCGCACCGATCGTCTAGCCACGCCGTCTCGGCGCGGGAGGTGGTCAATCGCCGCGGTTGCGCGTGCGCAACGCCCGCTCGGCTTCGCGCTCGGCGTCACGCGTGGCGAGGGCCTGGCGCTTGTCGTAGTTCCTCTTGCCCTTCGCCAGCCCGAGCTCGACCTTCGCGCGCCCGTCCTTGAAGTACACGCGCAACGGGACGAGCGTCAGGCCCCGCTCCTTCGTCTTGCGCGCGATGTCGTCGATCTCGCGCGCGTGCAGCAGGAGCTTCCGGCGCCGGACGGGATCGAGGTCGCCGCGACTGAAGGCGTACGGGAGGATGTGCATCCCGTTGAGCCACACCTCGCCGTCGTCGACCCGGGCGTAGGCGTCCTGCAGGTTCGCATGGTGCTCGCGGAGCGACTTCACCTCGGCGCCGTGGAGCACGATCCCGCACTCCCACGACTCGAGGATCGAATAGTCGTGCCGGGCCTTGCGGTTGGTGAGCACCACCTCGTCGCCCCGGCGTGACATCGCGTCGAACCTACCCGTCGCGATCGGGCAGGGCGTCGCGAGAGCTCAGCCGGCGAGCCCGAGGATCGCCTCGGTCTCGCCGAGCGCCGCGACCGGTCGCCCGAGCTCGGCGCACAGGGCCGCCGCGCCCGCCACGAGCTCGGCATTGCGCGGCCCGGTCGGCTGGTCCTCGAGCCCCACGCGCAGGTGGGCGCCGCGTTCGACCGCGACGCGCGTCAGCGGATGCGCGAGCGCGTCGCCGTCGATGATCGCGATCGCCCACGGGATCCCGGTGACGCCGAGCATCGCGGTGTAGAGGTCGAGGCCCTCGGGAATCGGCGGGACGCCCCAGAGCGCGCGCCCGGTGGTGAGGTAGCCGCCGGCCGCGAAGTAGAGCTTCACGAGCGTGCCGGGCGGGAGGGCCCGGGCCTCGTGGTAGGCGAGGACCACCTGGAGGAAGCCGGGCTCGAACACCGCGACGCTCGCACCGAGTCCGTGGCGCGCGCACAGGTCGAAGCCGTACCGGATGTCGAGGAACGAGTTCGTGTACACGTACTCGATCGTGGGAGGAAGTCCGTCGCTGCCGGCGCCACCGAGGTTGACCGATCCCGGGTCCACGAACGTCTGGCGGATGAGCCCGCTCGCCGCGAGCTCGGCCGCATGCTGGTTGCGCACCGCGGGTGTCGGTCCGAGCCCGACGGTCGGGTAGAGGATCGTCCCGGGACGTTCCGCGAGCACGGCCGTGTAGCACTCGGCGTACGCGTCCACGAGCTCCTCGACGGGCGCACCGAGGTTGTGCGCATGCGTGTGCACGATCGTCGCGCCGGCGTCGATGCACTCGAGCGCGTCCGACGCGAGCTCCGAGGGCAGCACGGGCACGCGCGGATTGTGTGATCGCGACGTGATGCCGTTCAGGGCCGCCTCGATGATCACCGGTGTCGCCATCGCCGGCAGCGTAGGGCGGCCCGCGGCAGCCCGATAGATTGCGCCGACCGACCGACCAGGGAGTGCGCGATGGCAGTGTCCGGATCGATCCTCGGCAACCCGGTGCTCCGGCGCGAGGACCCGCCGATCCTGCGTGGCGACGCGAAGTACTACGACGATCTCGCGGTGGACGGCCTGGCGCACGTGGTGTTCGTCCGTTCGACGATCGCCCACGCGACCGTGGCCGGGATCGACGTCGAGGAGGCGGAGGCGATGCCGGGCGTGCTCGCGGTCCACACCGCGTCGAGTCTCCCGATGGACCCGATCCAGGGCTTCGTCATGCTGCCGCCGGTGTTCAGCCGCCCGCCGCTCGCCACCGATCGGGTGCGGTTCGTCGGCGACGTGGTCGCGGCGGTGGTGGCCGAGACCCGGGCCCAGGCGGTCGACGCAGCCGAGCTCGTGGTCGTCGACTACGACCCATTGCCGGTCGTCGTCGACTCCGAGGCCGCCCTCGCCGAGGGTGCGCCGTTGCTGTTCGAGGAGCATGGCTCGAACCTCGCCATGGCCTTCGAGCTCGGTGAGGATCCGGACCTGCTGGCCGACGCCGAGGTCGTCGTCACGCAGCGCATCGAGAACCAGCGCGTCGCCGCGGTCCCGATGGAGCCCAACGGGATCGTCGTCACCCACGACGGCGACGGCCTGACCTGTTACATCCCGACGCAGGCGGCCCACGGCGTGCAGCCGGCAATCGCTGCAGCCGCCGGCCTCGAGGCCGAGCAGGTGCGGGTCATCGCGCCGGCGGTCGGCGGTGGGTTCGGCGCCAAGGCCGGGATGTACGTCGAGTACGCAGTCGCGGTGAAGGCCGCGCAGCTGCTCGGCCGACCGGTGAAGTGGACCGAGACGCGCTCGGAGAACATGGTCGCGATGACTCAGGGCCGCGGCCAGGTCCAGCACGTGCAGATGGGATTCCGGCGCGACGGCACGATCACCGGACTCGCGGCGAAGGTCTTCCAGGACAGCGGTGCCTACCCGACGATCGGCGCGTTCCTGCCGTTCCTCACCCGGACCATGGCGCAAGGGGTGTACGCCATCCCGAAGGTCGAGCTCAACGCATGGAGCGCGGCGACGAACACGACGGCGACCGCGGCCTACCGCGGCGCCGGCCGACCCGAGGCGACCCAGATGCTCGAGCGAATGATCGACATCGGCGCGGACGAGCTCGGCATCGACCCCGTGCAGATCCGCAAGCAGAACTTCATCGCACCGGAGGCGTTCCCGCTCACGACGCTCACCGGGGCCAACTACGACGTCGGCGAGTACGCCAGGGCGCTCGACGAGGCCTGTCGCGTCGCGGGCTACGACGAGCTGCTCGCCGAGCAGGCGGCGCGGCGCGAGCGCGGGGACACACGGCAGCTCGGCATCGGAGTCTCGGCCTACGTCGAGGTGACCGCAGGAGGGCTCTTCGAGGAGTTCGGCGCGATCGAGATCGGCGACGACGGCTCGGCGACCGCGACCGTCGGGACCTCGGCGCACGGCCAGGGCCACGAGACCGCCTTCTCGATGATCGTGCAGGAGCTGCTCGGCATCCCGATGGAGCAGGTGACGCTGATCCAGTCGGACACCCGGCTCGTGCCGCGCGGGACGGGCACCATGGGGTCCCGCTCGTTGCAGATCGGCGGGAGCGCGCTGTACCGAGCGAGCGAGGAGGTCCTGGCCAAGGCCAAGACGCTCGCCGCGCACCTGCTCGAGGCCAACGTCGCCGACATCGTCCAGATGCCGGGCTCGGGCCTCGGCGTGACGGGCGTGCCCGCGTCGGCGTTGAGCTGGGCCGAGCTGGCGACCGCCGCGAAGGATCCGGCCCGGCTCCCGGCCGGCATGGAGCCCGGGCTCGCGCACGCACTCGACTTCAGCCAGGGCGACGCCACGTTCCCGTTCGGCGCGCACATCGCCGTCGTCGAGGTGGACATGGAGACCGGGCGTGTCGAGCATCTCCGCCATGTCGCGGTGGACGACTGCGGGCGCGTCCTCAACCCGCTGCTCGTGAGCGGTCAGCAGCACGGCGGGATCGCGCAGGGTGCCGCCCAAGCCTTGTGGGAAGCGGTCACCTACGACGAAGACGGCAACCCCCAGACGGCGAACCTCATGGACTATGCGATCCCGAGCGCGGCGGAGCTCCCGAGCTTCGAGGCCTCGAACACCGAGACACCGACGCCGCTCAACCCGCTCGGCGCGAAGGGGATCGGCGAGTCGGGCACGATCGGTTCGACGCCGGCCGTGCACAACGCCGTGGTCGACGCGGTGAGCCACCTCGGCATCCGGCACATCGACATGCCGCTGACCGCGCAGAAGGTGTGGACCGCGATCCAGGCCTCGACCCCGACGGGATGAGCGGACACGACGTGAGCGGGTTCGCGTCGCCGACGCTGCGCCTCACGCGGTCGCAGTTCGAGCGGATCGTCGGACACTGCTACGCCGGGCTGCCCGACGAGGCGTGCGGGCTGCTCGTGGGTCCGGTCACCGGACCGCTCACCGCACGCGAGGCGACCGGCGTCGTGAGCGAGGTGTTCCCCGCGGTGAACGCCGACGCGTCGGCGCGCACGTACACCGTCGACGGGCGCGACTACCTGCGCGCGAGCCGGGACGCGGACGCTCGGGGTCACGAGATCGTCGGGGTGTGGCACTCGCACACGCACACCGACGCCTACCCGTCGCCCACCGACGTACGCCAGGCGGTCGACCCCATGTGGGTCTACGCGATCGTGTCCCTGCGGGACGAGGCGCCGATGCTGCGCGCGTACCGCATCCGCGAGGAGCTGATCACCGAGTGTCGGGTCGAGGTCGTCGGCTGAGGATCCGCGCGTCCAGGCTGTGCGGTCCCGGGCCGACGAACGCGATCACGACCATGGCGGCGAGCAGCACCGGCCCGACCACGAGGTGGAACGTGCCCCCCTCGTTGATCCCCGCAGTGAGCACCGCGACCACCAGGTTGGTGGCCACGACCAGCGCGGCGGGCCGCGTGAGCAGACCGACGAGGATCGCGATGCCGCCGAGCACCTCGATGACGCCGGCGAGGGGGACCGCGACCGATGGGAGCGGCACCCCGAACGACCGGAAGTCGCGGACCTCGCCGGCGCGGTCCACGAACTTCCCCATGCCGAACAGCACGAGGGGGATCCCCGTCGCGATCCGCAGCACGAGGGCGGGCACGCCGCGCGGACCGAAGGGGCGCGACCGCAGCCACGCGGCGGGGATGGCGTCGAGCATGCAGTCACAGTCCACCGGACGCGCCGTTCGTTGCAGCGACCGTGGCGTCGGTCACGCAATGTCGACCCCGGCGGTCGGAGTTATAGAGTGCCGTGATGACCGTGGAAGTCCGACTCCCGACCCTGCTGCGCGTCCACACCGACGGCGCGTCGGCCATCCAGGCCGACGGCGCGACGATCGGCGAGGTGTTCACCGGGCTCACGGCGACGTATCCGGGCCTGGCCGGCCAGCTCGTCGACGACACGGGTGCGCTGCACAAGTTCGTCAACGTCTACGTGAACGACGACGACATCCGATACCTCCAGCAGCTCGACACGCCGGTGGGCGATCGCGACGTCATCTCGATCCTCCCGGCGGTCGCCGGCGGCTGATCCGCCGAGCCCGACCGTGAAGCACGAGAGCATCCTCGATCTCATCGGCGGGACCCCTCTGGTGGGGATCCATGCGCTGAGCCCGAACCCCGCCGTCCGCATCTACGCCAAGCTCGAGGGCCAGAACCCGGGCGGGAGCTCCAAGGATCGGATCGCGCGGAAGATGGTCGAGCTCGCGGAGGCCGACGGTCTGCTCCGGCCCGGCGCGACGATCCTCGAGCCGTCGTCGGGCAACACGGGCATCGGTCTCGCGCTCGTCGCCAAGCTGCGCGGGTACGGCTTGCGCATCGTGATGCCCGAGAACGTGAGCGTCGAGCGGCGTCAGCTCCTCGAGATCTTCGGTGCGGAGGTCACGCTCAGCCCGGGCGAGGAGGGGAGCAACGGGGCGATCCGTCGGGCGCAGGAGATCGCGGCCGCGGACCCCGACTACGCGTTCCTCTACCAGTACGGGAACCCGGCCAACCCGCTCGCGCACTACGAGACCACCGGCCCCGAGATCTGGGCCGATTGTCCCGAGGTCGACGCGTTCGTCGCCGGCCTCGGCACGAGCGGCACGCTGATGGGCGTCGGTCGGTACCTCAAGGAGCGCAAGCCCGACGTCCAGATCGTCGCCGTCGAGCCGCCGGCCGGCGAGCTCGTGCAGGGACTGCGCAGCCTCGACGACGGCTTCGTGCCGCCGATCTTCGATGCGACGGTGCTCGATCGCAAGACGATCGTGCGCAACCGCGAGTCGATCGAGTGGACCCGTCGGCTCCTCGACGAGTGCGGGGTGTTCGCAGGGATCTCGTCGGGCGCGGCCGTCGCCGGCGCCGCGAAGGTGGCCGCGCGCATGGGTTCCGGCACGGTCGTGACCCTGCTGCCCGACGGCGGCTGGAAGTACCTCTCCTCGGGCGCCTGGACCGACGACCTCGATGTCGTCGAGGAACGCGCCAGCAGAATCAACTACTGGTGAGCGGACGTCCCGACATCGAGCGCGCCGTCGCGGTGCTCCGGCGGGGCGGGCTCGTCGCATTCCCGACGGAGACGGTCTACGGCCTCGGTGCCGATGCGACCGACGACGACGCACTCGCGCGGCTGTACTCGGTGAAGCGCCGGCCCGCCGATCACCCGGTGATCGTGCACCTCGGGCGGAAGGCCGATCTCGAGGAGTGGGCGAGCGCGGTGCCGGACGCGGCGCGGCGCCTGGCCGCGGCGTTGTGGCCGGGTCCGCTCACGCTCGTGCTCCCGGCCGCCGGGACCGTCTCGCGTGTGGCGACCGGTGGCCTGGACACCGTGGGCCTGCGCGTCCCCGACCATCCGCTGGCACTCGAGCTCCTCGACGCGTTCGGCGGTGGGATCGCCGCCCCGTCGGCGAACCGGTTCGGTCGGGTCAGCCCGACCAGCGCCCACGCGGTCGAGCAGGACCTCGGCCCCGAGGTCGACCTCGTGCTCGACGGCGGGACCTGCGCCGTGGGCGTCGAGTCGACGATCGTCGCGGTGACCGATACCGATGTCCGTGTCCTGCGTCCGGGCGCGGTGACGGTCGACACCGTCGCCGCCCTGACGGGTCACGTCCCCACGACCGGCGGCGCCACTCCTGCACCCGGAACGCTCCCGGCGCACTACGCGCCCGCCGCGCGCGTCGACGTCGTCTCCACGACCGCGCTGCGCGGCCACCTCACCGCGCTCGGTGCGGATTCGGGGGTGCGCGTCGGGCTGCTCGGCCCTGCGTCCGATCTCGCGTCGGTCGATGCCGCCGTGCCGGTCGTCACACTCGCCGCGGTGAGGGACGCCGACGAGTACGCCCGCGTGCTGTATTCCGCGCTGCGGGAAGCCGACGCGCTGGGAGTCGACGTCGTCGTCGCGGTCGCGCCGACGGACGACGGAATCGGGATCGCGGTCGCGGATCGTCTCCGTCGCGCGGCAGCGGGCCGGTAGCGTGCCCGAATGGATCGAGAGTCGGACCGGCGCGTGATCGGCGTCTTCGATTCCGGTCTCGGTGGTCTGACCGTGCTGCGTGCGCTCATCGATCTCGTGCCCGGCGCGTCGACGGTCTACTTCGGCGACACCGGCCGGTTCCCCTACGGACCGAAACCACCCGACGACGTCCTGAAGTACTCGCTCGAGATCGCCGATCTCCTCGTCGACCGCGGGGTCGAGATGCTCGTCGTCGCGTGCAACAGCGCGACCTCGGTCGCGCTCGAGGCGCTCCGTGAGCGTTGCGAGATCCCCGTGGTCGGCGTGGTCGAGCCGGGGGTGCGCGCCGCAGCGTCGGTGACCACGACCGGGCGGGTCGGGGTGATCGGCACCGTGGGCACGATCGCGAGCGGCTCGTACCAGCGGGCCGCCGCCGCCGCCGGAGTCGAGCTGACGTGCGCGGCCTGCCCGGGCTTCGTCGAGTTCGTCGAAGCCGGCGACGTCGGATCCGACCAGGTCCACGTGCTCGCGGAACGCCTGCTCGAACCGGTGCGCCGGGCCGACATCGACACGCTCGTCCTCGGGTGCACCCACTACCCGTTGCTCGCACGCACGATCGCCGACGTCATGGGTCCGGAGGTGGTGCTCGTGTCGAGCGCCGACGAGACGGCGTTCGCGGCGCGGCGGATGCTGGGGGCGGTCCCTGCGCAGGCGGACACCGTCCATCACTTCGTCACGTCGGGGGATCCGGACCGCTTCGCGCGGCTCGGCTCCCGGTTCCTCGGTCCCGAGGTCGGCCGCGTGGAGGCACACCGGTGGAGCTGACCGTCCTCGGCTGCTCCGGGTCCTACGGTGCCGCGGGCCGTGGTGGCGCGTGCAGCGGCTACCTGCTGCGCGACGGTGACACCGCGATCTGGATGGACTGCGGCAACGGGAGCTTCGTCAACCTCCAGCGCCACATCGATCCCGAGGCGCTCGATGCGGTCGTGATCACCCACGAGCATCCCGACCATTGCGTCGACCTCTACGGCCTCCACGTGCTGCTGCGCTACGGCCTCGAGGTCGGCGGGATGCCCCTGTACGCGCCGGCCGGTGCCGAGGAACGACTCGGCACCCTCGCGGGGTGGGGCGACACGTTCGTGTGGAATTCGCTTCACGACGGCGCCCGCGCGACGGTCGGGGGCATCGACCTGGAGTTCGCGCGCACCGATCACCCGCCGCCGACCTTCGCGGTGCACGCCACGGCCGCGGGACGGCGTCTCGTCTACACCGCCGACACCGGCCCGGACTGGACCGTCGGCGCCTTCGCGCCCGGCGCGCACCTCGTGCTCTCGGAGGCGAGCTACGTGGACGAGGATCGGCGCTCGCCGATCCATCTGTCGGGTCGCCAGGCGGGTGAGGCCGCGCGCGAGGCGGGCGCCGAGCGGCTCGTGCTCACCCACCTCTGGCCCCAGGTCGACCCGGCGGTCGTCGTTGCGGAAGGATCGGAGGCCTTCGGCGCCGAGGCCGCGCTCGCGGCCGTCGACCTGAAGTTCACGGTCTGACCCCTCCTCCGGGCGCCCGACCGCCCTCGACGAAAGGTGCCCATGGGCATTCGCAACGACGGACGCGAGCCCGACGAGCTCCGGCCGCTCACCTTCACCCGCGACTACACGGAGCTCGCGATGGGCTCCGTGCTCGTCGAGATGGGCCGGACCCGCGTGCTCTGCACCGCGTCGGTGGAGGAGCGGGTGCCACCGTGGCTGCGCGGCAGCGGCAAGGGCTGGGTCACGGCGGAGTACTCGATGCTGCCCGGCTCCACGCCGGAGCGGGTCTCACGGGAGGCCGCCCGGGGCAAGCAGAGCGGACGCACGCAGGAGATCCAGCGGCTCATCGGGCGCTCGTTGCGCGCGGTGACCGATCTCGCGATGCTCGCCGAGGTGCAGATCACGGTGGACTGCGACGCGCTCCAGGCCGACGGCGGCACGCGCACTGCGTCGATCTGCGGCGGGTTCCTCGCGCTCCACGACGCGTGTAGCCGCCTGGTGCAGGCGAAGAAGCTTCCGGCGCACCCGATCCAGGATCTGTGCGCGGCGATCTCGGTCGGTGTCGTCCAGGCGTTGCCGAGCCTCGACCTCGACTACTCCGAGGACTCGACCGCCGAGGTGGACATGAACGTCGTCATGACCGGCGCCGGCAGGTTCATCGAGGTCCAGGGCACGGCCGAGGGCGCGGCCTTCAGCCGCGACGAGCTCGAGTCGATGCTCGGGCTCGCGGAGGCGGGGATCAACGAGATCTTCGGTGCGCAACGGGAGATGCTCGCGGTCCCGCCGGCGCCCCGTTGACTCCGCGCACCGTGGTCCGGCGGGTCGTGCTCGCCACGGCCAATCCCGACAAGGCCCGGGAGATCGCCGACGCGCTCGGCGGCCTGGGACTCGACCTGGTGCCGCGTCCCGAGTCCGTCCCCGAGGTGGAAGAGACCGGCGCGACGCTCGCCGAGAACGCCCGGCTCAAGGCGGAAGCGCTGCGGGATGCCACCGGTCTGCCCGCACTCGCGGACGACACGGGACTCGAGGTCGACGCGCTCGGCGGCGCACCCGGTGTGCACAGCGCCCGGTATGCCGGTGAGCACGCGAGCTACGCCGACAACGTCGCCAAGCTGATCGCGGAGATGACCGCGGCGCGGCGCAACGCGCGCACCGCGCGGTTCCGGACCGTGCTCGTGCTGGCCGATCCCGACGGCACCGAGGTGGTGGTGGACGGCGTCGCCGAGGGTGTGATCTCCGACACCGCTCGGGGTCGCGGCGGCTTCGGCTACGACCCGGTGTTCGTGCCGGCCGGCGGCGGGGGGCGCACGTTCGCGGAGCTGACGCTCTCGGAGAAGCAGGTCCTGTCGCACCGCGGGCGGGCGCTGCGCGCGCTCGCAGCCCGGTTGCGCGAGGCTGCGGCTCCCAACGACCAGGAGTAGGGAATGCCACTCGACCCGCAGGCCAAGGTGATCATCGACCTCATCGAGGCGCTCGGCCTCGGCAAGCTCACCGACGACACGGACCCCGACGACATCCGGGCGCTCATGAACGCCGTCGTGGTGCCGAGCGAGATCGCGGTCGCGTCGGTGACCGAGCGCGAGATCCCCGGCC
>CAZXCB010000016.1:0-25905 GCA_964639075.1 uncultured Bifidobacteriaceae bacterium | reverse complement strand
AGGCGCTCGGGACGCCGGCGCGGATCTACTACAAGGACGAGTCGGTCTCGCCGGCCGGTTCGCACAAGCCGAACACCGCGGTCCCGCAGGCGTTCTACAACGCGGCCGAGGGCATCAAGCGGCTGACGACCGAGACCGGTGCCGGCCAGTGGGGCAGCTCGCTCGCGTTCGCGGCCGCGCAGTACGACATCGAGTGCAAGGTGTACATGGTCCGCGCGTCGTACGAGCAGAAGCCGTACCGGCGGATCCTCATGGAGACCTGGGGCGCGTCGGTGGTGCCGTCGCCCGTCGCCGATCCGTCGAGCCCGGGCTCGCTCGGGATCGCGATCTCGGATGCGGTCGCCGACGCCGCGCCGCGCGCGGACACCCACTACGCGCTCGGCTCGGTGCTCAACCACGTGATCCTCCACCAGACGATCATCGGACTCGAGGCCGCCGAGCAGCTCGCGCTCGCCGGCGAGACCCGACCCGACGTCGTGATCTCCTCGTGCGGCGGCGGCTCGAACCTCGGGGGCATCGCCCTGCCGTTCATGAACGATCCCGAGGTGCGGTTGGTGGCCGTCGAGCCGTCGAGCTGCCCGACCCTCACCGCCGGCACGTTCGAGTACGACTTCGGCGACACCGCGGGCCTCACGCCGCTGATGCCGATGTACACGCTCGGGCACGACTTCATGCCGCCGTCGATCCACGCGGGCGGGCTGCGCTACCACGGCGACTCGCCGATCATCTCCAACCTCGTCCAGCACGGGCGGATGGAGGCGGTCGCCTACCCCCAGGGCAAGACGTTCGAGGCCGCGGTGCAGTTCGCCCGCACCGAGGGGAAGGTCCCGGCGCCCGAGACCGGCCACGCGATCCGCGGTGCGATCGACGAGGCGCTCGCCGCCAAGGAGGCGGGGGAGGAGCGCGTGATCCTGTTCAACTACTCCGGCCACGGCTTCCTCGACCTCTCCGCCTACGACGACTTCCTCAACGGCCGCCTGATCGACGCCTGATCGACGCCTGGTCCCCGGCTGAATGCCCACGGCCCCGGCGCCGGGGGCGGTACGGTTCGTCCGCGTGTTCGTCAAGATCTGTGGCATCACGAACGAGGACGATGCGCTCCTCGCGGTGGCGATGGGCGCCGACGCGCTCGGATTCGTCTTCGCCCCCGGGAGCCGCCGTCAGGTGACGCTCGACGCGGCACGCGACATCGTGCGGCGCCTGCCGCAGGGGACCGTCACCGTGGGCGTGTTCCGGGACGAGCGACCGGAGCGGGTCGCCGAGATCGTGGCCAAGGTCGGGCTCACCGGCGCGCAGCTCCACGGGCGCGAGCCCATCTCGGAGGTGCGCTGGATCCGTCAGCGCGCGACGTTCGTCATCCAGGCCTTCGCCGCGGGCGACCCGATGCTCGCCGCGGCGGCGAACGGGCCGGCCGACATCATCCTCGTGGACTCTCCCGATCCGGGCAGCGGTCGGCTGTTCGACTGGAAGCTCGCCGAGGGCGCGCCGGGCGGCATCCGCCTGATGGTCGCCGGTGGCCTCACCGCCGAGAACGTCGGCGACGCGATCCGGCGCATCCGGCCGTGGGGGGTGGACGTCGCGACGGGCGTGGAGTCGTCGCCGGGTCGCAAGGACCCGCGCAAGCTCCGACGCTTCATCCACGCCGCCCACGCGGTCGGTGACGACGTCGCGGACGACGAGCGTCCCCCCGCGCCGGTCGACGGCCCCTACGACTGGGAGCTCGACGAGCTCGCGGAGTCCTGACCGACCGTTCGGCGGCCGGGCCCGACCGCGGGCCCCGTATCATGAGCGTCCCCGATCCCCGAGGAGCAGGCATGTCCGCGCCGCGACGCGGTGACACCGTCACGCTGGGCCCGCCGGGTCCCGAGCCGACCGGGCTCGGGCGCTTCGGCGAGTTCGGAGGCCGGTTCGTCCCGGAGACGCTCGTGCCCGCGCTCGAGGAGCTCGAGGCCGACTTCCGCCGCGCCTGGGCTTCGGAGGAGTTCCGGGCGGAGTACTCGGAGCTGCTCGCGAGCTACGCGGGCCGGCCGACCCCCGTCACGGAGTGTCACCGCCTCTCGGACCGCCTCGGAGTGCGCGTGCTCCTCAAGCGCGAGGACCTCACGCACACCGGCTCGCACAAGATCAACAACGTGCTCGGTCAGGCGCTCCTGACCCGTCGCATGGGCAAGCAACGGGTGATCGCCGAGACGGGCGCGGGTCAGCACGGGGTCGCGACCGCGACCGCCGCGGCGCTGTTCGGCCTCGACTGCGTCGTGTTCATGGGCGCCGTCGACGTCGAGCGCCAGGCGCTCAACGTGTTCCGCATGAAGCTGCTCGGCGCCGAGGTGATCCCGGTGACGTCGGGCAGCGCGACGCTCAAGGACGCGATCAACGACGCGCTGCGCGACTGGGTGTCCACGGTGCGCGAGACGCACTACTGCATCGGCTCGGTCGTGGGTCCGCACCCGTTCCCGTGGATGGTGCGCGAGTTCCAGCGGGTCGTGGGCGACGAGGCACGCGAGCAGAGCCGCGCGATCCTCGGTGGTGATCCGGACTTCGTCGTCGCCTGCGTGGGTGGCGGCTCGAACGCGATGGGCACGTTCGCCGGTTTCGTCGACACCCGCGCGGAGCTGATCGGTGTGGAGGCCGGGGGGCTCGGCCTCGAGTCGGGCCGGCACGGGGCGTCGGTCACCCGCGGCGTGCCGGGCGCGCTGCACGGCGCGCGGTCGCTGTACCTCCAGGACGAGGACGGGCAGATCCTGGAGGCGCACTCGATCAGCGCCGGCCTCGACTACCCCGGGGTCGGCCCCGAGCACGCCGCGCTCGCTGCCCGCGGGCGGGCCGAGTACCGATCGGCGACCGACGCCGAGGCGCTCCAGGGCTTTCAGCTCCTGTCGGAGACGGAGGGCATCGTTCCCGCGCTCGAGCCGGCGCACGCGATCGGCTGGCTCGCCCGCGAGGCCGGTGCCCGCGTGCCGAAGGGGGCGACGGTCCTCGTCACGCTCTCCGGCCGCGGCGACAAGGACGCGAGCCAGGTTGCGGAGATCCTCACCGGCGAGGCGCTGTGAGCGACGCCGGACGGCAGGGAGGACACGAGGCGTGAAGCTGGAATCCGCGCTCCGCTCGGCGCGTGACGCGGGCCGCAAGCTGCTCGTCCCCTACGTCACCGGCGGGCTCGGCCGGGGGTGGCTCGAGGTCGTGCGCGCGGTCGGAGCGGCCGGCGCCGACGCGATCGAGGTCGGCATCCCCTTCTCGGACCCGGTGATGGACGGTCGCACGATCCAGGAGGCGTCGCAACGCGCGCTCCAGATCGGCGCGACACCGGCCCGGATCATCGACGAGCTCGCCGGGCTCGACGCGGGCGTCCCGATCGCGGTCATGACGTACTACAACCCCGTGCACCACATGGGGCACGAACGGTTCGCGCAGCGGCTCGAGGGCGCGGGCGTCGACGCGGCGATCGTGCCCGACCTCCCGCTCGACGAGCTCGACGGGTGGGCCGACGCTGCCGACGCCGCGTGCGTCGAGACCGTGCTGCTCGCGGCACCCACCACGTCGGACGAGCGGCTCGTCGCGATCTGCGAGCGGAGCCGCGGCTTCGTCTACGGCGTCGCGCTGCTCGGGATCACCGGCGAGCGGTCCGAGCTCGCGGTGGAGGCCACCGAGATGGGTCGACGGCTCAAGGCGGTCACCGACCGTCCGGTCCTGCTCGGGCTCGGGATCTCGAACCCGGACCAGGCGCGCGAGGCCGCGGCCGCGGCGGACGGGGTCATCGTCGGGAGCGCGTTGGTACGCCGCCTCCTCGAGGGCGGCGGCCCGGACCAGGCCGCGGAGTTCGTCCACGAGCTGCGCACCGGACTGGATGCGGGATGACCGGGGCGGGGCCTGCGAACGACCGGCCGGTCGCGCCCGACTGCGACCTGTGCGAAGCCGCACGGATCACCGAGTGGTTCCACGACGACGACGTGTGTTGGATCGCCGAGTGCGAGATCTGCGCCGTGCCCATGGTCGTGTGGCGCGCGCACGGCGTCGCGCCGCCGGCCGAGGAGCTCGCACACATGCACGACCGTCTCGCCCTCGTCGTCGCGACGCACTTCGAGTTCGAGCACTACGTGGACGACAACATGCGCAACATCCCGGACCATTACCACGCGCACGCGCGTCCGAAGGGCGGATTCTTCGGTCACGCGCTGCGGCGCAAGACCTGAGCTCCGACGTCAGACCCGCACCCGCCGGCGGCGGTGCGGCTTCACCGCGGCGGTGCCACCGCCGCCGGGGCCACCGTCGAAGAACCCGAGGCCCGAGAACGTGGCGCCGAGCACCTGCCGGGAGTCGGCGCGCAGCCACGTGTCGAGGACCGTCGCGTAGACCTGGCGGAAGTCGGTGTGCGCCCGCAGGTTCCCGTTCTGGTCGAGCTGGGTCGTGAGGGCCGGCGCGCCGTAGATCCCGCCCTTCACGCGTGGTCCGACGACGAACATCGGGCCGGCCGTGCCGTGGTCGGTGCCCTGACCGTCGTTCTCCTCGGGACGCCGCCCGAACTCGGAGAACGTCATCAGCGTGACGCGGTTGCGCCACGTGGGCGCGAGCGTGGCGAACAGCGCGTCGATCCCCGCGTCGAGCTCGCCCAGCAGGTTCGCGTGTTGCCCGGGTTGGCCGGTGTGGGTGTCGAAGCCACCGATGTGCGTGCTGAACACGCGGATGCCGAGGTTCGCGTTGATCAGCCGCCCGGTGAGCACGAGCTGGCGGCCGAGGTTGGTGTTCGGGAACGTCCCCGAGTACGCGGGTTGGATGCGCTGGGAGAGCTCGAGCGTGTCGTGCTCCACCTTGGCGGCGAGATCGCCCCACTGGCCGAGCCCGGTCGCACTCGCGGAGAACGCGCCGATCGCGTCGAACATGCGGACGTCGTTCGGGTCGCGCCGGTCGAGACCGAACGCGCTGCCGATGTTCTCGGGAAGTCCGCTCGCACGTGCGACCGACCCGACCATGTGGAGCGGCACCGAGGTGCCGATGACGGCGCCGTAGAGGCTCTCGCTCGCCGCGTTCGGCAACCCGTCCATGTAGCGGCCGATCCAGCCGGTCGCGCCGCCCGGTTGGCTCCCGCCGGACCACGCGTTCATCCAGATGCCCATCGACGAGAAGTGGGAGAGGTCCGGGTTCGGGTAGCTCACCCCCTGCACGATGGCGACGTCACCCTGGTCGAAGCGCGCCTTGGTCCTGACCATCGCCGGGTGCAGGCCCACGCCGGCCGCGAGCGGGAGGGCGCTGGCGGGAGGGATCGCGAGGGTGGGCCGCAGCGTGTAGTACCGAGACTCGCCGGTGGGGACGACCGTGTTGAGCCCGTCGTTGCCGCCGTCCATCATCACCAGCACGAGGATGCCCTCGGTCGCACCGACGGGTGGCGCTGCGAGCGCCTCCAGTGCGGACAGGCCCGGAGCGACGGCCGCGGCCCCGGCACCGGCGCCGACGAGCTGGAGGAACCGGCGGCGGCTGAGCCCGCCGGGCAGCGTCGCCGGCCGGGAGAGCCGGGCCAGGGCCAGATCGTCGAAGTCGTCGGCGTTCACGTCATCTCCACTCTCGGCCCCGTCCGTCTCCGGCGGTGCCAGGGGCGCGGCGGGCCGGGCCGTTCGGGCCCCGCTCGGCCGCGTGGTCGGGGGTGCATCGGAGTCGAGGCCTCGCTCATGGACATCTCCAACATCACGAGAGGAGGAAGTCGGGGGAGAGCATGGTCATGGTCGTCAGGTTGATGGCGGCCCAGTCCCGCCACGAGTAGGTCGGCGCGAACTCGGTCGCGCGCTGGGACGTGAGCCAGTTCACGAGCACGCTGCGCACCCAGGGCGATCCGGGTGCGATCGCGGGATCACGGCCGAACCTCTGGTACGCGAGGTCGACCGCCGCGCCGGGTGTCATGACGTGTTGGTTCTGGGCGTTGCGCTGAGTGATCTCCATGAGGAACCCAGCCTCGTGCGCGTGCCACGTGAGGTTGCGCGCGAAGTCGGCCCGCGCCCACAGCGCGGTGCTGTTGAGCCAGTAGGCGTTGTTCTTCCAGCCGGCGACGTTCGGTGGCTCGAACAGGACCTGACCCATCTCCTCCATCCACCACTGCGGATTGGTGGCCTCTGCGGTCAAGCCGGTCGCGACGAGGCACGCGACGACCCACTCCACCGGCGTGCGCACGAGCGAGAGCTTCACCGAGTCGGCGTAGAACTCGGGGCGCAGGAACATCGTCTGCAGCAGCGTCCGGACGTCGAGGTCGGACCCGACGAACGCGGCGGTGAGCGCGTCGAGGACCGCGGTCGGAGGGTTGGGTCCCGCGAAGAACGTCCAGAGCTTCTTGGCGACGAAGCGCGCCGCGATCGACCGCTGGGGCTCGACGGTGAGGATGCGCGTGATGATCTCGGGCCCGTCCCAGCTCCTCGTCTCGCCGAGGAAGGTCTTGAGGCCGGTGTCGTGGCGGGTCGGGTAGAAGCGGTAGACGCGGGGATCGACGTCGTCGTCCACGTTGTGGCCCGTCCACGCGCGTGCGGACTCGACGACGTCGGTCTGGGAGTACTGGTCGACGCCGAGGGTGAAGAGCTCCATGAGCTCGCGGGCGAAGTTCTCGTTGGGCGAGCCCTTGGTGTTCGGGTCGTTGTCGAGGTACACGAGCATCGCGACCTGCAGCGACATCTGCTGCACGAGCGCCTCGAAGCTGCCGGTACCCGCGGTGCGGAAGAGGTGGTTCTGGTCGAACATGTCGACGGCGTGGCCCACCTTGCTCACCTGAGTGGCGAAGTGGCCGTGCCAGAACAGGGTCAGCTTCTCCTGGAGCGGACTGGGCACGCTCGCCATGCGGTCGAGCCACCACTTGGTGAGGTCGACCATCCGTTCCCAGTTCCCCTTGTCGGGGTCGGTGAGGCTCGCCGGCGGGGTGTCGGGGGGGTTCGGCGTGAAGTCGAGCACGGCGTCGACGATGGCGGGCAGGTCCATCGCGGCGTAGGTGCTCACGAGGCTCGGAGTCGCGACGAAGCCGCTGCGCCGGAGCAAGTGGGCAACATCGACGGCTGGCGTGCTCACGTGTCTCCTCGACGGTCGGTCCCGCTTCGGACATATCGACCACCGGGGCGCTCGCGCTTGAACGGACCGGGTCAGACCTCGGACGGACTCACGTCGTCGAGCGCGCGGCCCGACGATTCGGGGAGCCGCGGGAGCAGGACGAGCGCGGCGACGAGCGGCGCGATCCCGAGCAGTGCGATCGCGATGCCGAGGTCGCCGACCGCGTCGGCCAGGGCTCCCGCGACGAGCAGCCCGACGGCCGAGCCGGCGACGTAGCACACGAGCAGCGCCGCGTTCGCGGTCCCGCGGACCTCGGTGGGGAACAGCTCTGCGTCCATCGTGCCGACCGAGAGCGTCCCCGACGCCGACGCGACGATCGCGAGGCTCGACGCGATCCAGATGACCGGCCCGTTGCCGAGGAAGAACACCATGGTGAGCATCGTGCCGGTCAGCATCCCGACGATCGCGACCGGGCGGCGACCGCGGGACTCCGACAGGCGGCCGGCCAGGAGGATGCCGACGAGGCCGGGGATGCCGTTCGTGACGCCCTTGAACAGCGCGATGCCCGAGTTCGAGAACTCTCGCTCGTCCCGCAGGTACCGGTTCGACAGCTGGGCCGACGGCGCGCTGAAGACGTTCGAGAGGAAGCCGACACCCGCGAGGAGCGCGAGCCGGCGGCGGTAGTTGCGGTCGACGACCTCGCGCAGGCGGCCCCGCTCCTCGGTGCGCTCCGCCAGCTGCTCGAACCGGCGCGTCTCCTCCAGCCTCCGTCCGATGACGGGGACGAGGAACGCGGCGAGCGCGGCGACGCCGAACGCCACGCGCCACGCGTCGGGGCCGATGTCGGCGAGCGGCAACAGCACGACCGACAGCGCGTATCCCGCGCCCGATGCGAGCGCGAGCATCGCGACCGCGAACGCGCGGGCCCCTTCGGGCGCCTCCTCGACCACGGCGATGCCACCGACGACCACGGCGGCGTTGACGCACGCACGCACCACCGTCTGGGCGGCGGTGAACACGACGAAGCTCGGCGCGATCGCGCTCACCCCGCTCGCGATGCACACGCCGAGCACCGCGCCGAGCAGGATCCGGCGACGCCCGACACGGTCGGCGAACGTCGCCGCGAACAGCGCGATCAGGGCGCCGAGGCGCGTGACGGCGAGCGCTTCGCCGAGGCCCTGGTCCGAGACGTCGAACGTCTTCGCGACGGGGTCGCCGAGCTGACCGAACTGCGCGGCGGCGAAGGCGGTGAGGACTCCGGCGAAGGCGACTGCGGCGATCAGGTTCATCTGGGACGCCTCGAACTTGCCGGGCGTGGAGAGGGGATGGGTACCGAGAGGCTCCGGGGGTGGCGTCCCCGCGGCGGCCGCGTCGATCGCCGCGCGCGCCCAGCGCAGGCCGCGCCGGAGCTCGAAGCGGAAGACGGGCAGGAAGAACCAGCCGAAGAACGGGATGTGCGCCGTGTTGGTGGCGGTGAGCTCGACGGTGGAGCCGGCGCCGTCGGGCTCCACGTGCGCCACGAGATCGGACTGCTCGGCGCCGGGCCCGGTCCCGGCGAGCGTGTCGTCGAGGCGGAGAGCAGCACGCACGACGGTGCCCGCGGCGTCGGCCGGCAACGCGAGGCTGATCCGCTCGGACCGGTGCACGACGGGGCATGCTACGGGCGCATCCGCCACCCCCGACGTACCAGGAGGCACCCATGGCTCGACTCGAGGTCGGTGACCGCGCTCCGGCGTTCACGCTCGTCGATCAGCACGGCGACAAGGTGAAGCTGTCGGACTTCAAGGGAACGCGCGTGATCGTCTACTTCTACCCGAAGGCGGACACGCCGGGGTGCACGACGCAGAGCTGCGAGCTACGCGATCACCGCAAGGAGCTCACCAAGCTCGGTGCGGAGGTGCTGGGGATCAGCCCCGACCCGCCGGCCAAGCAGGCGAAGTTCGACGCGAAGTACGAGCTCGGGTTCCCCCTGCTCGCCGACGAGGACCATGCCGTCGCCGAGAAGTACGGCGTGTGGGGCGAGAAGGTGAACTACGGCAGGAAGTACATGGGCATCCTGCGCTCGGCGTTCGTCATCGACGAGAAGGGCAAGATCGCCGGCGCCTTCTACAAGGTCTCCCCGAAGGACACCGTCCCCAAGACCAGGGCCGTCCTCTCGGCGTAGTGCCCAACCTGGGTCGGTTGCGCTGCCAGAGGCCGCACAAGTGGCGCAGGTACGGGATCGCGTCCGGGGTGGGCGGGCGTCGACGGCCGCGGGGACCGCTACAGCCGGGGGCCGGTCGTGCCGACAATCCCTTGGGGACCGCCGCACGGCGGCACCCTCGCGAAGGAGGTCGACCCCATGCCGTTCCTGATCGGCGCACTCGTCGCCTACGCACTCGGTTGGCTCGTCCTCGCCGCCGTGGGCGGCCGCCCGGCCGTCCCCGAGACGGCCGAGGGCCGGTCCGCCGCACCGGAGCTCACGACCCGGACGCCGCTCTCCGAGGCGGCGTAGCCCGCCCGACCTGTTCGAGAGCGTCCCTCATCGCAGGCGCGGGCGTTCGCCGGCGCCGGCGACCTTCGTCGCGCGCCGGCTCGGCCGCGACGTCGTCCGTGACGTGACCCGGCTCGGCTGACGCCATCCACGATCCTCCGCCGGCACCGGTCTGGCGCCGCCCCGCTCGAATGCGTAGCGTTTCAGCAGGGACAGGGAGGCAGATATGGGGCGAGCAGCCGCCACGGCACACCCGGGGGGGTCGTTGCGCGCCCATCTCGGATGGAGGCCGAGGCCGTCGTGGCGGCGTTCCGGCGCCCGTGGTCGATCCGAGGCGAGGCGAGGTCACGGCGACGCCGCCTCCCCGACCGACGCGAGGGCGAAGGCCCGGCTCCGGCTGCTGGGCGGGATCGCGAGCGCCGCGGCGTTCCTCCTGGTCACGGTGGTGCTGGTTCCCGAGCACGTGTTCGGGGCCGAGGTGCTGCCCGAGAGCTGGGACGCCTTCGTCGACCTCGGAGTGCTCTTCTCGCTCGGCGCACTGCTGCTCAGACGCCCGGGCGCGACCAGCGGCGAGGTCCCGAACGCCGCCGTGCACGGGCTGCTCCTCGGGTTGGTGATCGCGGCCGCGGCGGGCGCCATCGCGGCGTTCGTCGGGCTCTGGCACCAGGGCGGCTCGGTGGTCTCGTTCGGCGCGGTGGGCCTGTTGGTGCTCGCGGTCGTCCCCCTGCGCACGTTCGTCGCGTCGCGCGCCGACACGGTGCTGTTCGGGTCGCGCGACGAGCCCTATCAGGTGCTCGCCGGCCTCGGGCGTCGGCTGGAGGCGTCCGGACCCCCGGACGAGGTGCTGCCCGGCGTGGTCCGCACGATCGCCGTCACGCTCGACGTCGCGTACGTGGCGATCGAGCTGGAGGGCGCGGCGGGGGTCGTCGCGGTCACGGGCCTGCGCACCGGACAGCTCGCGCGCTTTCCCCTGGACCTGGAGGGAGAGCGGCTCGGCTCGCTCGTCGTCGGCGCGAGGCCCGGAACCCGGCTGACGGCCGCGGATCGACGGCTGCTCGCCGACCTCGGTCATCAGGTTGCGGTGACGGCGCGGACGGCGCAGCTCGTGCGGGACCTCCGCCGGATCAACGTCCGGATCGTCGCGACACGTGAGGAAGAGCGGCGACGGATCCGCCGCGACCTGCACGACGGCCTTGGACCGGTGCTCGCGGGGATCGCGATGGCGGCGCAGGCGGCGCAGAACCTGGTGCCGACCGATCCGGCAGCAGCCGCCGCGCTCCTCGAACGGATCGGGGCGGCGGGCCGGTCGGCGACCGCCGAGATCCGCGATCTGATCGAGGCGCTCCCGCCGCTCGCGCTCGAGCGGCTCGGCCTCGTCGAGGCCCTCCGCGAACGCCTGACCGGGCTCGCCGCCGACGGAGAGGCGCCGGGCGCGGTCGCGGTGCGCCTCGAGACCTCCGGTCCGATGACCGGTCTGCCCGCCGAGATCGAGCTCGCCGCCTATCGCATCGCGCTCGAGGCCTTCACCAACGTCCTCCGTCATGCTCAGGCCCGTCACTGCGACGTCCGGATCGTCAACGACGGTCGACTGAACGTCACGATCGTCGACGACGGTGTCGGCATCGAGGACGATGCCACGCCGGGGATCGGGCTGGTCTCGATGGCCGAGCGCGCCGCGGGCGTCGGCGGTGAGCTCGTCGTCCGGCGCGGGTCCGACGGAGGAACCGAGGTCCGTGCGAGCCTGCCGGTCATCCAGTAGCCGCCCTCGCACGTGCGCGGTCGCCTGCGAGGCCGGGACATCGATCTCCCGGTGTCGCGGGACGCTGGTCCCATGACCTCGGGACCGCAGGCGGTGCAGAGTTGCCGGGCGAGCGCGTGGGGGCGGCGGATGCCGTGCCGGAGTGGGGCTCGCGGGGGCAGCAATGCAGGGCACGAACCGGCTTCCCGGACGGCGCACGGCGGTCGCAACGACGTCGCGACCGTCCGGGCGTGGTGCCCGGCCGGTGCGGCGGCCCGCGAGGACGCTCGGGGAGGGCACCGTGGACGCTGAGGCGCTGCGCGTCCTGATCGTCGAGGACCACCCGATGTTCCGCGACGGTCTCCGGGCGCTGCTCGACTCCGCCGCGGGCACCTCGGTGGTCGGCGAGGCCGGGACCGGGGTGGCGGCGGTCGAGCAGGCCCTGGCGCTCCAGCCCGACGTGGTCATCATGGACCTCGACCTGCCGGGCCTCGACGGCGTGCAGGCGACGCGTCAGATCGTGGCCACGAGCCCGCACATCGGGGTCCTGGTCCTGACGATGTTCGACGACGACGACTCGGTGTTCGCCGCCATGCGCGCGGGCGCCCGCGGCTACCTGCTCAAGGGCGACGACCAGCAGACGATCCAGCGGGCGATCGAGGCGGTCGGGCGGGGTGAGGCGATCTTCGGACCGCCGATCGCGCTCCGACTCATGGACTACCTCTCCGCGCCGCGTCAGGGAATCCCGGCGGACGTGTTCCCGGGGCTGACCGAGCGCGAGCGCGAGGTGCTGGACCTGATCGCCCGGGGTCGGGCGAACCCTGCGATCGCCTCCGAGTTGGGTCTCAGCACGAAGACGGTTCGGAACCACGTCTCGAACATCTTCAACAAGCTTCAGGTCGCGGACCGGGCCCAGGCGATCGTGCGGGCGCGCGAGGCCGGCCTCGGCACGCAGTCCGGCGGACTCCACCGTGACTCGTCGGACACTTCGGGAGGTCGACAGCCGTGATGCGTTGGGTCGTTGCCGCCAGCGTGCGGTCCCGGGGAATCGTCGTCGCCCTGGCGGTGGTCGTCATGGCGATCGGCGTCGCGCAGTACCGCGACATGCCGCGGGACTCGCTGCCCGAGTTCCGTCCGCCCACCGTCGAGGTGCAGACCGAGGCGCTCGGCCTCTCGGCCCCCGAGGTCGAGCAGCTCATCACCGTGCCCCTGGAGCAGGACCTGCTCGACGGGGTCGCATTCCTGGACGCGATCCACTCGGAGTCGGTCGCGGGGGTCTCCCGGATCGAGCTCGTCTTCGAGCCGGGCACCGACGTCGGTCGGGCCCGCCAGGTCGTGAACGAGCGTCTGACGCAGGCCCACGGCCTCCCGCAGGTGTCGCAACCTCCCCAGATGCTCCAGCCGCTCTCGTCGACGAGCCGGGTCATGATGGTGGGACTGTCGTCCGAGGACCTGTCGCTGATCGATCTCTCGGTGCTCGCCCGGTGGTCGATCCGCCCCCGCCTGATGGGGGTGCCGGGCGTCGGCAACGTCGCGATCTGGGGGCAGCGCGACAGGCAGCTCCAGGTGCAGGTCGACCCGGTGCGGCTCGAGAACGCCGGTGTCGCGCTCGAGGACGTGATCCGCACCGCGGGCAACGCCCTGTGGACGTCGCCGCTCACCTTCCTCGAGGCGTCCACCCCGGGAGTGGGCGGGTTCTTCGAGACCCCGAGCCAACGGATCGGCGTCCGCCACGAGCTGCCGATCAGGAGCCCCGCGGATCTCGCCCGCGTCCCCCTCGAAGGCGATGCCGGCGCGGCTGACGGGAACGGGATCCGCCGTCTCGGTGACGTCACCGATGTCGTCGAGGATCACCAGCCGCTCATCGGCGACGCCGTGCTGACGGACCAGCCGGGCCTGTTCATCGTGGTGGAGAAGCTCCCAGAGGCGAACGCGCTCGAGGTCACCAAGGATCTCGACCAGGCGCTCGAGGAGATGCGGCCGGGCCTCGGCGACGTGCAGATCGACACGTCGGTGTTCCGCCCGGCGCGCTACGTCGAGCAGTCCGACGACGCCCTGCGCACCACGTTGATCGTGTCCGGTGTCCTCCTGATCCTGGCGCTCGGCCTGCTGCTGTTCGATTGGCGTCGCACCGTCGTCGCGCTCATCGGCATCGCGGTCGCGCTCGCGGCCGGGGTGGCGGTCCTCGCCTTCCGCGGCGAGTCGCTGAATGCCATGACGATCGCGGGGCTCGTCCTCGCGCTGGCGGTGCTGGTCGACGACTCCGTGGTCGGGGTCGAACGCGAGGACGACGACTCGCCGGACCCGGTGGGTTCGATCGTCGCGGTCCGCGGTCCTCTCGGCTACGCCACGGCGATCGCCCTGCTCGTGCTCGTGCCGATCGCGCTGCTCCACGGAGAGATCGGTGCCTTCCTGGATCCGCTGGCACTGTCCTACGCCGGTGCGATCATCGTGTCGGCCATCGTGGCGCTCACCGTGACACCGGCCATGCGGTCGCTGCTGCGGGCCAACGGCAGCGGCGCGACCCAGTCACCTCTCGTGCGTTGGTCGGCTGCGCACTACAGCCGCGCGATCGGGGGCTTCCTCGCTCGGCCCGTGCTCACGGGTATCACCCTCGTCGGCCTGCTCGTGGTCGGCCTCGTCGGCCTCCCTCTCCTCGAACGCGACACCTCGCTCGTACCCGAGTTCCAGGACCGTGACCTCCTCGTCCGGTGGAACGCGGTCCCGGGCACGTCGCTGTCCGAGATGGCGCGCGTCACGCGCCGCGCGGCCGCCGAGCTCCAGACCCTCCCCGGCGTCGATTCCGCCGGGGCCCACGTGGGCCGGGCGGTGCTCGGTGACCAGATCGTCGGGACGAACGCGGGCGAGCTGTGGGTCGCGATCGGTGCGGACGCCGATTACGGCGAGACGCTCGCAACGATCGAGGAGACGCTCGCGGGCTATCCCGGTCTCGCGTCGCAGGTGTTGACCTACCCACGAGAGCGGATCGACAGCATTCTCGTGGACCCGGAGGGCGTCGCCGGTCGTGACCTCACGGTGCGCGTCTTCGGACCGAACCTCGCGCAGCTGCGCAGCGAAGCGGAGAAGGTGGCAGACCTGGCGCGCCGCGTCGACGGCGCGCGGCGGCCCGAGGTGGCGCTGCCCACGATGGAGCCCACGATCGAGGTGGAGGTCGACCTCGAGCGGGCGGAGTCGGTCGGCATCAAGCCCGGTGACGTACGCCGCGCCGCGGCCACGCTCATCTCCGGTGTCGTCGTCGGCAGCCTGTTCGAGGAGCAGAAGATCTTCGACGTCGCCGTCTGGGGTACGCCGGAGAACCGGCGCGACGTCGGGGCGGTCCGGCGCATGCGGCTGGAGACGCCGGGCGGTGGAAGCGTCGCGCTCGACGAGGTGGCCGACGTCCGCGTGGTGCCGAGTCCGAACGTGATCCGCCATGCCGACGTCTCCCACTACCTCGACGTCGGCATCGACGTGAGCGGACGTGACACCGGCGCGGTCGCCGACGAGCTCGCGGCGCGCATGCGGTCCGTCGGCTTCCCACTCGACTACCACGCGGAGGTGCTCCGGGACTTCGAGTCCGACAGCTCCTCGTCCTCCGCGTTCCTCCTCTCCGTGTTGGTCATCGCGCTCGGCGTCTTCCTCCTGCTCCAGGCGGCTTTCCGCAGCTGGAAGATGGCGGCGGTCACGTTCCTGGCGCTGGTCGCGGCGACGAGCGGTGGTGTGGTCGCGACGGTGATCGACGGCGACGCGATCACCATCGGGACCATCGCAGGGTTCCTCGGACTGGTCGCGGTGGCGGCGCGGGGCATCGTGGTGCTGGTGCGCACGGCCCAGCAGCTCGAGGACGACGCTCCCTCCGAGGAGTTCGGCGCCGAGCTGGTCGCGCGAGCCGGCGGTCTGCGACTCGGGGCGGTCCTGGTCTCGGCGGTCGCACTGGTCGCGATCTACCTGCCGGTGCTGATCGCCGGGTCGGGTGCCGGGCTGGAGATCCTCCACCCGATGGCGGTGGTGTTGATCGGAGGGATCGTCACGGCGACCTTCGTCACCCTGTTCGTCGTCCCCGGCCTCCACCTCGCATTCGGACGACGTCCGGAGGGTGGACGCGAGGACCTCGATCGTGAGCTGGGCGCGCCCCCGGAGGGCTCCGACGACTCCGACGCCGCTCGAATCCCCGTGAACGCCTAGGGAGGCTGTGATGGACCGGAACCGCATCTGGCTGGCGTCGATCTTGCTCGTCGGCGCGTTCGTCACGTCCGGCTGCGCGGACAAGGTGACGGCGAGCGAGAGCCGCGGCGACCCCGCCGCCCAGCTCGAGGTCGTCGAGGGCTCGGATGTGCCGCGCGTGGTTCTCACCGACCGGGGGGTGTCGCGGATCGGGCTGGAGACCGTGACCTTCGAGGGCTCGACGGTCCCGTACGGCGCGATCGTCTACGACGCCGAGGGAGCGACCTTCGTCTACGCGAGTCCGGGCGAGCTGACCTATCGACGCACCCCGGTGACGGTCGCGAGCGTGGAGGGCGACCAGGCGACGTTGTCGGCCGGACCGCCGGCCGGATCCGAGGTCGTGGTCGTCGGGACGGCGGAGCTCTTCGGCGTCGAGCAGGGCATCGGCGGCTGACGCCGCCCGACCGGAGCCGGGAGCCGCACCCGACATGCTGAGTTGGATCGTACGGTCGAGCCTGAAGTTCCGGTTCATCGTCGTCGCGTTCGCGGTGACGATGGTCGTCGTCGGCGTCGGTCAGCTGCGCCACTCGAAGGTCGACGTCTTCCCGGAGTTCGCGCCGCCCAAGGTCGAGATCCAGACGATGACGCTGGGGCTCACGGCATCCGAGACCGAAGAGCTCGTCACGGTCCCGATGGAGCAGGCGCTCAACGGCGTGCCCGGCCTCGATCTCATGCGCTCGAAGTCGGTGCCCCAGCTGTCGTCGATCGTGTTGGTCTTCGAGTCGGGAACCGACGTGCTCAAGGCGCGCCGGGAGGTCGACGAGCGGATGGCTGTCGTCGCCAAGACGCTGCCGACCTGGGCGGCGCCACCGGTCATGATCCAGCCGCTCTCGTCGACCAGCCGCGTCATGAAGATCGGCCTGTCGTCCGAGCGGATCAACCGGATGCAGCTCTCGACGCTGGCGTACTGGAAGATCCGGGCGCGCCTGCTGCGCGTGCCGGGTGTCGCCAACGTGCCGATCTGGGGGGAGCAGCTCGAGCAGCTCCAGGTCCAGGTCCACCCCGAGCGGCTGGCCGAGGCGGGCGTCTCGCTCGATCAGGTGATGGGCACCACGGCCGACGCGCTCGACGCCGGCCTGCTGCGGTTCTCCGATGGTGGGTTCATCGGGACCGGGGGTGCGGTCGAGACGCCGAACCAGCAGCTCGACGTGGTCCACAAGCTGGCGATCCGCAGTCCCGAGGACCTCGGCAAGGTTCCCGTCGCCGCGGGCACCGACGGAGCGCCCCTGCTGCTCCGAGACGTCGCGGACGTCAAGGTCGACCACCAGCCGCTCGTCGGCGACGCCGTGATCAACGGTGGCCCGGGGCTGATGCTCATCGTCGAGAAGCTCCCGTGGGCGAACACCGTCGACGTGACCAACGGGGTGGAGGCGGCGATCGAGGATCTCGAGCCGGGGCTCCGAGGGGTCGAGGTCGACACGACGATCTTCCGTCCCGCCAGCTTCGTAGAGCTCGCGATCGACAACCTGACCGACGCGCTGGTGCTCGGCTCGCTGCTCGTCGTCGTGGTGCTCCTCCTGTTCCTCTACTCCTGGCGCAGCGCGCTCATCAGCCTCGTCACCATCCCGATCTCGCTGATCGCGTCGCTCTTCGTGCTGCACGTGCGCGGCGCCACCATCAACACGATGGTCCTCGCCGGGTTCATCATCGCCCTGGGGGCGGTGGTCGACGACGCGATCGTCGATACGGAGAACATCGTCCGCCGCCTGCGCGAGCACCGCCGCGCGCCGGACGGCCGCAGCGTCGCCAAGGTGATCTACGACGCGTCGATCGAGGTGCGCGGCGCCGTCGTGTACGCGTCGATGATCGAGGCGCTCGCGCTCCTGCCTATCTTCTTCCTGACCGGCCTCACCGGGTCGTTCTTCCGACCGCTCGCGTCGTCGTACGCGCTGGCGGTCGTCGTGTCGATGCTCGTCGCGCTGATCACCACGCCGGCGCTCAGCATGATCCTCCTCAAGAACGCGTCGCTGGGGCGGCGGGAGTCACCCGTCGTCGGCGGCCTCCAGCGCGGCTACATGCGGTTGCTCCGCCCGGTCGTACGCGCCCCGAAGGCTGCCTACGCCGCGGTCGGGGTCATCGTCCTCCTCGGCGTCGCCGTGTTGCCGCAGCTGGGCCAGGAGTTGCTGCCGGAGTTCAAGGAGCGCGACTTCCTCATGCACTGGGTGACCAAGCCGGACACCTCGGTCGACGAGGAGACCCGGATCACCGTGGCGGCGGCGAAGGAGCTCCAGGCGATTCCGGGTGTCCGCAACTTCGGTGCGCACATCGGCCAGGCCTTCCTCATGGACGAGGTCGTCGGGGTGAACTTCGGGGAGAACTGGATCAGCGTCGATACGGACGCCGACTACGACAAGACCGTCGCCAAGATCCAGGACGTGGTCAGCGGCTACCCGGGCCTTCGGCGGGACGTGCAGACCTACCTCAAGGAACGCATCAAGGAGGTGCTCTCCGGCGGCTCGAGCGAGACGATCGTCGTGCGGATCTTCGGGGACGATCTCGAGAAGCTCCGGGCGAGCGGCGAGAAGGTCCGCAAGGCGATCGCGTCGGTTCCGGGGACCATCGAGGAGACCGTGGAGCTGCTGGCCGACGTCCCGCAGGTGGAGGTCGAGGTCGATCTCGCCGCGGCCGAGCGGCTCGGCCTCAAGCCGGGTGACGTGCGGCGGATGGCCGCCACGTACGTGGCGGGCGAGGAGGTCGGCGACATCTTCCGCGACGGCAAGGCGTTCGACGTCCAGGTGTGGAGCACGCCGGAGTCGCGGAACAGTCTCGCGGCGATCCGGGCGCTCCCGATCGACACCCCGTCGGGCGGGGTCGTGCGCCTCGACGAGGTCGCCGACGTCCGGATCGACGTGACGCCGAACGAGATCCACCACCAGGACGTCGCGCGGACCATCGAGGTCGGTACGAACGTGCGTGGCCGTGACCTGGGTTCGGTCGCCAACGACGTCGAGGCCCGTCTCAAGAAGGTCGCCCTGCCGTTGGGCTTCCGCACCGAGGTCGAGGGTGAGTACAAGGAGCGCCAGGAGAGCAACCGGCGGCTGCTCTTCTGGGGGATGGTCGCGGCGATCGGCATCTTCTTCCTCCTGCTCACGTCGATGCGCAGCGTCCGCCTCGCGCTCCTCTCGTTCTTCACGCTGCCGATGGCGCTCGTGGGCGGCCTGATCTCCGCCTACCTGTTCGGGAGCGGGATCATCTCGCTCGGTTCGCTCGTCGGCTTCTTCACGATCCTCGGCGTGGTCGCGCGCAACGGCATCATGCAGATCAGCCATTTCCAGCATCTCGAGGAGCACGAAGGCGAGGTGTTCGGACCGGATCTCGTGCTGCGTGGCGCCCACGAGCGGGTGTCGCCGATCGTGATGACCGCGCTGTGCTCCGGGCTGGCGCTCGTGCCCCTCCTGGCCAGCGGGAGTGTCCCGGGTCAGGAGATCGAGTACCCGATGGCCATCGTGATCGTGGGCGGACTGATCACGTCGACGCTGCTGAACCTGTTCGTGGTGCCGTCGCTGTACCTCCAGTTCGCCCGGCGCCGACGGGACCGCGCGGTGTCCGAACCGACCTGATCCACCCGGCGCTCAGGCGCCGATGGCGTGGTAGCCGCCGTCGACGTGCACGATCTCGCCGGTGGTGGCGGGGAACCAGTCGGACAGGAGCGCGGCGACGGCGCGGGCCGCGGGCTCGGTGTCGCGGATGTCCCAGCCGAGCGGTGCGCGCTGGTCCCACACGGCCTCGAACTGGTCGAAGCCGGGGATGGACTTCGCCGCGAGGGTGCGCAGCGGTCCGGCGGCGACGAGGTTGACGCGGATCCGGCGCGGCCCGAGCTCGCGGGCGAGGTAGCGCGCGGTCGACTCGAACGCAGCCTTGGCGACGCCCATCCAGTCGTAGACCGGCCAGGCGTGGTGCTGGTTGTCGAAGTCGAGCCCGACGATCGAGCCACCGTCCGCGAGGCGGGGGAGCGCGGCGACGGCGAGCGCCTTCAACGAATACGCCGACACCTGCATCGCGACCGAGACGTCCTCCCAGGGTGCGTCGAGGAACCCGCCGCCGAGGCACGAGGGTGGCGCGAAGCCGATCGCGTGGACCACGCCGTCGAGGTCGAACGGCAGGCGCTCCGCCAGCGCGGTGAGGTCCTCGGAGCTCGTGACGTCGAGCTCGACGATCTCGGGCGGTGACGGGAGCTTGCGGGCGGTGCGTTCGGTGAGTCGCGCGATCCGTCCGAACGAGGAGAGGACGACCTCGGCACCCTGCTCCTGCGCGACGCGGGCGACCGCGAACGCGATCGACGCGTCGGTGAGCACCCCGGTGACGAGGATCCGCTTGCGGTCGAGCAGCATCAGTCGGTTGGCACCAGCACGAGCGACGCGTTGTGACCGCCGAAGCCGAACGAGTTCGACACGACCGGCGCGGGCCTGATCTGGCGCGGCTCCCCGGCGACGACGTCGAGCGGCGCGCAGTCCTCGGCGAGCTGCTCGTGGTTCGCCACCGGTGGGACCAACCCTTCACGCGCGGAGTGCAGGGCGACGATCGCCTCGATCGCGCCGGCCGCGCCGATGAGGTGACCGGTGACGCCCTTGGGTGCGGTGACCGGCGGCGGCGCGTCGCCGAAGACCTTGCGGATCGCCTCCGCCTCGGCCTGATCGTTGAGCTCGGTCGACGTGCCGTGGGCGTTGACGTGGCCGATCGCAGACGCCGGCAGTGCCGCGTCGTCGAGTGCGAGCTGCATGCACGCGGCGGCACCCGCACCGCCCTGTGACGGCGCGGTGACGTGGAACGCGTCGGAGTTCACCCCGTAGCCGGCGATCTCGCCGTAGATGCGGGCGCCGCGGGCCACGGCCCGGTCGTAGCGCTCGATCAGGACGAACGCCGCACCCTCGCCGATCACGAAGCCGTCCCGGTCGGCGTCGAACGGGCGGGACGCGTGCTCCGGATCGTCGTTGCGCTTGCTGAGCGCGCCCATGCGGGCGAACGCGGCGACCGTGGGCGCGATGAGCGACGCCTCGGTGCCCCCGGCGAGCCCGACGTCGATGGTGCCGTCGCGGACGAGACGGGCCGCCTCGCCGATCGCGTTCGCGCTCGCCGCGCACGCGGTGCTCACGCACAGCATCGGCCCGGTCCAGCCGAGGTGGATCCCGACGAGTCCCGCGGTGGCGTTGGGCATCATCATCGGGACGAAGAACGGGCTGACGCGGTCGGGCCCCTTCTGCTGGTAGAGCTCGATCTGGGTCTCCAGGGTCACGAGACCGCCGATCCCCGTCCCGGCCACGACCGCGCACCGTGCCGGGTCCGCGCCGGGATCGCCGCCGTCGGCGAGCGCGTCCATCGCGGCCGCGAAGCCGAGTTGCGCACCGCGGTCGATGCGTCGGCTCTCCTTCGGGCCGAGGTACGGCACGGGATCGAAGTCCCGGACCTCGCACGCGAAGTGCACCGGCAGCGGCGACGAGTCGAACGCGGAGATCGGAGCGGCAGCGGATCGTCCGGCGAGCAGGGCGTCCCAGTTCGCCGCGAGCCCGACGCCCGCGGGTGTGTGCAGCCCGACCCCGGTGACCGCGACTCGCGGTCGCCCCCGGTGGTCGAGCGCGTTGCTCATGCGCGTTGCGCGGCCTTCGCGAGCACGAGATCGACGGCGTTGCCGACCGTCGCGACGCCTTCGAGGTCCTCCTCGGGGATCGCGACGTCGAATCGCTCCTCGAGTCCCATGACCAGCTCGACCAGGTCGAGGGAATCGGCATCGAGGTCCTCGGCGAAGCGGGCGGATTCGACGACCGTCTCCGGCTCGACGCTCAGCACCTCGACGGCGACGTCGCGGATCGCGGCCAGTGCCTCGTCACGCTCCATCAGTTGTCTGCTCCTTCGGCCACGGGATCGGGGGTCTGCGTGGGGCCCAGTTGTAGCCGAACGCGGTGGTTCCATGGCGGCTCGTTCACGTTCCCATCCCCAGGCCGCCGTCGACGGGCAGCACGGTGCCGGTCACGAAGGCCGCCGCGTCGGAGACGAGGTAGGCCACCGCCGCGGCGCACTCCTCGACGGTTCCGGCCCTGCCGACGGGGACGAGCCCCGCGACCGTGGCGAGCCACGCGTCGCCCATCGCGGCGGTCATCTCGGTCTCGATGGGTCCGGGCGCCACCACGTTGCAGGTGATCCCGCGGCTGCCGAGCTCACGGGCGACCGACCGGCTCAGGCCGACCAGCCCGGCCTTGGCCGCGGCGTAGTTGGCCTGGCCCGGGCCGCCCACGTGGGCGACGACCGACGAGATGTTGACGATCCGCCCGAAGCGCGCCCGCATCATCTTGGGCGTCGCGCGCCGGATCGTGTGGAAGGCGCCGGTGAGATCGACGTCGAGCACCCGGGCCCACTCCTCGTCCCGCATGCGCATGACGAGCGCGTCGCCGGTGACGCCGGCGTTGTTCACGAGGATCTCGACGGGCGCGATGCCGGCCTCGATCGCGGCGAAGGCGGTGTCGACCGACTCGGCGTCGTCCACGTGGATCTCGACCGCCTCGGCGGCGCCGCCCGCCGCGGTGATCCTCGCGACGGTGTCGGCGGCGGCGTCGGCACCGCTCGCGTAGCCGACCGCGACCCGCGCGCCGGCGGCCGCGAGCTGGACCGCGATCGCACGCCCGATCCCGCGTGACGCGCCGGTGACGAGCGCGACGCGCCCGGCGGTCATGCGAGGTCCTCGGCGTCGTCGGGGGTGGCGATGCCGGTGACGGGTGTCCCGGCGATCGTGCGCTTGGCCAACGCGGCGAGCATCGAGCCGACACCGACCTCGAGGACGCGCGTCGCCCCGAGCTCGAGGAGCGCGGGTTGCACGAGGCGCCAGCGCACGGGTGTCGCGACGTGCGCGGCGGAGCGCGCCCGCCAGCCCTCACCGTCGAGATACGGCCGGCCGTCGTCGTTCGACACCACGGCCGCCGCCGGTGCGGCGAGCTCGACGTCGGCGAGGTCCGCCACGAGCGCGTCGGCCGCGGGCTGCATCAGCGGAGTGTGGAACGCGCCCCCGACCGGCAGGGTCCGCGCGGTCCGCGCCCCTGCCGACTTCGCGGCCTCGACGCCGGCCGCGAGCCCGTCGACGGTCCCGGCGATCACGACCTGGCCCGGCGCGTTGTCGTTCGCGATCCAGCACTCGGGTGACGCCGCGCATCCGGCCTCGGCCTGTTCGAGGGTGGCGCCGAGGAGTGCGGCCATCGCGCCGGGCGCGGCGTCGGCCGCGGCCTGGGTCCGGTCGGCACGGACCGCGGCGAAGCGGATCCCGGCGTCGAATCCGAGGACTCCGGCGGCGACGAGGGCGGTGACCTGGCCGAGGGAGTGGCCGGCGAACGCAACGGGCCGGACGCGGTGCGCGACCGCCTCCCAGGCCATGAGGGAGGTCAGGAGGACGGCGAGCTGGGCGTTGCGGGTGCGCAGCAACTCGTCGGCGTCGGCGTCGAGCACGAGGTGCGCGAGGGGCTCGCCGAGCGCGGCCTCGGCGCGGTCGACAACGAGACTCCACTCCGGCCGGTCGCGCCAGGGCGCGCCCATCCCGGGGGTCTGCGTGCCCTGCCCCGGGAACACGACCGCGGCGGTGACCGTCATCGCGCCGACCGGCCGGGGGCGGGTGCCGGCTGCGCTCGCTCGAGTGTGCTCCCGCTCATGCGCCTCCACTTCCTGCCCGGTGGGCCCGGAACTTAGTGCCGGAGCCGACCGCGCTCAGGTGTCAACATGACGCACCTCGCCCGGGTGGTGGAATGGCAGACACGGCGGACTCAAAATCCGCTGTCCGCAAGGACGTGCGGGTTCGAATCCCGCCCCGGGCACTCGGTCGTGACGTTCAGTCGTGTGCGACGGACGCTGCGAGCTGCACCTCGGCGGGGGTCTCGCGGAGGTCGCGTGCCTTGATGAGGAAGTAGGCGAGCGCGCCGAGGGCGATGAGCATCTCGACCCATTCCGACATCGGGCTGAAGGTCGAGAGCAGCCAGGGCGTGCCCGGGATCAGGTCGTCGACGAGGTCGACCAGCACGTAGAGCGTCGTGAACGCGAAGTAGCCCGTCAGCACCGGTGGTGTCGCGATGGGGCGCAGGCGTGGCACGCGGTTCGACCACACGCCGAGCAGCGCGCCGCCGGCGAAGATGAGCCGGAGCCATTCGCTGCGGCCCCACAGGCCGCCCAGGTTGTGCAGGTTGGTCTCACCCTGCGCGTTGAGGTGCCGCCAGCTGGCGGGCGTCTTCCAGAAGAAGAGCCACTGTCCCCACGAGATCTCCTCCATGCCGACGACGAGCAGGCCGACGGCGAACAGCAGGAAGAATCCCCACACCAGGCCGGGGGCGGCGGCCCGGCGGGCGCGCCGCGCGACGACGAACCCGATGGCGCTGGCGGCGAAGAGCGCGAGGAACGTGACCGTCTCGACCGCGCTGTCCTCGTGGAGCACGAGCTCGGCGAGCTCGTGGGTCGTGCCCAGCAGGTAGAGCAGGTGGAACGCGAGCGTCGCGACGACGACCGTGATCGTGAGCCGTCGGCCGTCCCGGAGGAGGCGCCATCCCTGCTCGCGCATGCCGCGCCGACCTTTCGCGGAATCGGGCCCGGCGTCGGAGGGCGGCCGGGGCCGAGGAGTCTACGCGAATCCGAAATACCGGACACCCCTCGGCCCCGTGGGCTCACTCGACGGTCTGATCCTTCGGGGTCCGGACCAGGTGGACCACGCCGGCGATGGAGGCGAGGAACAGGACCAGGGCGACGATGAACGCGACGGTGGCCGCCTGGTCCGCCTTGCGTCCGAACTCGCTGAACCCGTACGAGGTCAGCAGCAGACCGCGGAGCGTCTCGCCGCGGAACAGCGTCTGGGTCTTGCCGTCGAGCACGGTGGCCTGCTCCTCGAGGGATGCCGCGTTCGCAGCACCGGATTCGCTCGCCGCCTCCGCCTCCTCCTTGGCCGCACGCGACTCGCCGCTGGTCTGGGCGTAGGTCTTGCCGTCGTTGACCTCGGTCAGGTGCAGGGCGATGTACTCGTTCGCGTAGCACTCGGCCTGCGGGCCCGTGGTGAGCGCCTCCGACTGGTACTTGACGAGACAGGTCACCTTCTTCTCGTCGGGGCTGAGCCCCGCGGTGGGCGTGAAGTTGATCTTCTGCTCCGAGAGTTGGTTGTGGACGTAGTCGTTGGCGAAGTCGGCGTTGGACTTGAGCACGAAGCCGAGGGTCGCGAGCAGGAAGGCGAGGGCGAAGCCCCCGATGACGAAGAACAGGTCGAGCGTGCGACGACGCATGATCAGTTGCCCCTTCGGTGTCGGGTAGGTCGGCGCCCACACTGCGACACGCGCCACACCCGTGGGGAGGGACCATCGGCCCGCGCGCGCGGGCCCGAGGGTCCGCAGCGTTGACCCGAATTCAGCAACTCGGACGAAACGGAACGTCCGGTCGGAGGCTCCTCCACCGGCAACCTGTCGAAACCTTTGCACAATGCTGGCCTACGGTGCGTTGACCTCTCCGGCGGTCGCCGTCAGTGTGCCGGTACGTCGACACTGGGTCGGCCGGGATGGGGGGTCCAGATGTTGCATTCGAATTTCCGGCGTGGTGTGCCGCGCCCGCTGCGGGCTCGGGTCGGTGTCGCCGGGGCGACGCTGGTCCTCGCGCTCTCGGGCGCCGCGGCGCTGACGGGTTCCGCCGCCGCGGCAGCCGCCACGACGCAGCCGGACACCGACGGTGACGGCCTCTGGAACGGCAGCGTCTACGAGCTGGACATCGACGGCGACGGCCTGGCCGACGACTCGTCCCTCGAGGGCGACATCGACGGAGACGGCCTCGCCGACGACGACGCGGCCGAGGGCGACATCGACGGCGACGGCCTGGCCGACGACGACCTCCTCGAGCGCAACATCGACGGTGACGGCTTCGGGGACACCTCCCCGCGCGAGCTGGACATCGATGGTGACGGCCTGGCCGACGACGACGCGGCCGAGGACGATGTCGACGGTGACGGCCTGGCCGACGACGACGCGGCCGAGGACGACATCGACGGCGACGGCCGCCCCGACGACTCGCTCGTCGAGGGCGACATCGACGGTGACGGCAGGAGCGACGGGTCCTTGCTGGAGCTCGACATCGACAGTGACGACCTGCCCGACGTCTCCGAGCTCGAGGACGACGTCGACGGTGACGACCTCGCCGACGACGACGCGGCCGAGGACGACATCGACGGCGACGGCCGCCCGGACGACTCGTCCCTCGAGTCCGACATCGACGGCGACGGCGTCTCGGACCGCTCGGTCTGGGAGGGCGACGTCGACAGTGACGGCCTGGCCGACGCCGACGTGGCCGAGGACGACATCGACGGTGACGACGTCGAGGATGCCTCGACCGTCGAGGACGACATCGACGGCGACGGTCTCGACGACGACAGCTGCGTCGAGTCCGACATCGACAGCGACAACATCCTCGACGCCGACGACTCCGACGGCGACGGTGACGGCGTCGAGAGCATCGAGGACGC
>CAZXCB010000015.1:0-26079 GCA_964639075.1 uncultured Bifidobacteriaceae bacterium | reverse complement strand
CGGACTCGTGGATCGACATCGTGAGGAGGAACTCCAGCCAGTTGTGGCGGCTCGCGTTCGCGGCCACGAGGAACCCCGACCGGGCGATCTCGCCGGGTGCGGTCGGCTCGTAGCCGGTGATCACGTGGTTCATGTCGTGGTTCACGTAGTGCGCCGGCAGGTGGACGTCGTCGCCGGGGAGCGGGAAGCCGTTGCGCTCGTAGAACGCGAGGTACGCGCGGCCGAGCGATCCCGCGGGGAGGTCCGCCAGCGCGCGGAGCCGGTCGCCCAGCGCGGGATCCGGTGCGTCGAGATGCAGGTACCGGTCGCGCAGGGAACGCTCGGAGACCTCGGGCAGGATCTCGCCGTAGAGGCGCTCGAGGTCGGCCGCGACCACCTCGGTGCCCTGCTCGAGCGCGGTGCGCGTCGTCTCCATCGCGATGCCGGTCACGCCGAGCGCGGCCGCGCACTCCTCGGCGCACTCGACCTGGGCGGCCGACTGCGGGTGCCGGCAGAGCTCGAGCGTCATGAGCATCTCGCAGAACCGCAGCCGCGCGTCGTCGTCCGGCAACCGGTCCGCGACCTCGCTCGGACGCAACGCGGTCATCGTCGCGGGATCGAGGTCGGGCCGCTTCCACAGGTGGGTGACGAACGCGCGGAGGACCGCGAGCTGCTCGTCGGTGGGCCCGCCGTCGACGTCGATCGCCCCGAGGAGGCCGGCGACGAACACGTCCGCGTCGCCGGGTGCGAAGGGCTCCACCTGCATCTCCTCGACCTTACGCGCCCGCACTGCTGGCGGCGCGCCGCGTCGACCGCATAGGAATGGGCATGGCCGAGAACGACAGAGGCGCCCGACGGGCGCAGCGTTGGACGCGGCACCGGTCCTGCGCCGCGCGGCTCGCACGGGTCGCCACCGCGATCACGTGCGTCTCGACGCTGGTCGTCGCGGCGGGTGGCGTCGACCCCGGACCGTTCACGCTCACGACGGCCGCGGGCGCGGCCACCGGGTGCTCGGCCACGGTCGATGACGGCGCGTTCGCCAGTGCGGCTGAGTTGCGCGCGCTGAGCGCCGAGCTCGCCGGCTTCGGTCTGCGTTCACCCGGGAGCACGCAACACCGGCGCGAGCTGGCCTGGCTGGAGCGCGAGCTGCGTGCCATCCCGGGAATGAAGGTGCGTTCGGACCCGTACACGATCGACCGCTGGCAGCCGCTCCCGAAGGCACACGGCGCGCCGGGCCGCGACCTCGCGCGCGCCGGCGGGCTCACGGTGCGAGTGGGCGGCGCGACGAAGGTCGTTCCCGTGGCCGGCGCGGTGCCGTTCACCCTGCCGACCTCGGCGGCGGGCAGCCGCGGGCAGCTCGTCCACATCCCGAACGGCGAGGCGATCACGGCCGCGAACGCCCAGGGCAGGATCGTCCTGCGCGAGGTGCCGCCCACGGCGACGCCCTACGGCGTGTTCCCCGCGATCGCGCACCACATCACTCCCGACTTCCCGAGCACCGGGAACTACGAGCGCCCGTACGCGAGCCCGCTCGATCCCACGCTCGTCGATGCAGGGAAGGCGGGCGCGGCCGGGGTCGTCTTCCTCTGGGACGTCCCGACCGCGCAGGTCCGCGGCTACTGGGACCCGCACTCCGGCACGCGCTTCCACGTGCCCGCGGTCTACGCCGGCGGCGATGAGGCCGCCGCGATCAGGCGGTTCGCGGCGCAGGGCCGCACCGCGCGCGTCGCCGTGCGGGCGAAGTGGGACAGGGCCCGGACGCGCAACCTGTTCGGCACGCTGACCGGGCAGACCCGCGAGCGCATCGTGGTGAACACCCACACCGACGGCGTCACGTGGGTGCAGGAGAACGGGCCGGCCGGCGTCCTCGCCCTGGCCCGCTACCTCGGTGGCCTGCCGCGCGCGTGCCGGCATCGCGACGTCGAGTTCGCCCTCACGACGGACCACCTGGGCTTCACCGACGACGGCACGTTCCGCTACGCCCAGGAGCTCGACGACGACTTCGACCAGGGCACGGTGGCGTTCGTGCTGTCGATGGAGCACCTCGCGCCCCGCGAGATCCTGCCGGCGGGCCCGAACCATCGCCTGCGGTACACCGGACGCGGCGAGCCGATCGTGTGGTCGGCGCCCGAGGAGAGCCCGCCCCTCGTGCGTGCCGCCGTCGACGCGGTGAAGCGGCGCAAGCTCGACCGCACCGCCGTCCTCAAGGGGACCGAGGCGCCGGTCGCCGACCGCGTGCCGCAGTACTGCGCGCAGGGTGGCCTCGGCGGCAACTTCAACGCGCACCTGCTCCCGACGACGTCGGCCATCACCGGCCCGTGGTCGCTGTGGGCGCCGTCGTTCGGTGAGCGGGCCGTCGACTTCGGCCGGATGCGCCGTGAGGTCCTCGCGGTGAGCGACGTCGCCCGCGCGCTCGACGAGACCCCGCGCACCGAGATCGCCGGCTCGTACATCGCCGAGCGCCGACGCCGCGCCGAGGGAGCCAGGACCTGCGAGATCCTGACGCCACCCCCGGCGGTCGCGCCGATGGGCTGAGCGGGCCCGACTGTCGTTGGCCATCACGAGGACCGCCGGTGGAGAGACAGTCGACGCAGTGAGCCCTTGCATCCCCGGAGTGCCACGGTGATACTCCACGCGGTGCGCCCCCAGGGCGCGAGGGGGAGGCCACGATGACCGACGTCGGGACCGCGCTGTCGTTCGATCCGCCGGGACCCGGCTCCTGGCACCGCGATCCGGTCCACTTCCCCCGTCCGCTGACGCGTTACTTCGCGGAGACGCACCCCGAGCCGTTCGTGCGGGGGACCTCGGAGTTCATGGCCTTCTACGGTGCGCCGCTCGGGGGTATGGAGTGCCAGTACGTCAACGGCTTCGCGTACAGCACGATGCGGCCGGCGCCCGAGGAGGAGATCCCGCAGCGCTTCGCCCGGGCCGAGGAGGTCTGGGCGCGCAAGGTCTGGCGGGAGCAGCTCCAGGAGTGGGACGAGGTCGCGAAGCCGGCGTCGATCGCGCGGCACCGCGAGCTGCAGGCGGTCGATACCGAAGCGCTCTCGGACGACGAGCTCGCGGCGTACCTCGAGCGGTGCCGTGACCACCACCGCGAGATGATGTACCAGCACATGCGCTTCACCGCGTCGGCGATGGTGCCGATCGGCGACCTGCTCGCGCACGTCACGGCGTGGACCACGGTCACGCCGTCCGACGTCCTCGCGATGATGCGGGGCTCCGCGCCGGTCTCCGCCGGAGCGTCCGACGAGCTCGGCAGGCTGATCGGCGCGCTCGAGGCCGATGCCGGAGCCCGTGCGCTCCTGGAGTCCGACGGTGACCCCGAGAAGGTGCTCGCCGAGCTCCGTGCGACCGGCGGCGAGGTCGGCGCGGCGACGGCGGGGTATCTCGACCTGGTCGGTTGTCGCCTCCTCGACGGCTTCGACATCGCCGGCCGCTACGCGCTGGAGCTTCCCGACTCGCTGGTGCGCGCGATCCGGTCGTTCCTCGCTGGCACCACCGACGACAGGGCGGAGGTCGACGAGCGCATTGCCCGCATCCGGGCGGAGGTGCCCGAGGAGCACCGCGCCGAGTTCGACGAGCTTCTGGGCGAGGCACGCCTCGTGTACCGCCTGCGGGACGAGCGTGGAGTGTTCAGCGACATCTGGGCGTCGGGCATCATGCGTCGCGCCGCGCTCGGTGCCGGCCGGCGAGTCGCCGCACGGGGCGGCGTGTACGACCCCGAGCACATGATCGACGCGAGCCTCGACGAGATGTGCGCGCTCGTGCGCGGCGCGTCGGAGCCGCCGGCGGAGGAGCTCGCGAACCGGGCCGCGGCGCGCACCACCCTCGGTCCGAAGGACGCGCCGCCGACGCTCGGACCGCCGGCGCCCCCACCGCCGGACCCGTCGGGCCTGCCGCCGGGCGTGGCGCGGGTGATGACCGCGGTCGGAATCGCGATGGGCGAGCTCTTCGGCAGCTCCGAGGCCGAGCACGAGGAGAACCTGCTGCGCGGCCTGGCGGCAAGCGGCGGGAGCTACGAGGGGACGGCGCGCCGGGTCGCAGGCCCGACGGAGTTCGGACGAATCGTGGAGGGCGACGTGCTCGTCACGGAGTCGACGACCGAGGCGTTCAACATCCTGCTGCCGCTGCTCGGCGCGATCGTCACCGACGCCGGAGGCCTGCTGTCACACTCCGCGATCGTTGCCCGCGAGTACGGGATCCCCGGTGTCGTCGGGACCCGGGAGGCCACCGACCTCATCCCCGACGGTGCCCGCGTCCGCGTCGACGGTGACGCGGGCGAGGTGCACGTCTTCTCGTAGCGACGATGTCCGAGGTCGTCCCGCTCGCCGACGCGCACGAGGACGCGCGCTTCGGCGCGAAGGCAACGGGGCTCGGTGCGGCCGATCGCGCCGGGCTGCCGATCCCACCCGGCATCGCACTCTCGGGAGCCGTCGTCGAGGAGATCGCCGCGGGCGACCGCGGTTCGATCGCGCAGGTGCTCGCCGCCGCGCGCGGGCTCTCGACGCCGCTGGCCGTGCGCTCGTCGGCCGTCGACGAGGACAGCGCGGACGCGAGCTTCGCCGGCCAGCACCTCACGTTGCTGAACGTACCGACGATCGACGACGTGCCGTCGGCGGTCCGCCAGATCTGGTGGTCGGCCAACTCGGACTCCGCGATCACCTACCGCCAGCGCGTGGGCTTGTTCACGCGGCCGAGTGTGGGAGTCGTGGTGCAGTCGCTGCTCGCGGCGGACACCGCCGGCGTGATGTTCACGAAGAATCCGGTCAACGAGGCCGACGAGCGGCTCGTCGAGGCTGCGTGGGGCCTCGGCGAGGTGGTCGTCGCCGGGCGCGTGATTCCCGACAGCTTCCGCATCGCTCCGTCCGGCGAGGTGCTCGAGTGCACGCCGGGGTTCAAGAAGATCGCGATCCGGGCCGCGGCCGATGGCGGGACCTACGAAGAGGCGATCGTGGGGGAGCAGCGCGAACAGGTCTGCCTCGACGACGACCAGGTGGCAGAGCTCGCCGCACTCGCGGCGCAGGCCGAGGAGGTGTACGGCCCGGCGCGCGACATCGAGTGGGCGTTCGCCGGCGGGCGGCTGTACCTCTTGCAGTGCCGGGCGGTCACTCGAGCGGGGAGCAGCCCGCGGCCGGCGCCGCCGCCCGTCGACAGCGAGACGGTCGAGGTCATCGAGCGGATCCCGTTCTTCGACGGCCTGACGCCACGCGACGTCGAGGGCATTGCCGCGATGTTCAAGGAGCGGCGGTTCGAGGCCGGTGAGACGGTCACGAAGGAGGGCGCCGGCGGCGCCGCGTTCTTCGTCGTCGAATCGGGCGAGGCGACGGTCACGCTCGGCGGGCGGGAGATCGGGCACCTCGCTGCCGGCGACTACTTCGGCGAGGTCGCGCTCATCGACGACGGCGCCCGGACGGCCACGATCACGGCGACGACCGATCTCGTGTGTCAGGGCCTGACCTACTGGGAGTTCCGGCCGCTCGTGCAACAGAACGCCACGATCGCCTGGAACCTGTTGCGCACCTTGGCTCGGCGGATCCGCACCTCACAGGACGACGCGCACGACCGACCGTGAAGCTGGGCTCGCGCTCGGTGTCGGATGCGACGCGGGCGCGCACCGTGTTCGCTTGACGCGGAATCCGTCGGTTCGTACTGTCCGGCTCGGCAGAAGAGTGGGCGATCCAGGGGCAGGGCCATGGGTGCGATCACTGAGGCGCGGCCCGTTCGCACGCTGCGCGATGCGCCCCGTCGCCCACCGGTGAACCCTCGATCGTCTCGTCGCCGAACCCGGCGCAAGCGGCGTGGTCGCGTGCTGGTCCTGCTCCTCGTCGTCACCCTCGTGGTGCTCGTCGCGGCGCTGACCACGGCTGCCGGTGCGGTGTGGTTCCGCATCGACCGTCGGCACGTGGATCTGGTGGGATCGACCCACGGGGTCACCTATCTGCTCGTCGGATCCGACTCGCGTGCCTTCGTCGGTTCCGCGGCCGACCGCGCGCAGTTCGGGGCGGCGACGCAGTCGCCCGGGGAGCACGCCGACATCGTGCTGCTCGTCCGCAAGGTCGGCGATCGGGTGACGATGCTCGACGTTCCCCGGGACCTAGTGGTCCTGGCCCCTGGTGACGTACCGACCCGCTACGCGCTGACCTTCTCCGGCGGGCTGCAGTCGCTCGTCGACGTCACGTGCCACTCGTTGGGGGTCGCCGTGGACCATGTCGCGGTCGTCCACTTCGACGGGCTCCGGAGCTCGATCGACGCGGTCGGCGGTGTCGACCTCACCTTCGCTGCCCCGCTGCGTGATCGGGTCACGGGTCTCGCGGTGCCGGCCGGCCGTCACCGGCTCGACGGCGACCAGGCCCTGGCCCTGGTGCGCTCGCGCACGACCGAGCGCGAGGTGGGCGGCCGATGGGAGCCGGTCGCACCGACCGCGACCGAGCGGGGCGAGCGCGCGAGCGCGGTGCTCGGCGCGCTGGGTGCACGGTCGGGCCTCTCGGCGCTCGCCCCCTGGTCGTCGATGCGCAAGCTGCTCGCGTTCTCCTCCGCGGTGACCGTCGACGACGGCATGGGCCCGCTCCAGCTGCGCTCCTTCGCAGAGGTTCTGCAACAGGTCGATCCGGGTCGGGTCGCCCGGCTCCCCGTGCAGTTCAGTCCCGGCGCGGTGCCGGTCGCCGTCGCCACCTCCGCCACGTCTCCCGCCATCCGGCGGTTCACCGGCCCATCCGGGGTCTGCGCCCGCCGATTCCCGTCGCTCTCCCCAGGAGGCAACCCGTGAGGATCCACCACGCCCGTCGCTGGTCCGCCGGTATCGCCGTCGCGCTCGTCGCGTTCGGTCTCACCGCGCTCACGCCGTCGGCCGATGCGGCCAATCCGCCCGTCACACTGAGCCCGACGTCCGGGCCGGCCGGCACGACGACCACGGTCACGCTCCCGTCGCCGTGCGGCTCGGCATCGAACGCCGCCTTCCTCTTCCTCAGCGCGACGCGGGCCGGCGGTGGAACCGGCGGTGGGTACGCCTCGGTGAACATTCCCCCGGGCACGTTCCTCGGCTCGACGAACCTCGTGCTGGCCGCGGACTCTCCGGCCGGCCCGTACTTCGTCGAAGGCGTCTGCAGCAGCGACACGTTCACCACCTACGGACGAGCCGTGTTCGACGTGACGGGAGGGCCGGCGCTGCCGCCGCTCACGGTGACCCCGTCCTCCGGGCCGACGGGCACTGCCGTCGACGTGGCGGGCGAGTGCGCGCCGGGGACGGAACAGCCGCTGGCGGTGCTGTCGGTCGCGATGTTCAGCCCGTCCGATCCGGAGAACGTCGCGTACGGCAGTGCCCAGGGCGTCGGTCCCGTGCTGCACGCATCGTTGACCGTCCCGAGCTCGTTCCCCAGTGGGCCGGTCACGATCTCCGCCTCCTGCTCCGACTACTACGCCACGCAGTACGCGTTCATGCAGAGCTCGTTCACCGTCACCGGCGGCGGTGGGCTCAGCGTCACGGCGTCGGCCTCGCCGAGGACCGTCACGGCCGGCAACCTCGCCCGCACGCACTTCTCGATCAAGAACGCGGGACCGGATCCGATCGGGATCGCGCTCGCGGGCGTGAGCGTGCCGGCGGGAGCGCTGCCCATCTCGATCACCCCGAGCCGCGGACTGTGCAGCGGGTTCAGCGGTGGTCATGCCACGTGCCTGCTCGGTGGGATCGCCGCCGGCGGTTCGCGGGGGGTCGACGTCGTGTTCGTCACCCCGCCGGGCTCGAGCGGGCCGTTCCTCGCGACCATCGACGTGCTGGCCGGCGGCGGCGCGAGCGCCCACGGGAGCGCCGGGCCGACGGTCGTCGCGGCCCGGCAGGGTTACGCGCGGGGCTTCGTGCCGCCGGGCGGTTCGATCTCGATCGGCCGCGCCCCGACGGCCGCCAACCCCGTGGTGGCGACCTTCGAGCTGCCGAACACCGGGTCGGGTGCCCCGATCACGCTCCGCGTCGAGACGAAGGACATCGACACGTTCTGCGCCGGCGAACCGTGTGCCGGCAAGATCCTGTACCTCTCGCCGTTCACCGGTTACGACGATCCGCGCAATCCGCCCGAGCTGAAGATCGTCTGGGACGAGTCCGTCGTCACGAGCAGCACGACGTTCCCGATCTACGTCCAGAAGGTGGCGGACGGACCGGTCGTCACGATCCCGAACTGCACGGACGACGACGGTGAGCATCACGACGTCGCGGACCCGTCACCGTGCGTGGAGAAGCGCGTGCGTCGCTCGAACGACGACGTCGAGACGCACATCCTGCTGCTGTCCGGCGACCCGAGGTTCGCCCGACGCTGACTCGCGAAGATCCCACGCGTGGGGTTCGGCGTCGCTGCTCGGCCGCTGTGTCGGGATCGGCGTCATCGGTGCTCCTCCAGAGTGTGAGTCCATCAGACGCAAATATCGACCACTGGGTCACGACGACCTAAACTCGTGTTAGAGTTCCTGCATGAGCAGCAAGGCAGGGGCGCCTGCCAACTACGACAAGTACGCGTTCCCGCCGTTCGCGGTGACAGTGGACATGGTCGTGCTCACCATCGTCGACGGCTCCCTGTGTGTACTGCTCGTCGAGCGCGCCGGCGAGCCCTACGCCGGCGTCTGGGCCATCCCGGGTGGCTTCGTCCGAGAGGACGAGGACCTGCTCGACGCCGCCGCGCGTGAGCTTGGCGAGGAGACAGGCGTCAGGCAAAGGGAGCACCTGCGCCAGTTCGGGGTGTACGGCCGGCCGAAGCGCGATCCCCGTATGCGCGTCGTGAGTGTCGCGTATCTCGCGTTTCTTCCCGAGGTCGGTGCAATCCGAGCGGCGACGGACGCGCGTGATGCTCGCCTCACGCCCGTGGTCAGCCTCCTCGGTCCGGATCCCGCGCTGACGCTCGCATTCGACCACAACGAGATCGTCAGCGACGGTGTCCGCGTGGCGCGCGGATGGCTCGAGTCCACGCCGATCGCCCTCGAGTTCGTCGAGCGCACCTTCACGCTGTCGGACCTGCGCGCGGTGTACGAGGCCGTCTGGGGAAGCCGGCTCGACCCCGCCAACTTCCGGCGCAAAGTTCTGAATACGCCGAAGTTCGTGGTGGCCACAGGCAAACGGGGCAAGCCCGGATCGTCCGGTGGCAAGCCGCCGGATCTCTACCGCGGCGGGCGCGCGACGCGGCTCGACCCGCCACTGCGCCGGCCCTGACGGCTCCCTGCTTCCGCGTCGATCGTGCAGAGTGCGAAGATGCCGTGTCGCAGGCGCGATGGTGAGCCCTCACGGATCACGAAGATCGGTCTGGGTGAGCACGTACATCGGGAATGTCCCGTAGTCCTTCGCAGCCGGCAACCTACCGACGTACTGGCATACCAGGTCAGCACGGCCCGAGAGCGCGAGAAGCGCGGCGAACGGGTGTGTCACGTAGACCTCGCCGACCGGCGTGCGCGGCTCGATTCGGGCGGCACGGGCGACCGCCTCGCCATAGAAGTTCGTGTCGCCGCGGATCGGGTCCGGGCGTGCAAAGACGGGACCTGCGTGCACTCCGATCCGCAATCCGAGCTCGACGCCCGGTGCGACCGGCTTCAGATCCAGACTCTTGATCGTTTCCTGGAGTGCAAGGGCGCAGTCGGCCGCGAGCTCGACTGATTCGAGGACGGCGAAGATCGCGTCGCCCCAGGTGTTGAGGTACTCGGTCCCGGCTTCGTACTCGCGCAGTTTCGAGCCGAGTGGTGTGAGCACTGCGTCCAGGAACGGGGGGATTTGCGCGTCGGACAGAGAGCTGTAGCCCGCGACGTCTGCGAAGAGCATGGCGCGAACACTTCGGCGACCGTGGCTTCGGTTGGTCTGGGCAGCCGCGTCGGTGCTGAGCGTGCTCCTGCTGTGGATGATCCGGGTCGCGCGGCCACTTGTGCGCCATACGCCGACGTCGACCGCGGTACCTGCTTCGTTCACAGGTGGACGTCCGTCCCAGACCGCAAGTTGCTCGACGTCGGTATCGAGGTGGCTCGCCCGCAGTACGGCGTCGCCCATCGCCACGTTGCCGCTGTGCGCGAAGAGGACGGGCTCTCCGAGGTACTGACTTTCGGCGGCAATGGTCACGCTCGTGGCAGCGCCGAGACAGTTTCTGAATCGCTCGATCCATTCGGCACCGGAGTCCTCGACGGACGTCGCCACGAACTCGTCCGCGCCGAAAGGAAGCACGACGTGCAGCTCAGCGCCTCGTTCCAGGAGTGCCTCAGCGATGATGATGTCTGCGCCGGAAGCGAGCGCTCCATAACCGAACCCGGCGCCTGCCACGTCGAGCGCTTGTCGTACTTCGGCGCGCACCGCGCCTTCCTCCGCGGCCGGGAATCGACCGACGGCCCCTGGTGGGGCGATGCGATGTCCGCAGTAGTGGATGACGCACGGCGTCCGCAACGGCTCCAGGACCGATCGATCGATCGCTGCTGCGTCGCAGATCAGGCGAAGCTGAATTCGTGTGCTCGCGCGGGCGCCGTAGTCGCCTGCGGCCTCCCGCTCCGCGCGCTCGAGGCACGTGCGGGCCGCATCCGGATTCCCCAAGAGCAGGTGCGCCTCGGCCTCGGTGGCGGCGGACCAGTACGCGTCGACGGTCGATCGTGGCCGGGCTTCCCCAACGAGTGCCAGTGTCTCCGTAGCGAGCTCCCGGGCCCGTTCGTGTTCACCGGCGAGCAGCCACATCGTCGCCGCGTTGGCGCTGCTGCTCGGGCGGTGGAAGCGAGCAAGGACAGCCTCGTACTCCCGAGCAGCGCGGGCCGCCGCGGTCGCGCGACGAGGGCCCGAGCTTCGGAGAACACCGTCCTTCGCGATGGTCGCACGGAGTTCGGCGACGTCCTCCATGAGCGTCGTCCACTGCGGCTCGTCCATTCGTCGGTGGGGTCCGAACAGTTCCGTCAGCTGACCCAGAGCCGTGCTGGTGGCGCCGGCTCGAACCAGTGCCACGATCGCGAGGTAGCCGAGCACAAGGTCATCAGGTGACGACTCGAGCGCCGTCGTCGCCCGGTCGTAGGCACGCAGGTACTCACCGCGCCGGATGAGGGAGCGCAGCACATCGAGCGCCGCGTCGAGCCCTTCCGCGTTCCCAACCCCTGGCGATTCGGCAGTCTCGGTACGGCGGAGTCGATCCTCCACTTGCCCGACGCTTCCAGGATCATCGCTTCGCCCGATTCGCGTCATCCGAGGCTGGAGGGTATTCCGCCATGAACACACCGTCGATCCGTCGATCCGTCGATTCGGTCGGCGGCTGGGTTCGCGCCACGAGCCGGAGCGTGCACCGTTGAGCGATCGACGAGGTTGGGCCGTGGGGCGTGGTCTGAGAGGTGTGCCGGATGCGTGCACGGGACTACTCTCCCGCGTCGCAGGCGGTGCGCATCTCCGAAGTCGCTCCGTATCTCGAGTGGCAGGTAATGGCTCGCAAAGGCGCAAGACATTCCGAAGCGAAGGTCTTCCTCAGCTACCGGCGTACAGACTCGTCTGGGCACGCGGGTCGCTTGTACGACGTCCTCGTTCAACGCTTCGGTCGGGACGGTGTCTTCATGGACATCGACGCGATCCCGCTCGGTGCCGAGGTCAACGACGTCATCCGCGAGGCGGTTGCTTCGTGTGATGTGCTCTTGGCCGTTGTCGGGCGTGGGTGGCTGGGCGCACCTGACGGAACCGGTGGAAGACGCATAGATCGCGCTGATGACTTCGTGCGACTCGAGATTCGGGCCGCGTTCGAGAATGGCGTCGCGGTGCTTCCCGTCTTGGTCAACGGCGCTGAGATGCCGGCGTCGGCCGACTTGCCGTCGGACTTGTTGCCATTCGGCTCCCGGAACGCGGTGGAGTTGTCAGACCGGCATTGGCATTCCGATGTCGAACAGTTGTGCCGCGCGCTCCTTCGACTGAAGGAGGCTCAATCCGGTTCGGTCCCTCCGAGCCCGAAGAGCTCCCGACGGTCTACACCGGCCAATCGACCAGGGCGCCTCGCAGCAGACAGTGAACGCCAGGCGTCGTCCTCGGCGGCAGTTGGCGACGGGGTCTCCGCCGGCGGCGACGAGATGTCGTCGGGTTCATCACCGCGCAGGCGACGATCGTCCGCGCGGCTGGGCGTTGCTGCCATCGCCTCAGCCTTGGCCCTCGTCGCGGTCGGCGTCTGGTCCTCCGGCGGCGACGAGCCCGCGGGCGCGTGCGCGTCGGGGGTCGTGAAGGCTGCGGCAAGTAGCGTGCCGGTACCGGACGGCACCCTCGTGACGGACGGTGTTCGAATTGGTCTCGTTGGAGGTGGCGCGCTGCTCACGCTCAGCCCGCCAGCCGCGTTCCAGAGGGCCACGGGAGCGGTTCGGACCGTGAGCCCTGCCGACTTCGATCGAATAGATCGGCGCCCGCGGGACGGAGCAGTGTTCGAGGTGTCGGACACCGGGAGTGGCTCGGGCACGCTCTACCTGGGCGCAGGAGGTGCGGTCTTCCCGACGGAACCTGCGGCTCTCCGACGGTTCGCGCCGAAGGCGCCTGCGCCGGTTGCTCTCGATGCCCGGGGCCTCGCCGGCCTACCGCGTTCACCCAGGACCGGTTCCCTGGTCCGCGCCGGAGGGCCGGGGAGCCCGGTCTGGTTGATCCGCGATGGAAGCCGCGAGATCGCCACCAGCCTGTGCAGCGCACCGTTGATCATCGAACTACCGAAGAGTCCGGGCGTTCTGGATCAGATACCTCGGCGCGGGCTCACTGAACCGCGAAGTGTGACGTCGACAACGACCGCGGTGGCCGGTGCGGTGCAGGCGCTTCCGGACCCCGGTGATGGATTCGTGGCGAAGACCTGCCGTCGCGAGGGTGCGAACGTGTTGGTGAATGGTTCGGTCACGAATACGTTCACCATCCCACTCGATTTCACGATCGACGTCCGCCTTGTCGCCGCCGACGCCACGCCCCTGACGTCGAACAGCACTTCGCTCAGGGTGGGTGCTGGCGCGACCAGCGATTGGAGTCTCGTCGTGGATGGGCCGTCCGAAGGTTTGGTCGATCACTGCGAGTACCTGGTATCGAACGCCGTTCCCAAGCCGACTGGCTAGCGACCACCACACCTCACGCTGGACGCCTTCGAGGCCGCCTCGCTCACCGGCATCCGACTCTCCGTCGGGTCACGGGCGACCCGCATGCGGGTCGGCTGGGATCAGATGCGTTCGTCGGTCGCCGGGTCGGCCAGACCGTCGAAGTAGCGGTCGAGCACCTGGCGGAACAGTGGTTCGTCGGGTGCCGCTCGCATGAACAACGTCATCGACGACTGCAGCTTCTGCGCGTCGAGCGCGCCGAAGATGTCGTCGGCGTTGTTGCTCGGCGTGGTCGCCACGAGATCCGTGCACTCGATCAAGCGCGGTCCGAGCACGTCGTGCTGAAGGTACGCCTGGGCTTCCTCCAGCGACGAGATCGCGAAGTGCCTCGATGTCGCGCTGAGCCCGAGGCCGGCGATCTGGGGAAAGACGAACCACATCCAGTGCGTCCGCTTGTCGCCGAGTCGGAGCTCCTCGACGGCGCGGTCGTAGGTGCCGTCGCGGTTCTGGGCGATGACGAAGCGCAGGAGGTAGTACGGGTCGTCCATCGTCGCCCTCGGTCGCGGCCGCTACCCGGTCGTGGGTGCCTTGCGGTGACGGATCACGAGCACCGGACACGGGCTGTGGTGCACCACATGGTTGCTCACCGATCCGAGCAGCACGTCGACCAGCGCCCCGTGGCCGTGGGAGCCGACGACGATCATCGCCGCGCCTTCCTCCGCGGCGAGCGAGCAGAGCCGGGCACCGACCGACTCGTTGGACCGCTCCACGATCCGTTGTCGGACCGGCCGGGGCCCGAACGAGCTCGCCGATCGAGCGAGTGCACCTTCGGCGTCGACCATGCCTTGGCGATACTCCTCTTCCGCCTCTCGCTCGGTGATCACCGGGCCTTCGAAGCCGCCGGCGTCGAGATTCGGATCCTTGATCCCGTCGGTCACGATGACGAGGGACAACTCGGCCTCGGCCGGGACGAGGTGGGCCGCCTCGTGCGCGGCCAGGAGCGAGGCCTCGGATCCGTCGGTCGCGACGATCACCCGCACCGGGCCGGCCGCCGTCGTCTCGGTCTCGTTCACCGTGTCACCGTCGCGCACGACGTGCGTCCGGGCAAGGGCCATCGGTCCGATCCCACGACGCTCGCGTGCGAGGCGTCCTGCGAGGCCACCGCTGCTCTTCGCCCTCAGCTGCGGGCTCCGGCGACAAACCGCTCTTAGGACGAGAACGAGATCGTGAACCCGACGTCGTCGATCGGACGCTCGAGTGTGACGGCGACGTCGCGGACCTGCGCCGATCGGGGCCCGCGCCGGCACCAGGCGACCATCTGGTCGACGACGGGAGCGGTTCCTTCGAACACCGCCTCGACCGATCCGTCGCTCCGGTTCCTGACGGTCCCGGCGACGCCGAGGCGTTGCGCCTCGCGTCGGCACGACTCGCGAAAGCCCACACCCTGGACCCGACCCGTGACCCGCACGCGTCGCCGGATTCGCTCGTTCGCGCTCGGCACTCGGCGTGTCTCCCGCGTCATCCCATGGGCGGAGGGCGGTCGGGAGCGGTGCGGGCCGCGAGGTCGCGGACGACCGCGGCGAACTCTCCGCCGGTGGCATAGAGCGTCTCCTCGACGCGCCGACTGAACCTCCACGTGTCGCCGGTTCGGCCGTACTCGTCGAGATAGCGACCACCCACGTCGAAGAGCTCGGAGCGACCGTTCCACTCGAGGCCGTTGCGGTTGAACAGGTGCACGCGCCCCGTCGCCGTATCGGGCCCGGTGAACCGGATCTCGTGCGTGAGCACCGAGTGCAGACTCCACGCGAACATCCTGAGCGCGTCCGGCATCCACGCCGCGAGCTCCGCCGGGCCGCCGGCGATGCCGCCGCTGTGCAGGTAGTCGATGTGCGCGTCGGGGTTGAACAACCCCTCCCAGCGCGCCCAGTCGCGGTCGTCGACCGCATGGCCGTACGCGACCACGAGCTCCTGGATCGCGAGGACGTCGCCCTGACGTTCGGGTGTGCGCACCCGTCCGTCGGCGGGCTCCGGCGTGGCGTCGGTCATGAGGGCTCCGTTCTCGTTCCGGGATGTAGCTCGAAGTCGTCGAAGCCGAACGCGGGGGACACGACGCACGTGACGAGCGCGTCGGCATCGCCGGGCCGGGTGCGTTGCCACGTGCCGGCGGGCACCACCACCTGCGGTGTGTCACCGGCCGCGACCTCGACTCCCACGATGGTGACGGTCGTGGCGCTGTCGGGCGCGGGCCCGGCGCCACCGAGCTCGACCTCGACCCGACCGATGTGCGCGAGCCACAGCTCGTCGGAGGCCACCCGGTGCCACGACGACGCCTCACCCGCAGCGAGGTGGAAGAGGATCGCGCTCGCGGCGGCGCGGTCACGCGCGCCGGGCAAATGCGCCAGCTCGGGAGCGGTCCACGTCCGGCGGTACCAACCGCCCTCGGGATGGGGCGCGAGGTCGAGCGACTCGGCGAGCGGCGGACGCATCGGACCATGGTGCACCGCCCGGCCGCCTCGGCGTCATGCGACGCACGCGGAGGCCGTGATCCGTGCTCCTTCGGGCCTCGTGGAGCTCGAACGCCGGATGGAGCTGCGATTCCTACGACAGGACGAGCGCATCGACGAGCGCATCCATGCCGAGGTCAATCGGCTCCTGCCGGTGCTGATGCCGACGATCATCTCCAGCCTCGGTGTGGCGTTGGCGGTCGGCAAGCTCACCTGAGTCGACGGCGTCCGCGGACGCGCACCCGGGCAGCTGCGGCGCCGCTCGAGATGCGACACCGGTCCATGACCTACCGACGATTCCGTGGGACGATCCCCGCGCGTCGAGCGCCGAGGACGGTGATGCTCCAACGGATCCCACGTGCCCTTCGCCCGCTGCTGGCGCTCCCGCTCGTGGGTGTGCTGGCCGTCGGGTGTGCGGGCAGCGACGAACGACCCGCAGGCCGGAAGGCCGGCACCGCCTACGTCGGTGCTCGCGGCGCGCCCCGCGTCGCCATCGCCGGGGATTCGATCACCGCGCTCGCCCGAACGCGGATCCGGTCGGTCCTCGACGACAGCTTCCGCGTGCGCATCAACGCGTTCTCGGGGCGCACGATCGCCCAGGTCACGCCGGCGATCGTCCGGCAGATCGCGACGCATCCCGACGTCGCGGTCGTCAACCTCGGCACCAACGACATGGATCAGGAGAACCCGAGGTGGCGGGCCGGCCTCGACCGAATGCTGGCGCTCGTCGCGAACGTCCCGTGCGTCGAGATCTTCACCGTCTACGACGGTCGGCACCTCCCGGCCGACGCGAACATCGGCACGCAGATCAACGCGCGGCTGGCGGCGGCCGCGGCCTCGGGTTCGGTCCATCTCGTCGACTGGAACGCCGCCGTCCATCGAGATCCGGACCTGGTCGTCTCGGACGGGATCCATCCCGGCATCGCCGGCCAGCGCTGGATCGCGGAGTCCATCCGCGACGCGATCCGAGCCGACTGTTGACCGGCCGTCGCGCTCGCGGTCGTCAAGCTCGCGTAGCGGGGAGCGCGGCGCGCAGCGCGATGTCGCGCGGGTCGCCTTCGAGGTGCATGCCCATGGTGCCCGTGACGTAGCCGTAGCCGAAGCCGAGCGCCGGGTCGGCGTAGCCCAGCGAACCGCCGGTGCCCGGCGCCCCGTACGCGCGCTCGTGACCGAACCGGAACGACTCGTTGGGCTTCATGAACCCGAGCGAGAACTTCGCCGGCCCCCGGAAGCACTCGTCGTAGAACCCGTGGCGCGACGGGATCGCCGGCGCTTCCAGCGCGGCGAGGGTCTCGGGACGAAGCCCGAGCTCGCGGCCGCCGCTCGCGAACTCGCCGTACGCCCTGGCGATCCCGCGTGCGCTGCCGACGCCGCCGCCGGACGGGACCTCGAGGTTGCGCACGATGCGATGGGTCGCGTCGACGTAGAACGAGGTCCCGGGATTCGCGACCACCGACCGGTAGAGGACCGACCGCCGGTTCATCGCCGCGAGCACGAACGGCAGTGGCATCGCGGTCAGCCGCTTCCAGAGGCTCGGCGGCTCCAACGGCGCGAGACGCTCGTCGGTGATCGACTCCGGCGTGCCGATGAAGAAGTCGACGCCGAGCGGGTCGGCGATCTCCTCGGCGAAGAACCGGCCGAGGCTGCGATGCGCCGGGTCGATCCGCGAGAGCAGCTCGCTCTCGTAGAAGCCGAGGCTGATCGCGTGGTAGGCCTGCCGCTCGCCGGGCTCCCACGCCGGCCGCTGCCGCGCCATCACCGCCGCGAGGCGGGCGCGGTCCGCGACGACGTCGCGGTCGACGTGCTCGTCGAACGCGAACAGGCCCGCCTGATGCGCGAGGAGCTGGCGGACCGTGATCTGCTCCTTGCCCGCCTGCGCGAACTCGGGCCAGTAGGTGCCGACCCGCTCGTCGTAGTCGAGCCAGCCGCGGGAATGGGCGATCGCCAGGGTCATCGCCGCGAGGCCCTTGGTCGTCGAGTGCACGATTACCATCGTGTCGGCCTCCCACGGCTCGCCGCTCGCCTGGTCGCGCACACCGCCCCACAGGTCGACGACCTTCTCGCCGTCGCGGTAGACACAACACGAGCCGCCGAGCTCACCGCGGTGAGTGAAGTTCTCGACGAACGCCTCGCGGACGGGCTCGAACCCTGCGCTCACCGAGCCATGGATCTCGGGTGCTGTCACCGCCATGCCGTTCACCCCCACGCTGTCGGACCGGCCGGATCCGAGCATGGCCTCCCACCGCGTGAGACGGAAGGGCCGAAGTACCGCCCCCCGTGCAGCTCCTCGGCCCGCGGCTCAGTCGGGCTCGGGCGGCGGCAACGTGCTCGGGCCGACGTGGCGGGCGAGCCACGCGTTCATCGGGTCGCACTCCTTCCAGACCTCGACGATGCGGGGGGCGGCGGCCGCGGTGTGCATCCACCGCGCGACCGCGAACGACCTGCCCGCAGTCAGGCCCTTCATCCGCAGCAGCTCCACGCGCGGATGGTCACGCGGGAACCCACGGGGCGCGGTCTTGAGCGAATCCATCGAACCGATCTCGAGCCGTCGCCCCCGCAGCGCGGCCACGATCTCGACGATCGCGGGACCGCTTCGCTCGTCGTCGACCGCAGCGCGCCAGCGCACCAGCTGATCGGAGGCCATGTGGTAGTAGCCGCAGCCGACGAACAGCCCGGCTGCACTCACCTGCACGTAGTAGATCGTGCCGTCCGCACCTTCGGTCACCGCGCCGGCGGCCGTCTTGTACGGCGACTTGTCCTTCGAGAACCGCACGTCTCGATGCGGCCGGAACAGGCGCAGCCGCCCGTACTCGGTCTCCACGAGATCCGACAGCGCCTCGAACGGCGCGCGCACCGCGTCGTCGTAGATGCTGCGGTTCGCCTGCCAGAACGTTCTCGTGTTGTCGAGCTCCAGGCGCGCGTAGAAGTCGAACGCCGTGTCGGGCCAGCCATGGAACTTCGCCATCGCCATCGTCCTCTCGGCGGTCGGAACCCGTGGCGGGAGTCTCGCGGTTCGCCGCCCGCCGTGCTCGCCAACGCGGCCGCCCGAGCGCGTGGTCACACCCGCGTGGCACGCTCACGCCGTCTTCCCCGACCGTGGTTTCCGCGCGCGCGTAGAGGAAGTACTGTGCAGATCGACGAACGAACCCGGCACGAGATGTATCTCGGCCTCGAGGAGAGGCTTGGTCCCGAGTTGGCCGATCTGGTCATGGCGCATCTCCCCCCGATGGGATGGTCGGACATCGCGACCCAACGCGAGATGACTGCCCGGTTCGAGGAGGTCGATCGGCGGTTCGACGAGCTGCGCAGCCTCATGCTCTGGCTGTTCTCGGCGCAGACCGCGCTGGTGGGCGTCGCGCTCGCGGTCGTCAAGCTCGCGTAGCCGGGACCCGGAGCGGGCGAGCGGGCCGGTCGAGCTGCCAACATCGACGACGCCATGGCCCGAACCACCAAGCGACGTGACATCCGCCGCGCCACCCGTCAGCTCCGGCGCGACCGCGCGGCCGAGCCGGGACGGCGCCGGCGGACCCCCATCGTCGTCACGCTCGGCGTGCTGCTGCTCGTGACGGCGGGCGCGGTCTTCTGGCTCACCCGGCTCGACCTCGGCGGGGCCGCGTCCCGGCACCGCGGCGCGAGGACCGTCAGCACCACGACCAGCACGACGACCCGGCCGCCCACCACGACCACCACGACGCCGCCGCGCGCCGTGCGGTACCAGGTGCGCGAGGGCGACACGCTCTCGGCCATCGCGAAGCGCCACGGCGTGACCGTCGGTGCCATCGTCCTCGAGAACCGCCTCGCCAACGCGGACCACCTGACCGTGGGCCAGACGCTGGTGATCCCGCCGCCCGTGCCGGTGCGCCTCCGGCTCGACCCGGCGACCGCGACACCCGGCGCCACGGTGGAGCTGCGACTCACCGGCGCGCAGTCCCGCGAGAACGTCACCTTCGAGATCACCTCGCCGACGGGCACGTTCCGCGGCCCGCCGCACGCCGCGTCGGAGAAGGGGGTCGCCACCGCCACCTACCAGCTGGCGCTCGACGATCCGCTCGGCACCTACACGGTCGTCGCCAACGGCGACCAGGGCACCACCGCGCGGGCCGAGCTCGCCGTGACGAGCCCGCCGACCACCCGACCACCCGGGTGACTTGACACCTTTGTCGGGTTCCGTCACCCTGCCGGGTCCGGCCACGACCGACCTGGGAGGCGACGGGGCATGGCAGCACGGTCCCGGCGGTCCCTCGTCGTGGTCGTCGCGCTCACGGTCCTGGCGAGCGCGTGCGCGATCGTCGGCCCGCGCCCCTCGGTCGACCCGCCCGAAGGGTCGACGCTCGTCGGTTGCGATCAGGCCGGGGTCGCGCTCGAGCTGTCGGTCAGCTCGCACCTCGACCCGAGCTGCACCTACCGGGGCCCGATCCGGATCGTCGCGTCGGGCGTGACCCTGGACTGCCGGGGCGCCCTCGTCAGCGGTGAGCAGCGCGGCGTCGGCATCACCGTGGTCACCCCGGCCGACGTCGACATGAGCGACGTCACCATCCGGAACTGCGTCACCCAGGGATTCCTCAACGGCATCCGCATGACCCGTGAGGGGTTCCGCACGCTCGCGGCCGGCGACGAGTACCTGCACCACCTCTCGGGCGTGACCGTCAAGGACAGCATCGTCGGCGGCTCGCGCGGCGTCGGCATCTACGTCGACGGCTACGTCACCCACGCCACGATCACGAACACGCTCGTGCGCCAGGCCGGCAGCACCGGCATCTACCTCGAGACCGGCTCGCGCGAGAACACCGTCAAGGACAACTGGCTGCTCGACAACGGCTTCCGCGAGAACGGCCCCGGCGGCTCGATCTACACGCTCGGCGGCATCGACTTCGTGTACTACGGCACCGGCCGCGAAGGTCTCGCCGTCGACGGGTCGTCCGACAACGTGGTCACCGGCAACTACTTCCACGGCAATTCCGCCGGCGGGATCTTCCTCTACACGAACTGCGGTGAGTACCCGTCGCGCCCCGCGTACTTCGAGCGGCGCTACCCGGCGGACCGCAACGTGATCGAGCGCAACATCTTCGACGGCGGCTGGACCGGTGTGTGGGTCGGCTCGCGCATGGCCGAGAACGTCTACCCCATGGAGTGCACCAACCCCGCCTACCACGAGGCGCCGCTCACCTCCTACACACTCGACCGCGCCGACGACAACACGGTGCGCGCCAACGTCTTCCTCGGCCCGAGCTACGGCGTGCGCGTCGAGGACGACGGCACCGACGTGGTCGACAACTTCTTCTCCGGGCCCGACGCCGGCCACCACGCGGTCGTCATCGGCACCCCGTACCGCCTGCAGTACCTCGGCGACCCGGTGCACGACACGGTCGTGACCGGCAACCGCAGCGAGATCGTCGGCAACCCGAACCCGTACCGCTGGACCGACGGGCTCGGCACGTTCACCGAGTCCGACAACCAGGTGTTCGGTGTCCCGACCGCGTTCTGCGAGGCGCCGACCACGCCGCACGGCCCGTTCGTGATGGTGCTCGAGGTCGCGTTCCCGAACCCCGACGGCTCGATCCCGCCGAACCCCGGCTTGACCTTCCCCGTCCTCGCGCCGCAGCCGGCCTGCGCACCCGCGCCGAGCTGAGACCGCGAGGTGTCGCGCCTCAGCGGGCGCGTTGCGCGAGGAACGCGTCCCGCATGACGCTCGTCTCGAGGTCGGTCTCGTCGACGTAGGTCTTGATGACGTCGCCGATGCTGATGATGCCGAGGACCTCGCCGTGCTCGACGACGGGCAGGTGCCGCACCCTCGAGTGCGTCATCGTGGCCATCGCCGAGCGCACCGAGTCGTCGAGCCGACACGTGTGCACCGATTGCGACATCACCGCCGCCGTCCGCATGCCGAAGATCGCCGCGCCGTGCCGGGCGAGCCCGAAGACGATGTCGCGCTCGGTGATGAGGCCGTCGACCCGACGGCCGTCGCTCGACACGACGAACGCCCCGACGTGTGCCTGGCGCATCCGCATCGCGACCCGCTCCACCAGCATCTCCGGCGTGATCATGAGCACGCCCTCGCCCTTGGCCCGGAGGACATCCCGGACGGCGCTCATCGGCTGATCTCCGCTTCGCTCACGCTGGCGACGACGTGGCACACGGGGAGACCGGTCCGGCGCGCGAGGCGGTGGGGGAGGTCCTGGTGGATCCATCGCGACAGCCCGGGTGGGAGCGTGGAGACGAGGATCTCGTCGAAGGACCCGTGGTCGAGCACGTCCGCGACCGCCAGCGCGGGGCTGGCGTCGCCGACCGTTCCGGTGACGGTCGCGCCCTGGGCCTCCATGCGGGCGACGGCGTCGTCGAGGCGTCGCTGGGCCACCACGAGTGCTTCGCCTTCCGACCACGCGAGGTGCTCGCGGGTCGGTGTCGCGGGGACCACGATCCGGAACTCGCACGGGCCGGCGGCGAGGCGCTCCGCGACGGCGGCTCGCAGCTCTTCGCTGGCGAGGGTCTGATTGCCGACGATCAGGAATCGGCGCATCCGATCCTCCTTCCCTTGGGGCTCTGACACCGGGAGAAGGTTCCGCCACCAGATGGTACGCCTGTCTCCGGGCGCGTCAACCTTCGACGACGGCCCCTACGATCGACGCAGTCGCCCGAGGGAGTGGTCCGTGCCCGCACCGTCCGATCGATCCGAGCCGCCGCCTCCGACCGCCCCCGAGTGGTTCACGCGCGCGCTGGCGGTGCCGTCTCGCGAGGCGACCGTCGACGTCGACGGACCGATCCACTACCTCGCCTGGGGCGAGCCGAACGCCCGCGGGCTCGTCTTCGTGCACGGGGGCGGCGCGCACGCCCACTGGTGGACGCACGTGGCCGCGACCTTCGCCGGCCAGTTCCGTGTCCTCGCCCTCGATCTGTCGGGCCACGGCGACAGCACCCATCGGGACCGCTACGACCTCGAGCAGTGGACCGAGGAGGTGATGGCGGTCGCCGACGCGGGCGCGATCAGCGGTCCGCCGGTCGTGATCGGCCACAGCATGGGGGGCTTCGTCACGATCGCGACCGCGGCCCGTCACGCGAGCCGGCTGTCGGGGGTGATCGTGTGCGATTCGCCGGTGACCGAACCCGACCCGGAGATCGGCGCGTACCACCTGCGCGAGGCGTTCGGTCGGCCGCGGACGTATCCGAGCGTCGCCGACGCAGTCGCGCGGTTCCGGACCGTGCCCGCCCAGGCCCACTACCTCGACTACGTGATCGACCACGTCGCCCGCCGGTCGCTGCGGCCGGTCGAGGGGGGCTGGCAGTGGAAGTTCGACCGGCGGATCTTCGAGCAGTTCGGCGCGGGGATGCGCTCGATCGCGCTCCCGTACCTCGACGACGTCACGTGCCGGCTGGCGCTGCTGCGCTCCGAGCACGGCCTGGTCACCCCCGACATCCAGGCCTCGATGTACGAGCGGCTCGGGCGCGTCACCCCGATCGTCGAGATCCCCGAAGCCGGCCACCACGCGATGCTCGACCAGCCGCTGCTCCTCCTCACCGCGATCCGCACCCTGCTCGCCGACTGGGACCACTCCGTCGCCCGCCGGCGCTGAACGAGTTCGATGGTCTCCGCGCGCCCCGTCCGGGGTTGACCGAGCGCCGCGTCGGGGCGAAGGTGCTGATCGTGACCACCGACGACCGCGAGCTCGACGGCCTCGACCCGTACGTGCTGCTCGACGCGGAGGCCGGACGCATCCACGAGCATCTCGCCGCACTCCCGGAGGCAGGTTGGGGCGAGCCGTCGCGCTGCGCCGGCTGGTCGGTCCGGGACGTGCTCTGCCATCTCGCCTCCAGCGAGGGGTATCACCGCGCCTGTCTCGACCACGACGTCGCCGCGTTCTTCGCGGCCGGCGCGGCCGAGGGGCTCGACTCGCTCGCCGGCTGGAACGAGCGTGGCATCCGCGAGCTCGACGGCATCATGAACCTCGACGTGCTCGAGCAGTGGCGCCACAGCAACGCCGAGACCCGGCGCGGGTTCCGCGAGGCCGACGGCTCGGACATCGACTCGTCGATCGGCGCGTACCCCGCGCGCTGGCAGGCCTTCCATGTCGCGTCGGAGCTCGCGACGCACGCGGACGACATGCGCGTGCCCGTTTCGGCCGCGGAGCGCGACGCCCGCAGGGAATGGCGGGCCCACGTGTCGCGCTTCGCGCTCGCCGAGGCGAAGCCGGAGGCGAGCGTCACCACGACCGGCGGGCTGACCACCGTGACGTCCGCCGACACCACGGTCTCGGTCGACGACGATCTCCTGATCGACGGCGTCGCGGCGCGGCTGCCGGCGGACGCGCTCGACGCCGCCGCGCGCTCCCTGCTCTCGGTCACTCCCTGAGCACGCCCGCGCCCGCGGCTCGGGGAACCTCGGCGTCGCTCACTCCGTCGGGGTCGCGGGTGGCGGAGGCAGGGGAAGGCGACGGATCGCGGCGAGCGACCAGCCGAGTGCCAGCAGGATCAGCACGGGGATGAACAGGGAACGCGCGGCCTCCACGGTCTTGCCGGTCGACCAGTCGTTGACCGCCTGTGTGCACTCCGCGCGGCCGGTGCACGCCGAGCGTACGGCCGGCGCGTCCGGCCGCGGCACGCCGGTCGTCGGCGCGAGCGTGGTCGCGGCGCCGAAGCCGGGGACGTTGGCCCCCACCCAGTCGGCCACCGCGGCACCCATGAGCTCCGAGCCCGTCCGGTTCGGGTGGAAGTTGTTGTGCAACCAGTTCGTCGGGACCAGCCGCGGGAAGAGCCCGCTCGCCTCGGTCGGCGCGAGCGTGAGGACGTTGATCCCGGGCGTCGTGCCCACACCGCACACGCGGTGGCCCGCGTAGGCCTCCTCGGCCCCGCCGAAGTACGTGATGTTCTCGAGGCCCGATCGCTCGTTGGCATCGGAGACCGCCCACTCCACCTGGTCGTCCAGCCGGCCGACGAACCCGTGGAGGTACTCCAGCTCGGCCCCGTCGAGGGGCACGCCCGGGCACTCGGCACTGCGCGTCGACACGTCGGCGTCGGACAACTTCGGCAGCATCTGCGGGTACGGGACCACCACGACCGGGCTGTCGGGGAACCGCTTCGCGACGCGGACCAGCGCCGTCGACACCGTCTCGCCCACGCGGTCGAGGTTGCCGTCGAAGATGGCCTGGATGTCGGTGCAGCGCCCGGGAAGCGCGCAACCCCGGCCGATCGCGCCGAAGAGCGCGTCGTTGCCGCCGATCGAGATGAGCACCAGGTCCGGCGTCGCTCCCGGGATCGGGTTCGCCAGCTGCGCGCGCCAACCCACCACGGCATGGTCGGAGGGGTCCTTGATCTGACCCGTCTGCCAGATCTGCTCGCCGACGGCCCCCGAGCACGCGAGGAAGACGAGGTGTCGGTGGTAGGCGCGCGCCACCCGGTAGGCGTAGGCGTTCGAGCTCCGCCGGCAGTTGTTCCCTCCGGTCACGTTGGTTCCGGGGAAGAACCGGGTGGCGCCCTCACCGGAGGCGTAGGAGTCACCGAGCGCCACGATCGTCCCGGTGCCCTTCGGCGACGCGTCGAGGGTCGCGTGATCGTCACGGTCGCCGATGACCGCGAGCGTGAGGACCGCCAACAGCACCAACACGGCGAGTCCCTGGCCGCGCCGGACGAAGGAGCCACCGAAGGCGAAGGCACCGAGCGCGACGAGCGCCGCGATCCGCCAGGTCGTGTGCTCGAGCGAGGTCTGGCCCATCACGACCGCGACCAGGAGCGCGGCCAGGATCAGCACCGCGGCGGCTGCCTTCCGCTGCGGTGACCACGGGTACCGGGCGCTCGATTCGCGCACCGGCGCCGAGAGCGCGTCGATCATGCCGAGCGCGACGACGAGCGCCCCGACGATGACGACGACGTTCTCGCCCGGCGACCCCATCCCGAGGAACACGGCCAGCGCGAGGATGGCGATTCCTGCGAACGCCACCAGCAGGCGCCGGTACCAGGAGGCGCGACTCATGCGGTTCACCAGGACGCTCAGCAGCCACGCGGACGGGATGAGCAGGGCGACGACGACCGGAGCACCGATGATCAGCAGACCGGGCGTGAGCGCGCCGAAGGCGAACGCGATGTTGAGCGCCCAGCCGCGGGCCACGTCGGCGGTGGGGCGGGGTACGCCGGAGACCGGTTCGGACCTGATCGCGTGCATGACCGGCATCAGGCCGACCACGATCATGGCGATGCCGGCCGCTGCGAGCGCGCGGGAGTCGTCGTCGGACCCGAGCTCCAGCATCACCGCGCCGATCGCGCACGCGACGACGCCGACGACCGAGCACGCCACGAGCCGACCGGCGGTCGCCGACGACGCCGGACCGATCGCCCACTCGCGATACGCGACGCTGGCCCACCAGTACACGCCGATGGCGATCGCGCCCGCGAGGACCGCCAGCCAGTACCAGGCACCGTCGATCGACCACGCGGCGACGAGACAGGAGGCGGTCAGACCCAACGCGAGCGCGACGCCGCCGCCGAGCGTGTAGGGCCACCGGCGCGAACCCCCGGATTCACTCGGCGGCGCAGACGGTGCCGGCTCACTCGGCGCGGTCGGCGTCGCGCCGTCCGGGAC
>CAZXCB010000014.1:0-26553 GCA_964639075.1 uncultured Bifidobacteriaceae bacterium | reverse complement strand
GCCCGGCTGGGTGAGGCCCTGCTCGGGTCCGATCACGTGGACGATGCCCTGACCGGGATCGCCCATACCGTAGAGGCGGATGCCGAACTCCTCGCAGTTGGCGGCGAGCACCTCGATCTGGCGGCGCGAGACGGGGTCGGTGATCCCGAGCTCGAGCCCGGCCGTGGGCACGTTGTGGTCCATGGTCGCGACCGTGAGGTCCGGACGGCGGACCCCGCGGCCGCTCAGCCGCAGGCCGTCGAATGCCTGGGGCGAGGTGACCTCGTGCACCAGGTGGAGATCGATGTAGAGCAGGTCCGGCTCGCCGTCGGCCCGCCGTACGACGTGGCGTTCCCAGACCTTCTCGCTCAGGGTCTGACCCATCCGCGCCTTGCTCCTCGGTGTCGTCGGGGACCGTGCAGCATACGGGCCGAGGGCACATCGGGGCCGTTCGAAACCGGCCTCGCCGGCTCGCGCGCCGCCGCGGGTCGCGGCCGCGGCCGACCGAGATCCTTCACCGGGCCGAAACATTGGCGAAACGGAGTGTCCCTACCGTGCGCCGAATGGATGTCGTGCTCCTGCGCTGGCCCGAGGAGTCCGTCCGCCGTACCGAGCTCGAGTTGGTGGCGCGGCCGCGGCTGCTGCTCGTCGAGCCCGGAGAGGCGCCCCCGGATTGCCGCGACCCCCTCGAGGACTGGATCCGCCTCCCTGCGGACGACCGCGACGTGCGCGCCCGGCTGAGCACCCTGGTCACCCGCGCGGGGGCCGAGCGGCCGTTCCTCGACGACGACGGTCTGTTGTGGTTCCGGGGCCGGTGGGTCCCGCTGTCGCCGGTCGAGCGGGCGCTCGCCGAGGGGCTGCTCGAGCGCTACGGCGCCGTCGCCGGCCGCGATGCCCTCCGGCGGCGTGCCTGGCCCGACGGGCTGCCGTCGCGCAACGCCCTCGACGTGCACATGGTGCGCCTCCGGCGGCGGATCGCGGAGCTCGCGCTCGAGGTCCGCACGGTCCGCTCGCGGGGCTACCTGCTGCAGGCGGTCGAACCGACGGCATGAGCCCCACCGAGGTCCTGCGCGACGTCCTCGTCGTGCTCATCGCCGCGAAGCTCGCCGCGGAGGTCGCCGAGCGTCTGAACATCCCGGCGGTCGTCGGCGAGATCGTGGCCGGCGTCCTCATCGGTCCGTCGTTGTTGGGTCTGGTGGGCCCGTCGGAGCCGTTGGAGGTGCTCGCCGAGCTCGGCGTCATCCTCCTGCTGCTCCAGGTGGGCATGGAGATGGACCTGCGGGACCTGGCGGCCGTGGGCCGCGCGTCCGTGTCGGTGGCGGTGCTCGGCGTCCTGGTCCCGTTGGTGAGCGGCTACGCGGCCGGGATCGCGCTGGGCCAGGACTCGAACACCTCGCTGTTCCTCGGCGCCGCGCTCGCGGCCACCAGCGTCGGGATCACCGCACGGGTCTTCAGCGACCTCGGCGCGCTGGGGACCGTCGAGGCCCGCACGGTGCTCGGCGCGGCGGTGGCCGACGACGTGCTCGGCCTGGTGCTGCTGACCATCGTCGTGAAGATCGTGTCCGACGGGACGGTCTCGGCGGGCACGATCCTTTCGACGGTGCTGCTGGCGGTCGGGTTTCTCGTGGTCGCGACCGTGCTCGGCAGCCGGCTCGGGGTGCACCTGTTCCGGCTGATCCAGCGCTACTCACGCGCGGCCGGCACCGTCGTCGCGCTGGCACTCGCGTTCGCGCTGGCCTTCGCCGAGCTCGCCGACGTCGCCAAGCTCGCGCCCATCGTCGGGGCGTTCGTCGCGGGGCTGGCGCTCTCGGGGACCGAGTCCCGAGAGCGCATCACCCGCGAGCTGACCCCGGTCGGGCACCTGTTCATCCCGGTGTTCTTCCTCCAGATCGGCATCGCCGCGGAGGTCGACCGCTTCGGCGATCCGACGGTGCTCGGGGTCGCGGCCGTGCTCGGGGTGGTCGCGGTGATCGGCAAGCTCGTGTCCTCGCTCGCGCTCCTGCGTGCCCCGGGCGACAAGCTGCTGGTCGGCATCGGCATGATCCCCCGCGGTGAGGTGGGCCTGATCTTCGCCACCATCGGGCTGGCGAACGGGGTCCTGGACGCGGACCTGTACGCGTCGCTCCTGCTGGTCGTGCTCGTCACGACGCTCATGGCGCCACCCCTGCTGCGCGTCCGGCTCCGCCAGCTGCGGCGCACCGAGGCCGAGGAGCCCATCGAGCCGATGCCCTCCTCGGGCTGGCTCTGGACCGACGACGGCGTGGTCGACCTCGCGGCCACGCCTCCCGGCGAGCTCCGCATCACGCTCGCGTTCGACGCCGCGCTCATCGTGTCGGGCGGGGCCCGACCCGGGCCGCGCCTGCTCGACTGGCTCGCGCGGGGTGAGACCGACTCCTGGGGTCCGGAGGCGACGCGCCGGCTCGTCGAGGTGCTCCTCCACGGCAACGAGCGGGGCTGGCGGTTCCTCGACACCTCGGGGATCCTGCTGCGGGCCCTCCCCGAGGTCGCGGCGGCGGTCGAGCGCCGCCAGCGCGACCCGGAGCTCATCGATCCCACCCACGTCGTCCGCTTCACGACCGTCGAGGACCTCCAGGACATCGTGCGCACCGATCGGCTCGCCCAGGAGGTGCACGAGCGGCTCGAACACCGCGACCGGCTCGTCCTCGCCGCGCTCATGTCCGACGTGGCGGGGGAGAAGCCACCCATCGCACTGGTGCGCTCGCTCGTCGACCGGCTCGGACTCGACGACGACGCGCACGACTCGCTCGTGACGCTCGTCAACGATCACGGGCTGCTGCGGGGCGTGAGCGGTCGTACCGAGAGCGGCAGCGAGGAGTCCGCGCTCGCCATCGCCTCCCACCTGCGCGACGCCGAACAAGCGCGCTCGCTCTACCTGCTCGACCTCGCGCTCGGTCCCCTCGATCCGGTCGCGCGCGAGCGGTTGGACGTGCTCCTCGCCCGGGTGCTCGCGGCGATGGACGGCATCGGTCAGGGCGAGGAGCCGGGTGCGTTCACGTACCGCCGCGACGAGGCCCTCCGGCTCGTCGGCCTCGACGAGCACGGTGTCGCGGAACGGATCCGGCACGCGCCGCGCCCGTACCTGCTCTCCCAGCTACCCGAGCGCATCGTCGCCCACGCGCGGCTGCTCGAGCCCCGGCCGGATCGGCGCGAGGTCCGGGTCGTGCTCTCCACCTCGCACGAGCGTGGCGTCACCGCGGATGTCGCGGCCCGTGACCAGCAGGGTCTGCTCGCCGCCGTGACCCGCGTCTTCGCGGCGAACGACCTCGACGTGATCCGCGCCGAGGTCGCGACCTGGGGTGACGGTGCCGCGCTCGAGTCGTTCGTGCTCGAGCCGAGGCCGGGGAGCACGGTGCCGGAGGTCGCGGCGTTGCTCCCCGAGATCCGGGCGGCGCTCGAGGCGCGGATCGAGGCCGAACCGCTGCCCGACGGCGTCGTCGCGTTCGACGACGCGGGGTCGCCCTGGTACACCATCTGCGAGGTCCGCCATCCCGACCGTCCCGGACTCCTCGCCCAGATCACCGCCGCGCTCGCCCTCGCGGGCGCGAACGTGCACGCGGCGGAGCTCGAGACGAAGGGCGGGACGGCGATCGACCGCTTCTCGCTCACCGACCGCAGCGGATCGAAGCTCCGGCGGGACACGAAGGACGCGATCCGCGAGGTGCTCGCCGAGGGCGCCCGTGGTCGGGGCCGACTCGGCCGGCTCACCCGCCGCTGAGCGGCCGCGCGTCCGCGGGCGCGTTGCTGTCGCGAGGTCACCGCTGGGTGCCGCGGCTATGACCCGCGCGGTGCGCCGGAACCGCAACGTTTGGTCACAACGCGTCCACCGAGCACCTTCGACGCGGGCCGAATGGGGGCGTTGAGATGCGGACGGTGAAGACAAGCTTGGGTGGTCGTTGATCTCCGACCCTTGGCGGGTTGTCCACGCATGCGGTGGTTCGAGGTACAAGGGTCGGCGCGTTGGGCACATCTGCGTACGCCCGGTTGCTCAGGCAGAGGGCTGGCTATGGCAATCAAGCCGGAATGAGCGCGCTGCTCGTCGAATCGCCCGGTCCCGTGGCCATTCCGTTCTCATGATTCGGGCCTCCCGTCGCACTGCGACGGTCGTAGTCCCTGGTGACGTGCCTGGTCGTCGCGGTGGCCGTGACGGCGGCGGTGGCTGCACTGGTTCTCCGGCGGACACTTGACGGAGCGGCGGTTCGCCGCCCGCCGGACGTTCAATGGACGTCTGGCACCGGATCCGGTAGCCGTGCGTCCATCGAAACGGATGGACTTGCTCGAGGTGGACCACCGCACCGCTGGTGCGCCGGGCTGACTCGCCGCTGACTGCGCCCGTCAGTCGACGGGGCGGATGGAGATGACCTCGACGGCGAGCACGGTCTTGCGCGGGGTCTCGTAGCGCACGGTCTCGCCGGGCTTGCGGCCGACGAGCGCCTGGCCCATCGGAGCGCTGGTCGACAGCACGTCGTAGGTGTCGTGGCGCTCCTCGATGGAGCCGATGAGGTAGGTCTGGGTCTCGTCGTCGCCCTCGATGCGGATCTCGACGATGACCCCGGCCTCGACGATCTCGCCACCGCTGCCCCCGACGATCTCGACGTCGCGCAGCATCGCCTCGAGCTGGCGGACGCGAGCCTCGTTGAGGCCCTGCTCGTTCTTGGCGGCGTCGTAGTCGGCGTTCTCCTTGAGGTCCCCGAGCTCGCGGGCGCGCTCGATGCGGTCCGCGATCTCGCGCCGGTAGGCGCCCGTGCGGTGTTCGAGCTCCGCCGTCAGACGCTCGTGCGCGGCGGGCGAGAGCTGGGTGGCGTCCATCGATCGAGGGTACCCGGGTCGGGTGCCGGTCATCCTGATTTCGTGAAGAACAGCTTCAACTCGATGCTGCCGTGGTCGTCGACGGCCGCGACCGGACCACCGGTCGGTGCCGTGATCCCGAAGTCGGCGAGCTGGATCGGGATCTCGCCGACCACCTGGATCGTCCGCCCGTCCCACCGGCCCGTCAGGGGCGCGTTCAACGACTTGGTCACGCCGTGCAGGGTCAGCTTGCCCGGTACCGTGACCACGACCTTCATGCCCTCGAGCGGTGCGGCGGTGAGATCCACCGGCTCCGTCGACTCGAACGTGGCCGTGGGGAACTTGTCCGTCTCGAGGCCGCGGCCGTGCAGCGCGTTGTCGCGGAAGTCCTTGTCCGACTTCAGCGTGGCGAGGTTCGCGGACACCCTGACCGCGGAGACCTGCGAACCCTGGATGTCCATCGAAGCGGTCACGTCGGACGTGCGACCGGTCGCCTCGTTGTCGACGAGCCCCGCGGCGAATTGCTCGTGGATGCGGTAGCCGACGTACCCGTTGGCGTCGGTCGGCGCCACCGTCCACGTGCCGTCGGCGTTCCCACCCGCGACGACCTTGGTGTCGTCGATGGTCGGCTTCGCGGCGGAGTCCGAGCGGATGAGGAACCAGTAGCCCGCGAAGCCGGCCGCGGCGACCACGACGAGCGCGATCACGAGGACGGTCGCGATGCCGCCCCGGGCGTCGCGGCGACCGGAGCATCGAGATGGTGTGGGCATGAGCCCCAGCCTTGCATGCCTCACGTCGGCGTCGCGGTCGGCCGCGCGCGGTCGGGCGGGTACTCCCGGGCGCTGCGGACCCGGTGGGTGCTAGCCTTTCGAGCGCTATGCACCTGCACCCCGTCATCATCATCTCCTGAGCGGGCGCCCACCGGCGACCGCTCCCGACCGTCCACTTCGGTGGGCGGTTTTTCGTTTGTCGGGCCCGGTGCGGTCGGGCAACGGACCCAGCCAACCCAGCCAAGAGTGAGCCGCGACGAGTGAATCGAGGACTGCGGTGACGCATCGGATCGGCATCATCGGCGGCGACGGGATCGGTCCCGAGGTCGTCGCCGAGGCGGTCAAGGCGATCGACGCGACCGGCGTGGCGTACGACGCGGTGCCGTACGCCCTCGGCGGTGCCCACTACCTCGCGACGGGTGAGATCCTCCCGGATCCCGTGCTCGAGGAGCTCCGCGCCCTCGACGCGATCCTGCTCGGCGCGGTCGGCACCCCGGAGGTGCCGCCCGGCGTCATCGAGCGCGGGCTGCTGCTGAAGATGCGGTTCGCCCTGGACCTGTACGTGAACCTGCGTCCGTTCCTCGCGCCGCCGAGCCCGCTGAACGCCGGCGTCGACATGGTCGTGATCCGCGAGAACACCGAGGGCACCTACGCCGGCGAAGGCGGCTTCCTCCGCAAGGACACGCCCCACGAGGTCGCCACGCAGGGCTCGGTCAACACCCGCATGGGCGTGGAGCGCTGCGTGCGGTACGCGTTCGACCTCGCCCGGAGCCGGCCGGCGAAGCGGCTCGCGCTGGTGCACAAGACCAACGTGCTGACCTTCAGCGGCGACCTCTGGGAGCGGACCTTCGACGCGGTCGCGAGCGAGTACGACGACGTGACCACCGGCTACGACCACATCGACGCGGCGTGCATCCACTTCGTCCAGCGGCCGGAGCGGTACGACGTCATCGTGACCGACAACCTGTTCGGCGACATCCTGACCGACCTCGGGGGCGCGGTCGCCGGCGGCATCGGCCGGGCCGCGTCGGGCAACCTCAACCCGGCGCGTACCGGCCCGTCGCTGTTCGAGCCGGTCCACGGCTCCGCCCCCGACATCGCCGGCACCGGCACCGCGGACCCCCGCGCCGCGATCATCAGCGCCGCGATGATGCTGGAGTTCCTCGGCGAGTCCGCCGCCGCGGCACGGATCCACCAGGCGGTGAGCTCGTCCGACGACGTGACGGGGAGCACCTCCGACATCGGTACCCGCATCGCAGAGAGGGTCTGACATGCCGATCGAGGCCACCGAGAAGATCTGGATGAACGGCACGCTGGTGCCGTGGGAGGACGCGCGCATCCACGTGCTCACCCACACGCTCCATTACGGCATGGGCGTGTTCGAGGGCATCCGCGCCTACGAGACCGACCGCGGCCCCGCGGTCTTCCGCCTCACCGACCACATCGAGCGGCTCTTCAACTCGGCGAAGATCCTCATGATGGAGATCCCGTACTCCGTCGACGAGTTGGTCCAGGCGACCAAGGAGACCGTGCGTGCCACCGGGCTGCCGGGCTGCTACATCCGCCCGATCGCGTACTACGGCTACGGCGAGATGGGGCTCAACACGCTGCCGTGCTCCGTCGACGTCGCGATCGCGTGCTGGCCGTGGGGCGCGTACCTCGGTGACGACGCCGTGAGCAAGGGCGTCCGCATGAAGATCAGCTCGTGGGCGCGACACGACCACAACGTCATGCCGCCGGCATCCAAGACGACGGGCAACTACGTCAACTCGTCGCTCGCGAAGGTCGAGGCGCTGAAGGCGGGCTACGACGAGGCGATCATGCTCAACCCCGACGGCTACGTGAGCGAGTGCACCGGCGAGAACATCTTCGTCGCCCGCAACGGGGTGCTGATCACGCCGCCCACCTCGGCGGGTGCGCTCGAGGGCATCACCCAGGACTCGGTGAACACGATCGCCCGGGACCAGGGCTTCGAGGTCCGCGTCGACCACCTCACGCGCAGCGATCTCTACATCGCGGAGGAGATGTTCGTCTGTGGCACCGCGGCCGAGGTGAGCGCGGTGAACTCGGTCGACGACCGTGCGATCCCGTGTCCGGGCCCGCGGACCGCGGTGATCGCGGAGGAGTACGCCAAGGCCGTGCGCGGCCGGACCGACAAGTACAAGAACTGGTGCGAGCACGTCGATGAGTGACGCCACGAACCTGCCGACCGAGGTCGAGATCTACGACACCACGCTGCGCGACGGCGCGCAGCTCGAGGGCATCTCGCTCACCGTGGACGACAAGCTGCGGATCGCGGAGCAGCTCGACTGGCTCGGTGTCCACTACATCGAGGCGGGCTGGCCGGGCGCGAACCCGAAGGACGACGAGCTCTTCCAGCGCGCCCGGCGCGAGCTGCAGCTCGAGACGAGCACGCTGGTCGCGTTCGGGATGACCCGGCGGGTCAAGGGCAAGGTGGACTCCGACGACACGCTGCGCCACCTCGTCGAGGCGGGCACCGGCAGCGTGTGCATCGTCGGCAAGTGCTGGGACTACCACGTGCTGGAGGCGCTCGACACCACGCTCGACGAGGGCGTCGCGATGGTGGCCGACTCGGTCGCGTACCTGAAGGAGCTGGGCAAGGAGGTGCTCTTCGACGCCGAGCACTTCTTCGACGGCTACCGCGCGAACCCCGAGTTCAGCCTCCGGGTGCTCGAGGGCGCGGTCCAGGCGGGCGTCGACCGGCTCGTGCTCTGCGACACGAACGGCGGCAGCCTCCCGACCGATGTCGAGGCGACCGTGCGCTCGGTGGTCGGCTACTTCGGCGCCGACGTCGCCATCGCCGTGCATCTCCACGACGACGGCGGTACCGGCGTCGCCAACGCGCTCGCCGGCGTGCGGGGCGGCGCACGGCAGGTGCAGGGCACGATCAACGGTTTCGGCGAGCGCACGGGCAACTGCAACCTCACGACGATCATCCCGAACCTGACCCTCAAGATGGGGATCGAGACGCTGCCGGAGGGGAGGCTCGAGCGGCTGACGCCGGTCGCGCACCACGTGGCCGAGCTCGTCAACATGTCGCTCAACCCCCAGGCGCCCTACGTCGGCACGTCGTCGTTCGCCCACAAGGCCGGACTCCACGTCAGCGCGATCGCGAAGCGCCCGGACGCCTACGAGCACATCCCGCCCGACACGGTCGGCAACGGCACCAGATTCGTGATGTCGGAGCTGGCGGGCCGCTCGACGGTCCAGCTCAAGGCGAAGGAGCTCGGGCTCGAGCTCGACGGCCCGACCGTCAACCAGGTGGTGGACACCCTCAAGCACCTCGAGCACGAGGGGTATCACTTCGAGGTCGCGGACGCGTCGCTCGAGCTGCTCATGCGCCGGGCGACCGGCTGGGAGCCCGCGTGGTTCCGGGTCGAGTCGTTCCGGGTCATCACCGACGACACGAGTCCGACGACGAGCGCGGGCGAGTCGCCGGACGGCGTCACGACCGAGGCCACGATCAAGATCTGGGTCGGTCGCGAGCGGTTCATCGCGACCGCGGAGGGCAACGGTCCCGTGAACGCGTTGGACCTCGCGCTGCGGACGGCCCTCGAGGGACGCTTCCCGGCGCTCGACCGCCTCCACCTCACCGACTACAAGGTGCGGGTCCTGGACACCGAGAAGGGAACCGGTGCGATCACCCGGGTGCTGCTCGACAGCACCGACGGTGAGCGCTCGTGGACCACGATCGGTGTCAGCGAGAACATCATCGAGGCCAGCTGGCAGGCGCTGGCGGACTCGATCGTCTATGGCTTGCTCCGCGCCGAGGCGCGCGGGTAACCATCGGCACCCCGGCGTCACGGCCCAGGAGATCGACGTGCCCACGGATCCGTATGTCCCGACACCGCTCGACGAGCGGCCGCGCCAGGAGCAGAACTTCGCACCCGGCGTGCGCATGCCGCCGGCGAGACGGTGGGTTGCCGACCGCCCCGGTGACGTCGTCGCGCCGCGCCCGCGCACGCCGGTCACCGGGAACCCGGGGCCGAACGTCGGCTTCGCGCTCACGCTCGCCCGCCGGGCCAAGGACCGGTTCCGGCTCGAGCCGGGGGAGCACGCCGCCGACGCGATCGCGGTCGTCGCCGAGCTCGCGATGAAGCGGGCGGCGACGTTCGGCCGGGCACCGACCAAGGCCGACGTCGACTTCGCGGTCGAGCTGCTCGGCTACGCCGGTGCCGCCCCTGCCGACGTCCGGCGCTGGCGACCGGGGCTCGTCCGCGGCGCCGACCACGACTACGTCGTCCGCCGCGCGATCGCGGAGGCCGTGAGCACCTCGTTGCTGCGCCTGCCCGTCGGCGAGCTGCCGGAACACCTCGTCGCGGTGCGGGCCGCCATCGCGGCCGGCACGGTCGCCGCGCCCGACGACGCCACCGACACCCCCACCGACATCGCCACCGACGCGCCGGTCTGATGGCGCCGCGCGTCCGGTTCTCGCCGGCGCCGAGCGGCGAGCTCCACGTCGGGAGCGCACGCACGGCGCTGTTCAACTGGCTGTACGCCCGCCACGAGGGCGGCACGATGTTGCTGCGCATCGAGGACACCGATCGTTCGCGCACGCGGGAGGAGTGGGTCGGCGCGATCACCGACACGATGCGGTGGCTCGGCCTCGACTGGGACGAGACACCGTTGCGCCAGTCCGAGCGGCTGCCCGAGTACCTCGCGGCCGCCGAGGCGCTCGTCGCCGGCGGGTTCGCGTACGAGTGCTACGAGACGGCCGAGGAGCTCGAGGCGATGAACGCCGAGCGCAAGGCCGCCGGTCTTCCTCCCGGCTACGACGGCCGGGGACGGGACCTCACCCCCGACGACCGGGAGCGGCTCGCGGCCGAGGGTCGGCCCCGGACCGTGCGGTTCCGTACCCCCGACACCGGTCGCAGCACGTTCACCGATGTCGTGCGCGGTGAGGTGTCCGTCGAATGGTCGACGATCTCGGACTTCGTCATCGTTCGCTCGGACGGTTCGCCGCTCTTCTTCCTTGCGAACGCGGTCGACGACCTCGCGATGGGCATCACGCACGTGATCCGGGGCGAGGACCTGATCGACACGACGCACCGGGTCCTCGCGATCCGCCGTGCCCTCGGTGGCGACGACGCGCCCGTCTACGCGCACCTGCCGCTGATCCTGCAGGCGAACCGGGCCAAACTCTCGAAGCGCCATGGCGCGGTCGCCGTCGAGGACTTCCGCGCGCGCGGCATCCTCGCCGAGGCGCTGTTCAATTACCTCGCCTTGCTCGGTTGGTCCCCGGACGACGACCGTGAGGTGCTGACGCGCGACGAGATCGTGGCCGAGTTCGCACTGGAGCGGGTGACGTCGTCCTCTGCGATCTTCGACGACAAGAAGCTCGAGTGGCTCAACGGCGAGTGGATCCGGCGGCTCCCGCTCGACGAGCTCGTCGTCCGGCTCCGCCCGTTCGTCGAGACGCGCTTCGGCGCCGGTGTCGGCGACCACGACGTCCGCGCCGCCGCGACGATCGGCCAGGAGCGTGCCACCACGCTCGTTGCGCTCGTCGAGCAGATGGACTTCCTGGTCGCGGGCGACGACTTCACGGTGCCCGACGACGTGTGGGCCGAGGTCATCGGGGTCGAGCGTCCCGCGGAGGTGCTCGACGTCGTCGTCGCCCACGTCGAGTCCTGCGCGTGGAACGCCGAGGCGATCGGTGACATGCGCAGCGCGATCGAGACGCTCGGGGTGAAGCCGCGCAAGGTGATGAAGCTGCTCTACGCCGCGGTCGAGGGTCGGGCCGCGGGGCTGCCGCTCTTCGACTGCGTCGAGCTGCTCGGACGGGAGGTCGCGGTCGGCCGTCTGCGCGCCGCGCGTGCGCGCCTCGCCTGACGGGTCCGACCGGCTTCGGGCCCGTCGCCGCCCTCGGCTATGCTCATCGCTCCCATTCGGGGGTGGTGTAATCGGCAACACAACAGGTTCTGGCCCTGTCATTGGGGGTTCGAGTCCTCCCCCCCGAGCCCACCGGAGCGAGAGCTCCGGAGCAGCCTGGCCCCGTCGTCTAGTGGCCTAGGACGCCGCCCTCTCAAGGCGGTAACGGCAGTTCGAATCTGCTCGGGGCTGCCCGAAGCCCGGGACCTCGTCCCGGGCTTCGTCGCGTCACGAGCCGATCGTCGCGGCGCGCACCCGTTCACGCTCCGGGTATCCGCGACCACGCGCCGGTGCCGTGCGACGCTGGTGTTCCACGAGCCGGGGGCGGAGACCGGTGCGCGCCGTGCGCGCACCGATGCACACGGCTCGTCGCAGCAACCACACGTCGGACGCGTCGGGCGCGGTCGAGCGCGACGACGCAGGTCGACGCGCGCCATGACGCGCTCGCGTGTGTGTCGCGCGCGTGCGTCTCGTGGCGCGTGGCGCGCGTCACCGGCGTCATCGGAGAAAAAAAATCTGCGACCCGAGGTTCGTGCGCGCGCCGTCGGTCCCGGACACCGCGTGACCACTGCGCGTGAGACTCGACGTCGTTTTTGCAGCAGATGTCGACGTTGCGCGCGTATTGCACGCGCCGCCGGACGCGCGCGCGTCGTCCGCTCGCACCGCGCGCGCGTCGTCGCGCGTGGACGAGGTGGAGGAAATGCTTGAAATTCGCGCGTGGATACGATTGCATTACCGCATCGACGAGTGGCGGAGCTTCACGCGCGGTGCGCGGCAAGCTCGTCGGATGAAGATCGCACAACGTTCGCGACCGAAGAGGAATCACGAACAACCAGTGCAACCGATCGCGGTGGACCGGGGGGCGTCAGGCTCTTGGACCGGACATCGCGAATGCGAGCGACGCTGACGAGGATTCGCATCCCGCGGCGATCTCGCACCCCTGACACACCGAGAAAGGTTGGGTTCCATGCCTCCGGCAAAGAGAAGCACTCGGAAGGCTGCGGCCAAGAAGGCTCCGGCGAAGCGCAAGGCCGCGAAGCGGGCTCCCGCGAAGCGGAAGGCCGCGAAGAGGGCTCCGGCGAAGCGGAAGGCCGCGAAGAAGGCCCCCGCGAAGCGGAAGGCCGCGAAGAAGGCCCCCGCGAAGCGCAAGGCGGCCAAGAAGGCCCCCGCGAAGCGCAAGGCTCCGGCGAAGCGGAAGGCTGCGAAGAAGGCCCCCGCGAAGCGCAAGGCCGCGAAGCGCAAGGCTCCGGCCAAGCGCAAGGCGACCAAGAAGGCGGCGAAGCGCAAGGCTCCGGCCAAGCGCAAGGCCGCCAAGAAGGCTCCGGCCAAGCGCAAGGCGGCGAAGCGCAAGGCTCCGGCCAAGCGCAAGGCGGCGAAGCGTCGCTAGCACCGCATCGAGGCAGTGTTCCATCGGGGGGAGGCCATCGGCCTCCCCCCGATGCGCGTCCGCGTCCGTCAGAGATCGTGGAGCACGTGGAAGCGCTCGACCGGTCGGCCGGTGTCGTCGAGCGCACGGCCGGCGACACGGTCCCCGAACGCGGCGATCGCCGCGTCGAGATCCGCGGCCCGCGGGTCGATGTCCATCGTCGAGCGCCACTGGCTCCGATGGCACAGCAGCGCCTCGATCTTCGTGTCGAGTCCGGCGACGATCGACTCGATGTGGTTCGGCTCGTCCGCCTCGAAGAGGAGCAGTGCGTCCGGTCGGTGGTGCGCGCCGCCGAGGCCCGGGAAGAAGTGCGGATCGCGCGCGGCGACGATGCCGTCGAGCGTCGCCCAGCCCGCGTGGCGATGGTCGGGGTGCAGCCGGTAGCGCTTCCACGGATCGTGGCCGAGCACCACCTGCGGTCGCACCTCGCGTACGACGCGGCACACGGTGCGCCGCACGACCTCGTCGCTGCCGAGCTCGCCGTCGACGAAGCCGCCGAGATGCACGATGCCGTGCCCGAGCGCTCGAGCGGCCGCGCGCGCTTCCTCGATGCGGGTCTCGACGAGCTCGGCGACGTCGTCGTCGACGTCCCAGGAGCCCTTCGACCCGTCGGTGAGCACCAGGAGGTGCAGCTCGGTGCCCGCGGCGGCCCACTGCGCCAGGGTGCCACCCGCGCCGAACTCGACGTCGTCGGGATGCGCGCCGATCGCGAGCGCGCGCGCCGGCGCCACCAGGGGTTCGGTCATCGCGCCGCGGGCTCGGTGAGCACGGTGAGATCCGCCGGGATGTCGACGTCGTGGCCGAGCAACGGGTCCCGGACCACGTGGACGGCGAGCCCGGCCGCGCGTGCCCGGGCGGTGTGGCGCCGGAACGAGCCCTCGCCGTAGGCGAAGGCGAAGGGCGCTCCCACCGGGAGGGCGAGCACGGGGGTTCCGTCGTCGCGGTGGCAGGGGACGAGGGTCACCCGGTCCGGCCCGGCGCACGCGAACCGCACGAGGGAGCCGGGCAGCGCGGCGGGCAGGTCGGCGTGGGCCACGATCACGCGCGAGAGCCCCGCCGCCGCGAGGTGGGCCCGTCCGGCTTCGGCCGCCCCGTCGAGACCCTGTCCCGGATCGTCGATCCGGTCGATTCCGTGCTGCGAGCACCACGTCGCGACCTCGGGCGCCGACGACACGACGAGCACGGGCAAGGGCGCCGCGGCCCCGACCACGCGGTCGGCCATCGTGCGGGCGAGCTCGGTGCGCCGTTCGTCGTCGAGGACCTCGGCGAGTCGCGCCTTGCCGGAGCGGAACGCCCGGATCGGGATCACGACACCCGCGTGGAGCACGTGACCGGGGACGGGCTGCATGGGGCTGCGTACACTACCGGCCCGTGGAGCTTGCATTCGACGGGATGAAGGCGATCCTGTACCCGCCGATGCACCTCGGCGTGAAGTGGAGCATCGACGGGATCGAGCGTGTGCCGGAGACGGGTGCGGTGATCCTCGCGTCGAACCACGTCTCGTATCTCGATCCACTCGCGCTCGCGTACCTCGGGATCCAACGACACCGGCGGACCCGGTTCCTCGCGAAGGACGAGCTTTTCGAAAAGTCGGGCCTCGGCGCGTTCCTCCGCGGCGCCCACCAGATCCCGGTCAGCCGCGGCACGTCGGACGCGGCGGGCTCGCTCGTCGCCGCCGAGGCGGCATTGGCCGGGGGCGAGTGCGTCGCGGTGTTCCCCGAGGGGACCATCTCGCTCGACCTCGAGCCGATGGTCGGCAAGACCGGCACCGCGCGTCTCGCCGCCGCCACCGGCGCACCGGTCGTGCCGGTCGGTCTGTGGGGTCTGCAGCGCGTGATGTACAAGGGTCGCAAGCCGCGCTGGCGGGCGGGGATCGCGGAGGTCGCGATGATCGGCGCGCCGCTGACGGTGGGCGCGGACGAGGACGTCCAGTGCGCGACCGACCGGCTCATGCAGGCGGTGTGCGACCAGGTGGCGCGGGCCCGTGCCGCCTACCCGCAGTCCCCGCAGCCGGGCGAGGGTGACTGGTGGGTCCGCCCGCCCGAGACCGCCGTGCTCCGCAGCTGCAAGGCGTCGACGGAGCGATGACGAGTCGGGTCGCGGTCATCGGGGCAGGGTCGTGGGGGACCGCGGTCGGCGCGATCGCGGCGGTCAACGCGGACGCCGTGTTGTGGGCGCGGGACCCCGCGGTCGCGGCGCGGGTCGACGTCGAGCACGTCAACCCCGACTACCTGCCCGACATCGCCCTGCCCCGGTCGCTGCACGCGACCTCGGATCTCGTGGCGGCGTGCACCGGGGCCGACGTCGTGGTGATGGGGGTCCCGTCCCACGGCTTCCGGGACGTGCTCGGCGCCGCCTCCGGCGCGATCGCGGCCGACGTGCCGATCCTGAGCCTGTCCAAGGGCGTCGAGCAGGGCACCGAGCTGCGGATGACCGAGGTCGTGGCGGACGTGCTGCCCGCCCACCGGCGCGACCGCATCGGTGTGTTGACCGGCCCGAACCTCGCGCGCGAGGTCGCGTTGGGCCAGCCGACGGCATCGGTCGTCGCCATCGACGACGCCGCGGTCGCAGCCGAGCTGCAGGCGCTGTTCATGACGTCGACGTTCCGCGTCTACACGAACCCCGACGTCGTAGGCTGCGAGATCGCCGGCGCGCTGAAGAACGTGATCGCGCTCGCGGCCGGCATCGCGCACGGGCTCGGGTACGGCGACAACACGAAGGCGGCGTTGGTGACGCGCGGGCTCGCGGAGCTCGCACGTCTCGGGATCGCGCTCGGCGGCGACCCCCTCACGTTCTCGGGGCTCGCCGGGATGGGCGATCTCGTCGCCACGTGCACGAGCGAGAAGAGCCGGAACCGCGCGGTGGGTGTCGCGCTCGGCGAGGGCCGGAAGCTCGACGACATCGTCGCCGAGATGAAGATGGTTGCCGAAGGGGTCAAGAGCACCCGGGCGGTGCTCGACCTCGCGGCACGGCACGGGGTGGAGATGCCGATCGCGGAGCAGGTCGGCGCGGTGCTCTACGAGGGGCGGACCCCTGCCGAGATCGTGCCGGCGTTGATGCTGCGCGAGGCGAAGCCCGAGCTCCGCGGGATGCGGTGATCGTCGGCGCGCTCGGCACGGCCGGCCGGGCGATCCTCGACGCGCGCGGCGCGTTGACCGTGGTCGGTGACGATTGGACGCTCGACTGGTGGATCGGTGCCGACGACCGCTGGCGGATCCCGGCGCGCGAACCGGCCGTGCGCCAGCGCGCGCTCGGTGGGGCACCGGTCCTCGAGACGCGCGTGCGGGTGCCGTCGGGTGACGCGGTCCAGCGCGTGTACGGCGTCGGTGGCCGCGGCGACATCGTCGTGGTCGAGATCGAGAACGACTCGCCGGGCGCGTTCGTCGTCGCCCTCGCGGTCCGCGGCGCGACCTCGGTCGCCGTCGAGGACTCGACCGTCCGGCTCGACGGCCGCATCGCGCTGGTGCTCCCGTTCCCACCCCGGCGGTGGGATGTCACCGACGTGGACCTCGACGCGGCGCAGTGCGGCGCGCAGACGGGGCCGATCGAGCCGCGCGAGCTCGCGCCGGGCACGATGCGGGTGGCGCTGCTCTACCCGCTCAGCCACCGGTCCCGGATGCGCATCGGCGTCGTGACCGGCGAGGAGCGGCCGCGCCTGGACCTCGCGCAGACCCCGGATGCCGAGGCCGCGGTGCGGGGTTGGCGTGCTCACCTCGCCCGCGGGATGCGGGTCACGGGTCCCGCTGCGCGCGTCGAGCCGCTCGACGTCGCCCGATCGCAGGTCCTGCTCGATCCGGATCCGGGCGCAGCCGCGACCGCCGCGCTCGAGGACTGGGGCTTCGACGAGGAGGCCACGTGGGCGTGGGCGGGCCTCTCGGGTCGGGACCGGCGCGCCGCGCGCGCCCGCACCCCGCTGCTCGAGGACCCGGGCCCGGGCGGCGCGTTGTTGCGCGCCCGGGACGGGCTCGTGCGTGATCGCGACGACGGCATCGAGCTGCTCACCGGGCCGCTCGAGCCGGGCGTCGACCTCGAGGTGCTCGACGCGCCGACCCGGCACGGCGTGCTCTCGTTCGCGCTGCGCTGGCACGGCGAGCACCCGGCGCTGCTCTGGGAGCTGCGGGACCCGCACGGCCACGTCGAGCTGCGCGCGCCGACCCTCGCGCCGGGCTGGTCGACGCGCGACCCCGTCGGTGAGACGCTGCTGCGCCCCGCCGCCACCGCCTGACCCGGCGCGTCAATCGTCGAGGCGGGCGGTCGCGATGCCGCCGGCGCGCAACGCGAACCGGCCCTCGAACCGCTCGATCGGACGACCGCGCAGGTCGATCAGCCAACCGCGTGCCGGGACCTCGTCGCGCTCGATGCCGACCGTCGTCGGTTCGGTGGTCGGGTTGTAGAGGCGCACGGTGAGCCCGCCCGCCTCGCGCCGCACGGCGGACACCTCGGCACCGTCGACGCGCAGTGGCCGGCCGACGGGTGGATGGATGCCGTCGCCACGCGCGCGGATGCGCTCGAGGGGCACGAGCACCTCGTCGGCGAGGTCGTGGAGCCGTGCGTCGCTCCAGGCACCGGCATGCACCGCGACCGCGTACTCGACCGCGAACGGGCCCTGGAGCTGCGGTCCGTCGAGCGGATCGAGCGGACCGGCCGGGTTCGGGCGCAGCAGCATCTCCGAGCGGGAGAGGTAGCCCGTCGCGCGCAGGAGCGTGAGCGCGAGCTCGCGGCCGTCGTCGACGAGCTCGTACTCGAGCAGACCGTCGTGGAGGAGCGCGAGACCGGCTTCGCCGTCGGACGCGTCGACGAACCGGCGCGACACGAACGTGGGCAACGGCGCTTCGTGCGGTCCGCCCTCGGCCGCCAGTCCCCGGCGCACGACTGCGAACGCGCACTCGGCGTCCGAGTGGGTCACCGGCCGCGGGAGCGGGAAGTGCGCGCGGAGCCGATGGTCGCGGCACCGGTGGTCGAGCTCGGTGCGGACGCGCAGGAAGCGCTCGCCGGCGCGGAGCTCGAGCGTGGTGATCACCTCGGTCAGGAGCTGCTCGTCGCTGCGGTGGGTGCAGTGCCGTTCCGTTCCGACGGCGTGGTGGGGCCAGCGGAACCACGTGAGCACGCGCAGCTGCGCGCGCACCGGCCCGTGGTCGTGCAGCGTCACCGTCACCGCCTCCGGGGCGTCGATCACGACGTCGTGGGCCGGCGGGGAGTAGTTGTACGTGTCGCCGCCGTCACCGCCCTCGACGAGGCGCCCGAGCCCGCGCACGACGATGCCGTCCGCCGTGGTGAGGGTCACGGTGCCGGTGTGGGGGTCCACCTCGACGCTGAGGTGCTCGTTCGCGAGCGAGTGCTCGGACGCCGTGATCGTGCTCGCGGGCCCGTCGCCGTCGACGGCCTCGAACGTGCGCCAGCCGAACCCGGGCACTGCGTCGACGCGGGCGAGGATCTCGCGCCGGGGCGCGCGCATGACGCGGACCGCGATCCCGACGCCCTCGGCCGCGAGCGCGAGGACGTCGTCGCGCAGCTCCCCGAGATCGACCACGGGGTCGTCGCTCGCGGCCCCGACGCAGGTGAGGGTCGCGCCGGCGTCGGTGCGTTCGAGCTGGTAGCGCGTGATGCGCGAGCCGGCCAGCTCCGGCCCGCGCATCATGTCGACCAGGAAGGCGATCTGGTCGGGGTTCACCGTGGTCGCGAACCCGACGCCCCCCAGCTTCTCGACCACCTGCGCCGGGTGCACGCTCCCGTCGTCGAGCGCCCGCAGGTGCAGCGGTCCGTCGCCCGCGACGCGGAATCCGATCATGCCGCCCCGATCGGTGCCGGTCGGGTTGACGACGATCGTCGCGCCGGCGGGCGCGTCGACCGCGTCGGCGAGGGTGGCCACCGCGTCCCTGGCGAGCCCGTCGGCGATCTGGCGCGCCTCCTCGTAGCGGACGTGCACGGCGTCGACGACCTCGTCGGCGCTGCACGCACACGACGAGTCGTGCGCGCTGTTGAGCACGAGCAGGCGCCACGCGAGATCGAGCAGCCGGTCGGGATAGGCAGCGGCGGGGAGCAGCAGCGCCGAGAGGGGCTCGGCGCGTCGCTCCAGTGCCCGTTCGGCCCTGGCGCACGCCTGGTGGATGTCGACGCGGTTCGACGCGACGCCCATCAGGACGTTGGCGCGTGCGCCGGAGCGGAGCTCGCCGCGCCACGTGCGCAGGCCGGCCGTCGGCTGCGCCGCGAGGTACTCGGGCAGGGAGGTGACGACGAACCGGTAGTCGTCCTGGACGGCGTTCGCCTCGGCGACGATGCGGCCGAGCCAGGGCTGGGGCATCTGGTGGTCGGTGCCGTTCATGAGCAGCAGGCCGCTGCCCGGGATGCGCGCCTCGCCGATCTCGGCTGCATAGCCGCGCGCCCGTTCGATCAGCTCCTTGGCGTCGTCGGGCAGGTCGCGGCCGTTGGAGTACGAGCCGTAGAGGTACTCCGCGCGCACCCGGGAGCCGTCGGGCGCCTCCCACCAGAACGCGCCCTGGGTGACCTCGGCGGGCACGCCCCGCCACACGACCGCGTGGTCGAGGCCCGCGGCGCGCAGGATCTGGGGCATCTGCGCGACGTGACCGAACATGTCGGGGAGGTAGCCGACCTCCATCGGACCGCCGAGCTCGGTCGCGCGGTGGATGCCGAGCTGGAGGTCGCGCACGATCGTCTCGCCCGAGACCATGAACTCGTCCATGAGGATCATCCACGGGCCGATCTACAGGCGCTGGCTCGCCGCGAGGCGCCGCAGCGCGGGTGCCGCCTCGGGCCGCACCTCGAGGTAGTCGTCGAGCACCGCGGTCTGGCCGTCGAGGAGGAACCGTGCGTACGAGAGGTCGGCCTCGAGCAGGGGGAGCAGCGCGTCGAGCAGGCGGACCAGCCGGATCCGGAACGTCTGGAACGGCAGGTACCACTCGCGGTCCCAATGGGTGTGCGGGACGATCGCGACGGTCGTCGGTTCGGTCATCTCACCGACTGTAGGGCTGCTCCCGGCGCCGTTCAGGTGGGCTCAGGAAACGGTCAGGTTTCCGACGTCGTCGCTTCACGCGACGGGATCGGGGGTGAAACACCGCCTCCGTAGCTTGCCGGAGTCGTACGAAACCAAGCGGTCAGAGAGCAATGGAGCTCGGCGATCGCGCCTAACCATGGGAGGAAGCTCGTGAGCTCCAAGCTCGTAGCTCCGGCTCGGCGCCGGAGTTGGAAGCGATTGGCGATCGTCGTCACCTTGGTGACCGCCGTCGTCCTGGCGATCGGAGCGCCGGCGTTCGCCGCCGACGCGACGTACGACGGGTCGTACATCCCCAAGGCACCATCGGACATCGGGGTGAGCCTCAACCTGCTGTGGGTCGTGATCGGCGCGATCCTCGTGATCTTCATGCAGGCGGGCTTCGCTCTCGTCGAGACCGGGTTCTGTCGGGCGAAGCACGCGGCCCACGTGGTCTCGACGAACTTCGCGATCTTCGGCCTCGGCTTCGTCGGGTTCTTCTTCGTCGGCTACGCGTTCATGTTCGGTGGCTTCAGCTATCCCGGGTACTTCGGTCTCGACGGCCCGACGGGCAGCGCCTTGATCGGGAGCGGCGAGTGGGTCTTCCTCTGGAAGGGCGGATTCGCGCTGACCGATCTCGGGAACCTGAACAACGTCGCTCCGGTGGCGGCCTTCTTCCTCTACATGGTGGCGTTCATGGACACCACCGGGACCATCCCGACCGGTTCGATGGCCGAGCGGTGGAAGTGGAAGTCCTTCGTCGGATGGGGCCTGTTCTGCGGGGCGATCTACTACCCGCTGTTCGGGGCGTGGACGTGGGGCGGCGGCTGGCTGAACCAGCTCGGGAACAGCATGGAGCTCGGCTTCGGGTACGTGGACTTCGCCGGCTCGGGCGTGGTGCACGCCATGGGCGGCGTCGCCGGGTTGGCCGGTGCCCTCATCCTCGGCGCCCGCATCGGCAAGTACGGGCCGGACGGCAAGCCCCGCACGCTCGGTGCGCACAACATCCCGATGGCGTTCCTCGGGACGTTCATCCTGCTCGTCGGGTGGTTCGGCTTCAACGCGGCCTCGACGTTCGCGGCGACCGACGTCCGGTTCGCGGTCGTCGCGGTCAACACTGCGATCGCGGCGGCCTTCGGCGCCACGGTGGCGATGTTCTACGTCATGAAGCGGATGGGCAAGCCCGACCCCGGCATGATGGCGAACGGCATGCTCGCCGGCCTGGTGGCGATCACCGCGCCGTGTGCGTTCGTGCAGCCGTGGGCCGCCGCGGTGATCGGGTCGATCGCCGCGATCCTCATCGTCGAGTCGGTGTTCTTCTTCGAGAAGCGCGGCATCGACGACCCGGTGGGTGCGATCTCCGTGCACGGCGTCGGCGGCATCTTCGGCGTCCTGTGCGTCGGGATCTTCTACAGCGGTGAGTACGGCGCGGGCTGGAACCTCACGACCAAGGGTGCCGCCGCGAGCGCGTCCGGGGTCACCGGGATCCTGTACGACTTCGAGCTCGGCATGCGCCAGCTCGGCTCCCAGGCGATCGGAGCGCTCGTCATCTGCACCGTGATGTTCGGGATCGCCTTCCTGTTCTTCAAGATCCAGAACGGGATCATGAAGGGCGGCATCCGCTCCGAGGAGGCCCACGAGATCCAGGGCCTCGACCTGCCCGAGATGGGCGTGCTCGCCTACGACAACCTCCAGCTCAACGAGCTGGACATCGTCGGGAGCGAGGGCAAGGAGCTCGAGTTCTCCGGAGGGCCCTCTCCGGACCCGCACATCGGTCGCTGATCCCCCCAGCCACGACCGATCGGAATCGGCCGGCGGGCCACGATGCCCGCCGGCCGATCCGCGTCCGGAGACCGCGCCGGGAGACCGTGGGGTGTCAGCGCCGCGCCATGCCCACGAGGTCGAGATAGGCGTTCCAGCGGCCCTCGTCGAACGCGGGGTCGTCGGCCTCGAGCACCGAGCGGGCCATCGCCGACACCCCGGCGCCGGTCGTGCCGCACGCCGGTGACGGCGGGTCGATGGTCACGTCGATGTCGAAGTCCAGGTCGATCGCGAGCGGCAGGTGCGACAGGCTCGCGCCGATGTTGTTCGCGTAGCGGTCGCGGCGCGTGAGGAACCACGAGTCGCCCGCCTCGCCCGGTCCTTCCGCCGGCGCGCCGAGGAAGCGCCACTCGAGGAAGCGCAGGATCGAGGTGTGGTCGTACGTGCGACCGTCGACCAGACCGGGTCGGCAGAACGGCGACGCCATCACCGTCGGCACACGGAAGCCGGCCTGGCTGAAGTCCTCGGCGTCGTCCGCGCTCGCGCGATCGTCGGGCAGGTGCGGCGGCGCGACGTGGTCGAAGAAGCCGCCCCACTCGTCGTAGGTGCTGATGAACAGCCCGTGCTCCCAGTGCGGCGACTCCGCGAACGCCTTGAACACGTCGCGCTGGAACTTCTGGCCGGAGCGGATGTCGGCGAGGGGGTGGTCGTCGGTCTGGGTCGCCCCGACGAAGCCCGGGTCGAGCATCACGACGTTGGGCAGCGTGCCGGCGGCGCACTGCTCGTAGTAGTCGTCCATCGTGTGGATCAACGGAGCGGTGCGCGGCCCGAAGAGCGCGAGGAACGGCAGGTCGGTGTAGTAGTAGCTCGCCGGCACGTCGGCCGCGGCGAGCTTGTCCCAGATCGTGGGCCAGGTGAACCCGTCGGCGGTGGGGGGGAAGGCGTTCGACTTGTTGCCGCCGGACTGCCCGGAGTGGAGGTACTCGCGGTTCGGGTAGGTGGGACCGAGCACCGAGCAGTGGTAGTCGTCGAAGGTCGTGAAGCGCTTGACGAACTGGCTCGTGAAGGGCAGGTCCGCGCCCTCGTAGTAGCCGACGGGGAGGAGGTCGTCGTTGGCGGTCGGGGCGAGGAAGCCGAGATCGCGTTGCGCGCGCCCCGAGTTCCACCCGTGGTTCGGGTCGGTCTGGTCGCAGCCGCGCCACGGGTTCGACAGGTAGTCCCAGCCGAGCATGTGGTGGGTCGACTCGGGACCGTTCGGGCCGGCATAGGTCTGCTGGTTGTTCGCGTTGACGGTGAAGAACTTCCCGTAGCGGCTGCGACCGGCGTCGAGGTAGGCCTGGTCGGCGCCGAGCCAACCGAGCCAGTGGTCGAAGGAGCGGTTCTCCATCATCACGATGACGATCGTGTCGATCGCGGCGCGCTTGGCCGAGTGGCTGAGCAGGTTGTGCTTCGCCTCGTAGCCGATCGGGAACACGGTCTTGCACGCGGGCAGGGCCGCGGCCGCAGCCAGGGCGCCGCCCGTGATGCCCGCACGCTGCAGGAATTGCCGTCGATCGATCTTCGCCATTGGTGACACCCCTCCCAGCCGGACGGACATTGTGCACCATTTCGCGGCGTGTGCGGCTCCGGACGACCCGTACGATGCCCGGGTGCCCTCCGAGCTCGCCACGACGGCCGTCTTCCTCGACTACGACGGCACGATCAGCGTCCAGGACACGGGCGTGGCGCTGCTCGAGCGGCTGGGCGCCCCGGGCTGGCGGGAGGTCGACGACGAATACGTGCGCGGCGAGATCGGGTCACGGGTGTGCCTGCTCGACGAATGGGACCTCCTCCCGCACGACGAGGCGACGTTGCGGGCCGCGGCGGCGGCGGTCCCGCTCGACCCGGATGCCGAGCGGCTCGTCGCCGACCTGCGGGCCGCCGGTGCCGAGGTGACCGTCGTGTCGGACGGCTTCGGCTTCTACGTGCACGAGCGTCTCGGTCATCTCGGCGTGCCGATCCTCACCAACGCGGTCGACTGGACGACGGGTGCGCTCGTGTTCCCGAACGAGGACCGGTGCTGCGCGTGCTCGAGCTGCGGGACGTGCAAGCAGGCGCCGATCAAGGACGCGCAGCGGCGTGGCCTGACCACGGTGATGGTCGGCGACGGCGCCAGCGACCAGAAGGCGGCGCTTCTCGCCGACGTGCTGTTCGCCAAGGACGGCCTCGCGCGGTGGTGCGACCGGACGGCGACGCCCTACCGCCCGTTCACGGTGCTCGCCGACGTCCACGACGCGCTGCTCGGGTAGCCGCGTCGCCGCTGGCGAGCGCCGCCGGGCTGCTTGTCGCCCCCTGGCGGCGCCCTCTAAGGTCGGCGCCGTGGCGACGTATGTGATGTTGAGCACGCTCGGTCCCGGTGGTTGGGCCACCCTGCGTGAGAAGCCCGAGCGCCTCCACGAGGTCACGCGCGAGGTGGAGTCGATGGGCCTCAAGGTCGTCGCCCAGTACGCGCTCATGGGCCAGTGGGACTTCCTGAACATCATCGAGGCGCCCGACGAGGCGGCGATGGCGCGCTGCGCGGTGGCGCTGGCCTCACGGGGCACGATGCGCACCACCACGATGCAGGCCGTCGGGATCGAGACGCTCGTCGAGGCCCTGCGCGAGGCCTGATCGCCCGGAGCTGTCGCCCGTCGGTCCCGTGGCTCAGAACAGCCGGCCCGGCGGTGGTGCGAGACCGCCCCACACCAGGTCTTCCATGAAGACCCACGTCCGCCGGTGGATGGTGGTGGGTCCGTAGGCCCGGAGCGCCGCCTTGTGCACCGGTGCCGGGTAGCCGCGGTTCGAGTCGAAGCCGTAGGCCGGAAAGTGCTCGGCCTCCTCGGCCATCATCGCATCGCGCTCGACCTTGGCCACGCAGCTCGCGGCCGCGACCGCGAGCGACGTCGCGTCGCCCTTGATCACGGTCGTGACGCGCGCTCCCATGCGCAGGTAGTCGTGATTCCCGTCGAGGATCACGCGGTCGGGCACGAAGCCCTGGGCCGCGAGCTGCTCGAGCGCGCGCAGCCCGGCGGTGCGCAGTGCCGCGGTCATCCCGAGCTCGTCGCACTCCTCGTGCGACGCGTGACCGATCGCGTAGGCCCGGGCCCACGCGCGCACGTCGCGCGCCGCGACCGCGCGCTGCTCGGGCGTGAGCATCTTCGAGTCGCGGATGCCGCGGAGGTGTTCCGGTGCCGGGACCACCGCGGCGACGGTGACCGGTCCGGCCCACGCGCCCCTGCCGACCTCGTCGATCCCGCAGACCATGCGGTCGCCGGCCTGCCAGCACTTGCGCTCGAGCCGCAGCGTGGGGCGCGTCCGCGTCGTGGGCATCGCGTCGGACGGTAGCAAGATGACCCGCTTGCGCGTCGGTTTACGATTGACCGGTGGAGACCGGGACCCGCGTCGAGGTGCGATCGAGGTTCGATCGCGCCTGGGCCCGTGGTTTCGAGGTCGCCGAGCAGGTGCAGGGCACCGGGCAGGGCTACCGGATCCGCCGCCGCTCGGACGGCTCGGTCCTGCCCGTGGTGTTCCCACCCGACGACGTCCGCGCCGAGCGCCGCCGCACCAACGACATGTGGTGGGTCTAGATCTCGGCTCCGCCTCTTCGGCGTCTTCGCCTCTTCGGCGGCTCCGCTCGCGCCTCTGCGCGATCGGAGTGGCGGGGGCTCGCTGCGCCGCGGCTCGCCCTCCGCTTCGCTGCGGGCTCGGGTCGGGTGACCCCGGTATCCTCCCCCGCATGGGTCAGTTGATCACTGCGTCTTCGCGGGTGGGGGCGTCGCCGAACGTGCGGCTGTACGACCTCGACCGCTCGCTCACGGGCATGGAGACCGAGCGCTACGAGGCGGGGAGTGCCACGGGTGCACGGCCGCCGGACGTGCTCGCGGCCCGGCTGCTCGAGGCCGGGGCCACGAACGTGACGATCTACTCCAACTCGGTCACCGTCGAGGCGCCGGCGGAGCGGTGGGCAGAGCTCGAGCCGAGGGCGCAGCACCTGATCGAGCACCTCTTCGAGTACTACGGCGACGAGGCGGGCTGGTCCTACGAGGCCCGCGGGCTCGAGGCCCCGCCGCCGGTCGACCTCACGGTTCCCAGCGGCTGAGCTGCCTCAGCGACGGTCCGGAGTCGGAGTCTCGGTTCGGGGTGGTGCGCGCAGTGCACGATCCGTCCCGGCAGCTCAGAGTGTGGCTGAGCTGCCTCAGCGACGGTCCGGAGTCGGGAACATCGGGGCGCGGCCGGGAGTTGCCCGGGCGTGGCCTACAACCCGATGACCCCGGCGGAGATCACGGCGTTCCTCGCGGCTGATCCCCCTCACACCGGCAAGCTCGCGACGACGCGACGCGACGGGCGGGCCCACGTGGCTCCCGTCTGGTTCGCCGTCGACGACGATGGCTCGATCGTGTTCACCACCGGCGCCGAGACCCTGAAGGGCCGGACCCTGCGGCGCGACCCCCGGGCCGCGCAGTGCGGGGACGACGAGCGCCCGCCGGTCTAGTTCGTGACCGTCGACGGGACCGTGGAGATCGGCGAGGACCTCGACGAGGTGCGGCACTGGGCCACGGTCATCGGCGGCCGGTACATGGGCGCCGATCGGGCGCAGGAGTACGGCGACCGCAACGGTGTGCCGGGCGAGCTGCTGTGCCGGCTGCGGCCCGAGCACGTCGTGGCCGTGCGCGACGTCGCCGACTGATCCGGACCGCCGGACCACCGGACCGCCGCGCCCGGCCGGTGGCGAGGCGAACACACGTTCGTCTACGCTCGCCCTCATGACGGTGATGGCGGCGGCTCGGGTTCCCCGGCGGGACGACGCGGCCCGGGCCCGGCTCGCCGCGGTGGCCTCCGCCCGGGCGCCGATCGTCCTCGCCCGGGATCGTGATCTCCCCGTGCCCGGCTCGCTCGCGGCCGCGGTCCCGTCGCTC
>CAZXCB010000013.1:10051-27814 GCA_964639075.1 uncultured Bifidobacteriaceae bacterium | reverse complement strand
AGCGCGAGGAGACGCCGTGGGAGGTCATGCAGGAGGCGGCGGACATCGGCCTCTACTCGTGGGACGCGTTCTCGTCGTTCTTCGGTGACCCGACCGGTCTGACCATGGCCCTCGTGAGCGAGGAGCTCTCGTGGGGCTGCGCCGGCATCGCACTCGCGATCATGGGCACCACGCTCGGCGTCTCGGGCATCGTCGGCAACGGCACCCCCGAGCAGATCGCCGAATGGGTCCCGCAGTGCTTCGGCACGGCCGACGACCTCCACGTCGCCGCGTTCGCGGTGAGCGAGCCCGACGCCGGGTCCGACGTCTCCAACCTGCGCACGCGAGCGGTCTACGACGAGGCCAAGGACGAGTGGGTGCTGAACGGTACCAAGACCTGGATCACCAACGGTGGTATCGACAAGGTGCCGAACGTGCACGTCGTCGTCGCCTCGGTCGACCCGGAGCTCAAGGGTCGCGGTCAGGCGAGCTTCGTCGTCCCGCCGGGCACGCCCGGCCTCTCGATGGGCCAGAAGTTCAAGAAGATGGGCATCCGGGCCAGCCACACGGCCGAGGTCGTCCTCGACGACTGTCGCGTGCCGGGCAGCTGCCTGCTCGGCGGCAAGGAGAAGCTCGACGCGCGCATGGCGCGCGCCCGCGAAGGGCAGTCGAGCCGCGTGCAGGCCGCGATGAGCACGTTCGAGGCGAGCCGCCCGCTCGTCGGCGCCCAGGCGCTCGGCATCGCCCGCGCCGCGTACGAGTACTCGCTCGACTACGCGAAGGAGCGCCGCGCGTTCGGGCGGGCGATCATCGAGAACCAGGGCATCGCGTTCAAGCTCGCCGACATGAAGATGGAGATCGACGCCGCGCGCCTGCTCGTGCACCGCGCCTGCTGGATGGGGCGCAACGGCAAGGAGTTCACGGCCGGCGAGGGCTCGATGTCCAAGCTCAAGGCGGGCGAGGTCGCGGTGTGGGTCACCGAGCAGGCGATCCAGATCCTCGGCGGCTACGGCTACGTCCGCGAGTACCCGGTCGAGAAGTGGCACCGCGACTCGAAGATCTACACGATCTTCGAGGGCACCTCGGAGATCCAGCGCCTCGTGATCGCGCGAGCGATCTCGGGCATCCGCATCCCGTAGTCGGGTCGGGCGCGGCAGTGGTTCCGCGGGTCGCGACCGCGCTGGCCTAGCGCGTGACGGGGCGCGTGCCGAGGTCGCGAAACGGTCGCCACAGATAGCCGTCGGGATCGGAAAGGACGAACTGACGGTTGCCGGCCTCGGTCGGCCCCGTCGCGTGCCAGCGGCCGCCGGTCTCGACGACGTCGACCCGGTACCAGCGCTGCTCGATCGGCACGACGATGTCGATGCCGGCCTCGACGGCTCGCGCGTGGATCGCATCGACGTCCTCGACGCGGAGCTGGAAGTTGACGCCGCGACCACACGGGACCTCGAGCGGAGCCGTGCGGAACCGGCGTCCGGGTCCGGCAGCTTCCTGGAGCATCAGCTCGACGCCGTCGCGCTCGAGATAGGCGAAGCGCTCCTCCGGTCGCTCGAACAGGATGCGGAACTCGAGCACTTCGGTGTAGAAGCGCAACGACGTGGCGAGCGTGGTGACATCCAACTCCGGTACGAGCATCGGGTGCGAACCGTACTGATGAGACGCGCCCAGAGCCCAGGCATTCACCGATGGCCGAGCGGCTCGAGCAGTGGCGTGATGTCGACGACGGGGTCCCTGGCCGGCGCGGCGGAGGCGTCGGTGATCGGTGACTCGACCACGCCGACCGGTTCCCACACCCGCCACGCCGACGGATCGCGAGCGAAGAACTTGACGTGGGCGCCGGCTCCCGTCGTCAGGAGGGGGCGCGGGCAGTCAGGCGGAACAGCTCGCGTTCGGTGCGACCGTTGACCGCGGTCTCGTTGGCCGGCGTGGCGCCGATGAGGAACGTGATGGTCGCGCCGTCCGCGCACGCCGGGATCGAGTCGGGGCCGACGACGTTCATGATGTAGCCGGTGAAGCCGCCGCCGGAGCGGACCGACGCCACGCCGCACGTCGTCGACCCGATGCGTGCCTCGATGCGCGTCCCCAGGGGGACCCGCCGGCCGCGGGCATCGAACGCCCGGCCCGAGAGCTCCGTCCGCGCCGGCGACGCGCCGTTCGGATCCCGGCTCGAGAATCGGAGCGTGACGTGCTCGTCGCGCCGTGACCATGGCAGCCAGCGACCCGCGAAGAGCTGCGCCTCGCCGAACGTCCAGAACAGGACCTCGCTGCCCGCGGTGCCACAGCCCGCCGCCCCGGCGCGCGTGAACACGGGGATCCGGAAGCGGCCGTCCCGGATCGGTGGCAATGCGGCCTGGCAGGGGGTGACGAGTCCGTCGTGCCGGACCACGGCGCCGATCCAACGGGCATCGAACGCCCGGCCGTCGAGCTGTGCCCTGCCTCGGACGACCTCCCGCCGCGCGGGCGCCGACTCGGTGCTGTCACCGCTGGAGCAGGCGCCGGCCGTGAGCGCGACGACGAGTGCGAGCACGATCGCGCGGTGGCGTGACCTCATGCCCCCGACCCTGGCACAGCTCGCCCGACCATGGCGACGAACCCCGGCACCGATCGGTACGGCGCGTCGGCCGGCACGCCGGCGCCGGCCGTGACCGTCGGGGCCGGAGGCGTGCCGGCGTCGTACAGGGAGCGGAGGTCGAAGCGTGCGGTGCGGTCGACCGCCGGCGCGCGCACCACGATCACGTCGTCGCCGGTGAGCTCGATCGACTGCGAGCGCTCGGGGCCCTCGGCGAACTCGGCCGGAAGGTCGACGCAGTACGTGGTGCCGCCGAGTTGGAGCACGTGCACGAACGCGGGCTCGTGCTCGTCGTCCGGGTTCACGTAGAGGGTCGCGAGCGTCGTGCCGTGCGAGTCCAGCACGCCGTGCACCGGTCGTCCCCGCATGTCCTCGCCCGGGTTCTTGTCCCGGTCCACGACGTCGGTGTGCTCACCGGTCACCAGGTCGAGGTGCTGCACGCGGTAGTGGTCGCCGCGGTGGTCGAGCACGTAGACGCCGGTGGGGTCGTACTTCTCCAGCGAGAACGCCTCCGGCTCGATGTCGGACGCGACCCGGATGTCCGGTCCGACGGCCGCATCGCGTCCGGTGCGGAGTTGGAGGTGCGTCGAGGGCCGTACCGCGGCCTCCGAGTCGTATCCGGTCGGCCGATCGCTGAGCAGGACGCGTCCGCCGCCCGGTTCGACGAGGACGGGAGCGAGGTCGGCGGCGATCGGCCACCGGGCGGTGACCGCGCCGGTCGTCGGGTCGTGGCGGGCGAGCTCGCCCGTCAGGGTGCGGCTGAACACTGCAGAGCCGTCGGCCGCGACGACGCCGCCGACGACCGACCATACGACGGCGTCGGTCCCCGTCGTGATCCCTGCGACACCGGTCGAGGTGCGGATCAGGGTGACGCCCGGTGCGACGGGCGCGCGCCGCACGGCCCGATCGCGTGCGGTGGTCGGTGTCGCAGCCCCGCACGCGGCGAGGAGCAGTCCGATGGTGACGAAGAGGATCCGGTTGCGCATGGACCGGATACACCGGACGGCCAGGGTGGGTTCCGTGGGTTCACGCGAGCGAGGCGGCGATCGCCTGCGCGCGGCCCAGGGTCTCCGGGCCCTCGACCCGGATCGTGACGCCGTCCTCCGACCACGTCAGCACGTGTCCGGTGGTGTGCATCGTCTCGGTCCGCACATGGTTGTCACGGTCCAGGTACGCGATCTCGTGGTGGGTCCCCGTGATCCAGTAGCCGCCCGCGGTGCCGACGTGGGTGGCCGTGACGCGGGTGCGCGGGTCCACGAACTTGGCCATGACGGCACCGTCGGGCGGGGCGGCGAACTCCACGATCCGGTAGTCGGGGTAGTCGAGCGTGACGAGCCCGCCCGGCACCTCCGGGTCGACGGTCACGGTGGGCGGCGTCGGGCTCCGTGGGACCCGCAGGGTGAAGGCGACGCGCGCTTGCGCGACCGCGATCGAATCGAGCCGGGGCAGCGTGGTCGTCGACGCCGGGCGCGCGGGACGGTCGCGCGCGGAGCGCAGCTCGACGCCCTCGACGCGGAAGAAGTTGGCGATCGCGGTCCGCGACGCGGGCAGGGAGACCGCGATCAGCACCGTCGCAGCTGCCGCGCCGACGAGCACGCGCCGCGCGGTGTGGCGTCGCGATCGGCGACCGGCGAGAGGGGTCGCGGCCTCACGCTCGATCTCCACATGTGCGCGCGCGACGACGTCCTCACCCTCGGGATGATCGAGCCGGCCGCCGAGCTCGACGAGCTGCACCTCCAGGTCACTCACGTTGCTACCTCCTCGCGCAATGTGTCGCGCAGTCGGTCGATGGCGCGTGACAAGCGCGACTTCACCGTCCCGATCGGGCAGTCGAGCGCGGACCCGGTCTCCGCCTCGGTGAGCCCCGCGAAGTACCGGAGGGCCACGATCTCGCGGTCGCGGTCGGACAGCGCGGCGACCGCCGCGAGCAGGCGGTCGCGCTGATCCCGAGCGAGCGCGCCGTCCTCGGCGGAGCGCGCCCAGTCCGACGCCTGCGAGCCGGCCCGCTCGCGCAGCCGGAGACTCACCGCGTCCTGGCGCCCCGACGACCGCCGACGGTTGCGCGCCTCGTTGGCGACGATCGCGAGGAACCAGGGTCGGAACGCCGATCCGGCGCGGAATCGGTCGAGGTGCCGGAACGCCTTGACCATCGCCTCCTGGACGGCGTCCTCGGCCTCGTCGCCCGCGATCGTGTACCCGACGCGGAGCGCGACGATGCGGTGCCGCTCCAGCAGCGTGCAGAAGGCGTCCGAGTCGCCCTCGCGGGCTTGCGCCACGAGCTCGTGGTCCGGGGTCATGTGTCGGTGGTCCTACACCGGATCCGGCAAAGGGGTTCCCGCCGGGAACCCGACGGACCGGTCGTGGGTAGTTTCCTCCGATGTGGTCGTGGCGGCACCGGCGGGAGGTCGAACGGAGCGATCCGATGCTGCCGCTGCTCCCGGGTGAGCTCGGCAACGGCGAGTTCATCCCCGCGCCGCCCACGCGACACGATCGCGCCGTCGCCGCCGAGATCCTCGAGCGCGCCGACGACGCCGCCCGGGCGCTGGGAACGTCACGCCGCCGCTTCCTGCAGTCTGCCGGTGGGATCGCCCTGAGCCTCGCCGTGTTCGACGCGTGCAGCTCGGACGCCGCCCGCCGCACGCAGCGGGCGACGTCGACCACGCGGGGAGGGCGCTTCGTCGTGCCGGATCCGCACGACGCCGACGCGTGCGCGTCGGCGCTCGGTGGCGATGGTGAGCTGATCGTGGATGTGCACACCCATCATGTGATGCCGGCCGGCGCGTGGCGCACGAACGCGCCCGGCACCGTCGCGATGATCCGCGATCTGGTGCCCGCGGGCTGCACCGCACCCGACGAGTTCGAGTGTCTCGACCGCGCGCACTACCTCCATGACCTCTTCCTGGCCAGTGACACCGCCGTGGCACTGCTCACCGACGTGCCCAACTCGGGCGCGGCCGATGCGCCGATGCCGTTCGACGATGCCGTCGGGACGTCTGGTTTCGCGCGCGACCTCGCCGACGACGGGGTGCACCGGGTCCTTGCCCAGAGCGTGCTGGCGCCGAACTTCGGTCCCATCGGTGCGACGCTCGATCTGATGGACGGGCAGGTCGCGGGTGGGCGCGTCGCCTCGTTCAAGGCCTACACGGCGTGGGGTCCCGACGGTCGCGGCTACGCGCTCACGGACCCGGCGATCGGGCTCCCCGTGGTGCAACGCGCGCACGATCTCGGGGTCACGGTCTTCTGCGCGCACAAGGGACTGCCCCTCCAGCGCTTCGACCTGACCCACAACGACCCGGAGGATCTCGTCGCGGTCGCCGCGGCCTTCCCCGACATGCAGTTCGTCGTGTTCCACTCGGGCTTCGAACGCGCGATCCACGAGGGCCCGTACGACCCGGCCCGCGCGACGCGTGGGACCAACGCGCTGATCGCGGCGCTCGACCGGCACGGCATCGCGCCGAACGCCAACGTGTATTGCGAGCTCGGAACCACCTGGCGCGAGGTCCTGTCGTCGCCCGACGAGGCCGCCCACGTGCTCGGCAAGCTGCTCGCACGTGTCGGTGAGGACCGCGTGCTCTGGGGGACGGACGCGATCTGGTACGGGTCGCCGCAGCCGCAGATCATGGCGCTGCGCGCCTTCGAGATCACGGCCGAGTACCAGGAGCGGTTCGGGTATCCGGCGCTGACCCCTGAGATCAAGCGCAAGATCTTCGGCGGCAGCGCCGCCAAGCTCTTCGATCTCGATCCGGCGGGCGAGCCGTGCCGGCCCTCCGATCCGCTCGCCGTGGCGCGACCTTCCGCCGCGGCCCTGCACGACGCCGGCCTCGTCGATCGGTGGCGTGCCCGCGGCCCGCTCACCCGTCGCCAGGCGTTGGCGGCCTGGCGCCGCTGAGCTCGCGCCGGCCGATGCGCCGCGCCGGGGCGCCCGGTCGTCCGAGCGGAGTCAGTCGATGCGGACGACGGGGTTCGCGCTGCCGCGCGAGACGCGGGTCACCGACACCGGCGGCCGGGGCGCGTCGACGCGACAGTCGACCGGGAAGCTCGCACCGTGGGATCCGGCCGTCTCGGCTTCGATGACGAAGACGCTCCGGATGTCGTTCACGGCCGCGTCCGAGAGATCTGCGATGGTCTCGCGGAGTCCGTCGTCGTCCATCAGCTGGGTGAGACCGAGCGCGTCGACCATCTCGAGCAGCGAGCGCCCCTGTGCGTGCATCGCGACGATCTGTGCGCGTGACTTGGGATCAGCCCAGAGCCGTTCCGCGGCCTGGACCAACGAATACCCTGCACCCATTCCTGCCTCCTACCCGGCGGACATCGCGAGCAGCTCGTCCCTGGCGCGCCGCTCCCAGTACTGCGCCTCGGTGTTGTAGCAGATGTCGGCCGCGTGGGTCAGGTGCTCCCGTGCGGCACCGTCGTCGCCGAGCGCGTGCTCGAGCCGCGCGAGCCAGTGATGGCCGGTCCCGAACACCGCACCGCCGGTTCCGAAGACGAGGAACTGCGCCGCGAGCGGCTCGATCTCGTCCCGGAGGAGGGCGCGCTGGGTGTCGGTGCCGCAACTCGCCGCCGCGGCGGCGAAGAGCGCGAGTCCGCCCAGACGGAAGTTGTCGCGCGGGAGCCGGATCTCGTCGTCGACGACCCGATCGAGGAGGGCGCGCGCTGCGTCGGCCCGGCCCGCCTCGGCGAAGCTCAGGGCGAGGAGGCCGGAGCCGGACGTGATCGCCGGAACGTCGTCCGGTGCCGAGGCGAGCCCGCTGGTCATCTCACGTGACCGGCCTTGCTGGGAGCGCAGCGCGAACGTCTGGAGCAGGGCGGTCCCGTCGGAGTCGGCGATGCCGAGGCGCCGCCCGAGCATGGCGGCCGCGTTCACCAGCTCGCCGGTCTCGGCCGAGCACGACCGCATCAGCTCGCGGAGCGCCGTCAACGCGGCGACCCAGTACAGATGCGCAGGGATGCTCGTCTCGCCGGCGCGTCGCCGCATCTCGGCCAGCTGGGTGTCGAACTCGGCGAGCTCGCCGGCGCGGACGAGCTCGTTGAGCAGCCGGCGTCGATCCCATCCCTCGGCGACGACGAGGCCATGCCGGAGCGCATGGTCCAGCGACTCCCGACACAGGTCGACACGCGGCACCTCGAACTCGCCCTCGCTGACCGGATGCCGCAGGACGAGGGCCGCATGTTGGATCTCCGGGTCGTCCGTAGTCGCAGCGAGCTCCTGCGCGCGCCGGAACGGCCCGGCCATCGCGGCGCGGTCGAAGTACATGCGGGCGATGATCGAAGCCCGGTAGAGCTTCACCTTGCGCGGGTCGTCGTCGGCGACGAAGGCCAGCGAGGCGTCGACCGATTCGGCGAGCCGCCGCGCGACCTCGCGGTCGAGCACGCCACTCGAGGGGCACGCCGCCTCGGTCGCCCGCACGATGAGATCGATGTCGCCGAGCTCGCGCGCTACCGCCGCCAAGCTCAGGAGCTCGTCGCGGGCTGCCTCCACCTGCCCGACGTACTCCAGCTCGATCCCGTGGACCAGCTGCGTGTGGGCGCGAGCGATCGGGTCGAGGTCGGGCGGCGCGGCGTCGAGGGCCGCCTCGTACCACTCGACCGCTTCCTCGTGGGCATAGCGCCTGGCGGCATCGTCACCCGCCCGGCGCGCCGCACCGAAGGTCAGCATCGGGTCCCCGAGCGGCTGGGCCAGCCGGAGGTGGCGCGCCGCGTCGGACCAGCGCGCCCGGGGGCGGCGCGACGCGAGATCGGCCGCGTACTCCTCACCGATCCGGAGATGCAGCCGAACCAGGCGAGCCTTGGTCATCGCCGAGTAGACCGCGTTGCGGTACAGCGGGTGCGCGAAGACGAAGTCGTCGAGCACGTCACCCTCGACCACGAGGCCGTCCTCGATCGCATGCTCGATCGCGTTCAGCGACTGAGGGACCGAGCACTCGGCGGCGGCGGCGACGAGCTCGAGCGGGAACTGGCGGCCGATCGCGGCCGCGGCGCGCAGCACCGTCTGGGTGAGGGCATCGCTCGTCGCGAGGCGGCGCCGCACGAGGTCCACGACATCGTCCGGGGCGACGTCGGCGATCGGCGTGTCGGGCTGGAGCTCGAGCTCCTTGAGCACCTCGACGAGCCGGAGCGGGTGGCCGGCGCTGACGTCCACCAGCTCGTCGATGCTCGCCTGCCAGTGGGTGCGATGACTCGCAGGTGCGAGCACGTCGATGAGTGCCGAGATCTCGTCGCGCGTCATCGCGTCGAGGACCAGCTCGAGATCGGGATTCGCGAGACGGCCACGTTCGATCGCCCGGCCGAAGGTGTTGTCGGTGCCCACGAGCTCGGGCCGGTAGGTCCCGACGACCATGACCTGTCCGGATGCCTCGCGCACGACGTGGCGGAGCAGCGCGATGGCGTCGGCGCGCGCCCAGTGCAGGTCCTCCACGAAGAGGATCCGCGGGCGGTGGGGTGCCGCGAGGACCGTCGCCACCGCGTCGAAGAGCCGTTGCCGGCCGGCTCCGGGTTCCGCGGGCTCGTCCGGGATCGGCAGCTGGCCCTCGAGATCGGGAGCGAGCCGGGCGAGCTCGCCCAGGACGGCCGGATGGGTGTGGGTGAGGGGCGCGGTCGCGAGCATTGATCGGACGAGCTGTGGGAAGGGCTGGTACTCCTCACCGCCCTCGGGATCGCAGTAGCCCACGAGGACGTCGGCATCCGCGGCGTGGTCCTGGCCGAAGCGCGCGACGATCGTCGACTTCCCGATGCCTGCGTTGCCGCGCACGAGGACCAGCTGTGGCGTACCCGATTGTGCACGTGCCCACACCTGCTCGAGGGCCCGGCGCTCCGCGATCCGCCCGACGAATGCGTCGCGCGCGCGTTGCCGGGTGACGCGGAGGGGTGGGGCGGAGGGTCGCCGTGACACGAGCGTCTCCGGTGCGACGACGATTGATTCTGCCAGCGCGGCGAGTCGGTCGCCGGGCGGGAGGCCGAGCTCCTCGGCCAGCGCGTCCTTCACCCGTCCGAACACGCCGAGTGCGTCCTGCTGACGGCCGGTGCGGAACAGGCCCAACATGAGGCAGGCGGCGAGGCCCTCCCGCATGGGGTTCGCGTCGACGACCGTGGGCAGGAGTCGCGTGACCTCGTCGGGACAGTCGTGGTCGAGGAGCGCCGTCGCGTATCCCTCCATCAGGTCGAGACGAGCTTGCTCGAGCGCGGTCCTGACCTGCCGGAAGGCGTCGATGTCGGTGAAGTCGGCATAGGGCTCCCCGTGCCACTCGTCCAGTGCCCGTTCGAAGTAGGTGATCGCCTCCGCGGGTTCGCCGGCGGCCGCGAGCTCGCGGCCCTGGGCCGCCGCGTCGGTGAACCGCGTGACGTCGATGCACCCCCGCTCCACGTCGAGCACGTAGTGGCCCGTGCGACGCGGCAGCGCGTCGTCGGGAGCGAGCGCGTTCCGGAGGTGGGTGGCATGGACCCGCAGGCTGTTCAGCGCGTCGCCCGGGTCCTTCCCCGGCCACAGATCGTCGCCGGCGGTCCCGAGGGACACCGGGTCGGGATACCGGCTCACGAGGTACGCCAGCAACGCCCGACATCTCGGGCGGGTCACGGCGATCGGGACGCCGTCGCGGAGGAGCTCGAAGCGACCCAGGACCCTGATCTCCAAAGGGATCCGACCTCCTCCGACGTCGCCGGACCCGGACCGACCCGGTTGTTAGCGCCGAGTTAATTCCGCGGGAGTTGGATGATCCCGTGGCAACGACCCCGAGCGCAAGATCGATGCGGGACCTCACCGGCGAGCTCGTGCTCTTCCAACTCCGCTCGGTGGCCCTCTTCGGGGGGTGCGACGAGGGTCAGCTCCGCACCGTCGCGGCGATGAGCGGAGAGCGCCGCCACGCCGTCGGCGACCGGATCGTCGCCGCGGGCGGGGTGGTGGGGGAGGTGCCGATCGTCCTCGACGGGTATGCGGGTGCCGAGCTCGACGGCCGACCGACCGTCGTGCTCGGGCCCGGTGCGGTCATCGGAGGTCCGGAGGCGCTGGACGGCGCGCTCCATCCGATGACCGTGGTCGCACACACGCCGGTGGTGACGCGGGTCATCGCCGCTCCGGACTTCACGACACTGATCGCGAGCGTGCCGCCGCTCGCGGTCGCTCTGATCCGGCAACTCGGCGGGCGGACGCGCACCGTGCTCGATGAGCTCGTGTGCGCCCGGCAGGGGTCCGTCACGCGGAGCGCTGGATCGGTCTCGGAAGGCGCGGTGCCACGGTCATCGAACGTGACGCAGCCCTTCCGGATGGAGCGCCGCCCGGTCACGACCTGAGGTCCCCCAGCATCGGGTCGTGGTCGGGTGCGCGCGTCCTCCTGAACGCTTCGACGTCGTGCGCGCGCGCGTCTACTTCGGGTCGAAGCGGATCGCACCGTCGAGGCGGATCACCTGACCGTTCAGGTAGCCGTTCGTGACCATGTGCTCGGCGAGCGCGGCGAACTCGTCGGGGTCGCCGAATCGGCTCGGGAACGGGACCTTCGCCTCGAGCTTGTCACGCAGCTCCTTCGGCGCGAGGTCCCACGCCGCGGTGCCCATCGTTCCCGGCGCGATGCAATTCGCGCGCACACCGAGCGCGGCGAGGTCTCGGGCGAGGATGATCGTCATGCCGATGATCCCGGCCTTCGCCGCGCCGTAGGCGATCTGGCCGATCTGCCCCTCGTAGCCCGCGATGGACGCGGTGGTCACGATCACGCCGCGTTCGCCGTCGGGTCCGGGCTCGTGGGCTCCCATCGCGGCGGCCGCGAGGCGCGCGGTGTTGAACGTGCCGACCAGGTTGAGGTCGACGGTGTCCTGGAAGAGCGCGAGGTCGTGCGGCTGACCGTGGCGGTCGACGGTGCGGCCGCCTCCCCGTGCGCCGCCCGCGCAGGCGACGACGATCCCGAGCGTGCCGTCCCGATCGGCGGTCGCGACGGCCGCCTGGGTGTCGGCCTCGCTGGTGTCGTCGCCGGCGACGGCACCGCTGTCCCCGCCCAGGCTCGCGGCGACCGCCGCCGCCTTGTCGCCGTCACGGTCGAAGATCGTCACGGCGGCGCCGGCCGCGGCCAGCCGTCGCGCCGTCGCCTCGCCGAGACCCGAGGCCCCACCCGTCACCAATGCTGCTGCTCCTGCGATCTCCACCGGTTCTCCTCCGTCGTCGAAGGCGGCATGCTACGAAATCCAGGTCACCGACCCGGAGGTCCTCGTGGCGATCGCATCCCGTGCCCGTGACGACGAGTCGATCCGGCGCGGCGTCGAGGGCTGGCTGCGGGCATCCGAGCCCGGTCACGCCGAGGCGACGGTCGGTCCGCTCACGCGACCGGCGGCCGGCCTCTCGAGCGACACGTGCTTCCTCACCGTGGCCGGCCCGGCCGGGAGCCAGGCGATCGTCGTGCGGTTGCCGCCGGCGGGGGAGGGCCTGTTCCCCGACTACGACCTCGGTGCGCAGGTCACGGTGCAGAACACGTTGCACGCCGCGGGCATCCCCGTCGCGACGGCGCGGTACGTGCCCGACGCCGAGTGGCTCGGGACCCCGTTCATGGTCATGCCTCGGGTCGAGGGTCACGTGCTCGCGACGAACCCTCCGTACCCGACCGCGGGGTGGCTCGTCGACGGTGGTCTCGTGCGCCAGCGGCGCGTGCTGCACTCGTTCCTCACCACACTCGCTGCGCTGCACCGCGTCGATCCGGTCGTGCTCGGACCCGGGCGCGCCGCGACGCCGTCACTCGGCGCCACGGTCGAGCAGCGGGCGCGCTACCTCGCCTGGGCGGCAGGCGACGCCGCGCCGCCCCGGTATCTGAGCGATGCGGCGACATGGTGCCGCGACCACGCCCCCGCCGTCACGGAGACTCGCGCCATCCTGTGGGGCGACGTCCAGCTGGCGAACTGCGTGTTTCACGACGACGGCGACGTCGCCGCGCTGCTCGACTTCGAGCTCACCGGCGTCGGCCCGCCCGAGCTCGACCTCGGTTGGTTCTTCGCGCTGCACGACATGACGGTCGCGACCTCGGGGGGCGCGGATCTCCCGGGCTTCGGGACGCGCGCCGAACAGCTCGCGATCTACACGGCCGCGCTCGGGCGACCGGTCGCGGACCTGCGGTGGTTCCAGGTCTTCGCGCTGGTCCGCAGCGGCTCGATCATGGTGCGCATCGCGCGGTTGCTGGCCGCGCAGGGCGTCGACGACTCCTGGCTCACGCGCGGCAACCCCACGCAGGCCGCGCTCGACCGGTTGCTCGGCAGCTGAGGGGTCGGGCTCAGAGGAACGACGCGTCGGCGGTGAGCTGCATCGAGTCGTCGGCGCCCAGCGCGATCGACTGGAGGTTGCCGATGCCCGTGCCGCCCCCGACCGGGTCGTCGACGCGGATGACGCAGTCGCGGTGTTGGTGGATGCGCCGTGCGGTCGTCGGATCGGCGCAGTCGGGGAGGTACTCGCCGTCGACGTGGAGCCGTCCGCGCCACTGCCCGTGACTCATACCGTCGAAGCCGTGGTACAGGCCGGGTCCGAGGTGGAAGCCGGTCTCGGACACGGGGGTGAGCGTGAGCGGTCGCGGGCTGCCGTCGGCCATGGTCATGACGAGCGTCCCGCCCTCGAAGCGGCGGTTGTCGTCGCGGAATGCGAGATCCGGCACCAACGCGGCGAACGGCTCGCGCCGGCCGTCGGGGTGCTCGACGCCACCCTGCATCTCGATGCGGGACCAGTCGCCGAGTGCGTGGCGCTGGTAGTACCAGTGCAGCGCGTACTCGGTGCCGTCGGGGCGTCGACACAGCACCGGACACCACATGATCAGCATGCGGACGCCGTCGGGGACCGGCGACGGCGCGACGTCGGGGGGTGGGGATCCGACCTGGTAGCGGACGCCCCACGAGTGGTCGCGCGTCGACACCCAGTCGTCGAGCTCGGTGCGGTCCCCGTCGATGTCGACCCACCCCGAGGCGCGACCGGTGTGGTGGTAGCGGACGATGTCGGCATCGAGACGGAAGCCGTCGCGTGAGCGGTGGTGTTCCCGGTTCTCCAGTGCCGGCGGCACGGCGCCCTCGAAGACCCAGTCGAAGCTGACCGGCACGACGTCGTTGGGGGCGAGCGCGAAGCGGATGATCTGCAAGGGCTCGAGCACCTCGTAGGTGACCGGGCCGACCGCGGTGGTGTCGGGCGTGGCGCCGAGCTCGCGGCTCGACCGCACCGTCCACTGCTCCACGCCGCGCGACACGCCGGCGTACGCGTCCATCACGTTGCGGTTCGTGTACTTGCCGATCCCGAAGCCGAGCTGCAGCGCGCCATCGCGCGCGCACGCCATCGCGCACACCTTCTCGGTCCAGGAGCGATCCGACTGCGAGACGGTCGCGAACGTGTCGGTGATCTGGTGGTGGAAGCCCTCGTCCGCGGGGATCAGCGGCCCGATGGTCGGCACCGTCAGCTCCGGTCGAGGACGGGCTCGTCGGCCCGGACGCCGCGCAGGCCGAACCAGGCCATCTCGGCGAGCCAGCCCGCGAGGCGGTCCGGGTCCTCCTCGCCTTCGTCGTTCGCGACGCGCCTGCTCGTGGCCTCGGCCATGCCGACCATCGCGTGCGCGAGCGTGCGCCGATGCTCGGACGCGGCGTCGATGTCGATGAGCTCGGCGATGAGCTCGGCGACGCGGTCGATCGTGGCTTCGGCGACCGCGGCGAACTCGGCGTCGTTGCGCACCGACGCGCCGAACAGGAGGCGGAACGCGGCCCGGTTGCCGGTGACGAAGCGGAAGTAGGCGGCGAAGCCGGCCTGGACCCGCTCGCGCCCGGTCGCCACGCTCGCGGTCGCCTCCAGGAGGCGGTCGGTCAGCTGGCGGTCGACGTCGTCGAGGAGCTCCCGGTACAGCGCCCGCTTCGACGGGAAGTGCTGGTAGAGCACCGGCTTGGTGACACCCGCGCCGTCGGCGATGTCCTCCATCGAGGTCGCGTGGAATCCCCGTTCCGCGAACAGCTCCGTCGCGACTTCGAGGAGCTGACTGCGACGCTGCTCGGCAGGGAGGCGCATCCCGGTCAGCGGCTCGCCTTCAGCGGCATCACGAAGCGGTCCTCGTGGTCGAAGTTCCGTTCCCACAGGTCGTTCAGCCGGTTCGCCTCGTCGAGGCTCAGTGGCAGGTCGGAGGCGGCCGCGTACTCGCGCACCTCGTCGACCGTGATGCAGGTGGGCAGCACGGTGGCGAACGCCGGGTTCGCGAGGATCCCCGCGATCGCCGCCTGGCCCTTCGTGCGCCCGGTGCCCTCCCAGAGGAACGAGATCGTCTCGGCCTTCTCGAAGTTGTCGAGCATGTTGTCCTTGTTGCGGTGCGCGCGGTGGTCGCCGGCCGGGAACTTCTGGCCCGGCACCACCTTGCCCGAGAGCGTGTCCGACGCGTGCGGGACGCGCGAGATCATGCTCACCTTGCCGTCGGCGACGTTCGGCTCGCGTGCGAACGTGAGCCCTGGCTCCTGCTCGAGCACGTTGAACACCGTCTGCAAGGAGCAGATCGGCCGCTGCCGGATCGCCTCGACGCCTTCCTCGATCCAGCCGATCGCCGGACCGAGCGCGACACCGAGCTCCCGGACCTTGCCCTCGGCGACGAGCGCGGCGAGCGTCTCCCAGAGCGCGTCGTCCTCGATGTGGTCGATCCGGCAGTTGTGGAGCTGGTAGAGGTCGATGTGGTCGGTGCCCAGGCGGGCGAGGGAGTCCTCGACCTGCCGGCGGATCGACTCCGGCCGGAAGTCGTGCGGGCGCTCCCGCTGGACCCCGTCGCGACGCTCGGCGGCGATGTCGTAGCCGCACTTGGTGGTGAGGACGATGTCGTCGCGGTGGGCGGCGAGCACGTCGGCGAGCATGCTCTCGCCGAATCCGTCGGCGCCGTAGACCGGCGCGGTGTCGATGAAGTTGATCCCGGCGTCGAGGGCCGCGCGCAGCATCCCCTGCTTGTCGGTGACCTCGCCCCACCAGTCGCTCGCGAGCGTCCAGGTGCCGAACCCGACCTCGGAGACGGAGAGATCGGACTGACCGAAGCGCCGGTATCGCATGGGGAGACCTCCCGTTTGGCGAACGTCAGTGAGCGTACGCGTGCACCCAACCTGCGTCGGAAATCGGCGTCACCGTTCTTGCGCCAGAAACCCGCGCTATTCGCGGGCTTCTGGCGCAAGAACGGAACGACGTCGGCTCAGTAGACGATGACGGAGCGGGCGATCTCGCCCGAGCCCATGTTGTCCATCGCCTGGTTGACCTGGTCGAGCGTGATCTGGGCCGACATCAGCTCGTCGAGCATGAGCTTGCCGTCCTGGTAGAGGCCGGCGAGCTTCGGCACGTCGCGGTGCACGTTCGACGACCCGTACCAGCAACCGCGGATCTGCTTCTCGTTCACGAGCAGGTCCATGGCCGGCGTCAGCGTGAGCTGCACGTCGAAGCTCGGCACGCCGACGATGACGGCCTGGCCGCCGCGGCGAGCCATCTGGAACGCCTGCTCGATCGTCGCCTGGAGGCCGATCACCTCGAACGCCACGTCGGCGCCACGGTTGCTCGTGAGCTCCATCACCTTGGCGATCGCGTCGCCGTCGGTGCTCGGGTTCACGGTGTCGGTGGCGCCGAACTTCGTGGCGGTCTGGAGCTTCCCGTCGACCATGTCGATGGCGATGATCCGCTCCGCCCCCGCGTGCTTGGCGCCCTGGATCACGTTGAGGCCGACGCCGCCGCAGCCGATGACGGCGACGGAGTCGCCCTTGCGGATGCTCGCGGTGTTCACCGCGGCGCCGAAGCCCGTGAGCACGCCGCACCCGATGAGCGCGCCGGCGGTGATCGGGATGCTCGGGTCGATCTTCACCGCGCCGATGGCCGGGATCACCGCCTCCTCGGCGAACGTGCCCGACGCCGCCATGACCGAGATCGGGTTGCCGTCGCGCGAGACGCGCGAGGTCATGTCGAGCAGGCCGCCGCTCATCGACGCCATGCTGCCGACCTCGCAGAGCTCGCCCTGGTCGTGCTGGCACATGTAGCACTCACCGCACTGGGGCACCCACGACACGACGACGTGGTCGCCGACGGCGAGGTGGTCGACGCCCTCGCCGAGCTGGGTGATCGTGCCGGCGCCCTCGTGGCCGAGCACCGCGGGGAGCGCGATCGGCAACGTGCCGTTCACGACGGACAGGTCCGAGTGGCAGACGCCGGACGCGCCCATCTCGATCCGGACCTCGCCGGCCTTGGGATCGGCGACGTCGACGTCGACGATCTCGAGCGGGGAACCGACGGCAGTGGCGATCGCGACCTTGGTCATGGTGCGGACTCCTTGAGGGCTCTGGGGGTGGCGGCGGGCAATCTAAGTGATCAGGCGGGGACGGTCACATGGCGGCGGCCGTCGGCCCGGGCCGTCGCGGCTTCGACCGGGCGGTTCGCCGTGTTCACGTGCACGACCGTCGGGCGGTGCGTCTCGAGTTCGGCGACCTCGAGCTCGGCGTAGGTGATCACGATCACCTTGTGGCCGGGCTCGACGAGGGGGGCGGCGGCGCCGTTGAGGCAGATCTCGCCCGGCTCGCCGACGATCGCGTACGTCACGAGCCGGGCGCCGTTGTCGACGTCGAGCACGTGGACCTGCTCGTGCTCGGCGATGCCCGCGAGCTCGAGGAGCGCGGGGTCGATCGAGATCGAGCCGACGTAGTCCGGGTCGGCGCCGGTGACGGTGGCGCGGTGGATCTTGGAGTGCAGCATCGTGCGGCGCACGGGACCTCCTTCGGTGAGCGCCACGAGGGTCGCTCCCGGTCTGACGAAGTGGCTCCAGGTTAGTGAAAGCTGCCGCCGCCGCGTTCCTCGCGCTCGGCGGCGCGGACGCCGTAGCCGAGCACGATCGGGATCGGCAGCACCACGAAGGCGACGGCGAGGCCCACGACGGCCACCGTGACCGCCGCGCCCGAGAACGAGGTGGCGATCGCGACGCCGAAGGCCACGATCGCGACGAGCAGGGCGCCGTAGCCGATCCGCTTGGCGAGCGCGACCCTGCTCGCGATGCGAGCGCGGCGCTCCCGTACCGGGTCGGTCCCCATCGCGGCCGACTCTAGGATGCGCCGCCGTGTCGCCCCACCTCGCGTTCGGGCCCGACATCACTCATGTGATGGCCGTCGTGAACCTGTCTCCGGAGTCGCGGGTCCGCTACTCCGTCGTCGGCTCCCCGCAGGAGGCTCTCACCCGGGCCCGCGAGTACCGGGAGCTCGGCGCGTCGATCATCGACCTCGGCGCGCAGTAC
>CAZXCB010000013.1:0-10041 GCA_964639075.1 uncultured Bifidobacteriaceae bacterium | reverse complement strand
AACCAGCGCCGCGTCGCCGGCGCGGTCGAGCAAATCGACCTGGGCGCGCAGTCGAGCCACTTCGAGAACCGCCCGCTCGCGCCGTCCGAGGAGATCGAGCGCCTGCTGCCGGCGCTCGAGCTGCTGGTCGCGGACGGCTTCGTCGTGTCGGTCGACACGTGGAAGCCCGAGGTCGCCGCGGCGGCGATCGCGGCCGGCGCCGCGATCGTCAACGACACCGGTGGGCTGCGCGATCCGGCGATGGTCGCGCTCGTCCGGGACTCCGGCGCCGGCGCGGTCGCGATGCACCTCGAAGGCGAGAACCCGCTCGCCGTCGGAGACCGGGACCTCACCGACGGCGCTCCCGAGGTCGTCGCCGCGGCGCTGGCGGCCCGGGTCGCGGAGCTTCGCGCGGCCGGGATCGCCGGGCCGCTGCTCGTCGACCCCGGGCTGTCGATCAACTACCGCAGCGACTACGAGGCGTACGGCCGGCTGCAGCTCGCCACCATCCGTGCCCTCGACGTGCTGCGCGCCATCGGCGAGCCCGTGCTGATCCCGGTGCCGCGCAAGGCGGTCACGCACCGGATGCTCGCCTACCTCACGCTCTCGGTCGAGTACGGAGCCGACGTCATCCGGGTGCACGACGTGGAGGCGGCGTGCGATCTGGTCGCGATGCTCGGCCGCCGCCTCGGCGGCTCCTAGCGAGGGCGCCCCATCGGCGGCCGGCGGTCAGGCCGCCGTGTCGCCCCGCCAGCTCGGCCAGCCCACGAGGTTCGGCCGGTCGAGGACCCAGGTCTGCGTGTCGGTGCCGACCTCGTCGGAGATCAGCGCTTCGAGCTTCGCGGAGTACTCCGCGACGAGTGCCTGGTGCGAGGCGTCGGGCGCGAGGTTGTTCATCTCGCCCGGGTCGCGCACGCGGTCGTACAGGACGACGTCGTTCTGCGCGTACAGCGTCTCGAGATCGGTCGGGCGGTTGGGATCGAGTGGCGAGAAGTACCGGCCGAACGTGTACCGCTCGTCGGTGTAGCCCCGGAGGAACCCGCGCTTGCGGAAGTCGGGGCGGAGCTCGCCCGCCACCAGTCGGTCGGCGGCCTTCGGATCGGCGAACTCCGCCCAGAAGTCGGCATCGAGTCCGATCACGGATTCGACGGCGGTGAGCACGCCGTCGCGTACCTGCGCCCCCGCGAGCGCGGGCACCAGCGAACGACCCGGCAATGCGGGTGTCTCCACGGCGTCGGGGTCGTCGGCTCCCGCAAAGGCGAGCAGCGTCGGCACGAGATCGACCGCCGATGCCATCGCGTCGGTCGTGCTGCCACCCGCGAAGTCCGGATGGTCGACGACGAGCGGGACGTGGAAGTTCTCGTCGTACACGAAGTTGGCCTTCTGGCGCAGACCGTGCGAGCCCGCCATCTCGCCGTGGTCCGCAGTGAGGATCACGACCGTGCCGTCGGCCTGGCCGGACGCCGCGAGCGCGTCGAGCACCACGTCGATGCTGCGGTCGACGTCGCGCAGGCAGTTCAGATAGAAGTTGATCCCCGCTCGCCAATCGTCGTCGCCGGCGACCTCACCGAACACGATGTCGAGCATCCGTGCGTACTCACGAACGGCCGGTGCGGCGCCGGTCAGATCGTCGTGCGCGGTGGCGGGCAGATCGACATCCCATCTCCGTCGGTAGATCGGGATGTCCGCCGGCGGCAGCACCTTGACGGCGTGCGCGAGGCCGAGCGGGAGCGCGACGGACGAGGCCGACCCGTAGTCGAAGCTCATGATGTCGTGAGGGTTCACGAAGTTCACCGCCATGAACCACGGCTGTTCCTGTGCGACATCCGCTGCGCGCTCGCGCAGCCACTTCACCGCCTGGCCCGCGACCACCGGGTCCACCCGCAGACCCGCCCATGCGCCGCCGTCGATGTCACCCCAGTCGTTCCACTCCGAGAACCCGTACGGTTCGAGTGCATCGACCGTCGACGTCGGGTTGGCAGGATCGACGTAGGCGTTCGAGAGATGCCACTTCCCCTGGTACGTGCAGTAGTAGCCCTGCGCGCGCAGCCGGGTGCCGATCGTGCCCAGACCCGGATCGAGGGGTCGGACGTAGGGCATGTTGTCGTTGTCGTAGATCTGGGTGACGGGCACATGGTGGCCCGTGTACAGCACCGAGCGGGCCGAGCTGCACTGGGTCGACGCGGCGTAGAAGTGCTCGAACGTCGTGCCCGATTCGGCGATCCGCTCCCGTGCCGGGAGCGAGAACCCGGCGGGCCGCGGGATGTTGGAGCGCTCCTCGTCCGTCGTGATCAGCAGGATGTTCGGACTCCGGCCCATGCCGCCCTTCCAAGTGTGTTGGCGCGCCCGCCCTCAGAGCGAGGTGAGGCGGCGGTTGGTCGCGTCGAGCACGGCGCGCACGATCGCGTCCGAGTCCAGGTGGTCGCGCACGATCGCCGAGCCGGAGACCATCTGCTCGGACGGCGGGATCACGAACACGACCGTCACGATCGCGACGTCGTTCGGACCGACCCGCACGATCTGCGCGCTGTCGACGTCGAGGCACTCCGCCGCCTTCTGGAGCTGACGGAGCGCGTCGACGGTCGCGGCCGCGACCAACCGGTGGCGGGCCGACGAGGCGATCGAACCCTCGGCGAAGCCGACGGCCTCCTCGTCGCCACGCGCGAGCGTGACGCGCACCAGGCTGCGAAGGCCCGTGACCTCGGAGGCGACGTGGCCGAGCACCGCGCGGTGGTTCGTGGCCGGCACGACCTCGACGGCGGGTTCGTCGCCCTCGCTGTGGAGACGGACCACGGACACGATGCGGCGGTCGAGCTCGATGCCGAAGCTCGCGAGCGCGACCGACTGGACGTCCCGGACGACCTGCTTGGGGTGCTTGGGGCCGATCGCGAGGATGTGGACCTCGGTGGCGCGGCCGATGTCGTCGGTGACGACCCGGGCCGCGGAGACGTCCGGGAGCCGGCAGAGCTCACGCTCCAGCTCGAGGACCTCGTCCTCGGGGCTGGGCGTGTCCACTGCTTCCTCCACCGGCTGGTCCATGTCTCGCCACCGTAAACCGCGGGCCGCCACGGAAGGTGGTTTTCCGAGCCGGGCCGACCACGGGACGGGTTCGTGCTCCAGGTGTGACCCGTGCGACTACTGTTGCGCATGTTGCGAATGAGCAACTCGGGTGAAATGCCTAGGGGCGTTGCGGTCGCTGCGTTCCTACAGTCGGACCACCGGGCTGCCGAAGCCCAGCAGAACCGGTGGAATCCGCGTCCGTACGGACGCGACGAGAAGGGAGGACGCCCACTCGGGTGAAGACGGCAAGGCCTCGGCGCAGCGGGACCGAAGGGTCCCCGGAGCGAAGCGTTGCCCTCTGGAGTCAATTAGCGGACCGCCAGAGAGGACCTCGAAAAGAAGGTGATCTCTCATGCGGAAGACCTACGTCCGTGTCGCTCTGCTCATGTCGAGCGCGACTGCACTGCTGCTCGCCGGCGGTGCAGTGAGGTGGAAGTAGTTCAAGGCTGAATGGCGCCGTGGCCTTGCCGCCTTCACCCGGTGGTACCCGTCTCATGAACGCACAGCGCGCTTCTCGGGTCACGATCTTCACGGTCGCGCTCGCGGTCTTCGCGGCGGCGGTCGGAGTCGCGTTGGGCGTGCACGGGCCGCTGCCTGCACTCGCTCCCCTCCTCGCGCTCGCGCTGATGCACGCGTTCGCCGAGAACCAGCTCACCGACCTCACCGAGGACCTCGGCTCGTCGGCCGGCGTGTTGCTCTGCACCGCGGCGATGGTCGTGTTCCGAGAGGACCAGAGCCTGCTCGGCGTGTTCCTGGTCGGCGCCGCCGGCGGCTTCTACCTGCCACAGATCCGGCAGTGGCGCAAGGTGCTCTTCAACTGCGCGATGTTCGGTCTCGCGTCCACGGCGGCCGGCGCCGTGTTCTGGGCCATCTCCGGCAGCGGCGCCGTCTCACCCGGGCGGCTGCTGCTCGCCGCGCTCCCGAGCGCGCTCACCTACTCGATCGTCAACGTCACGCTCGTCGCGGTCGTGGTGGCGCTCGCGACCGGGCAGCGGTTCCTCGACGTCGTGCTGGTCGCCGGCCGCGAGTACCTCGTGTACTACCCGTTCGCCCTCATGGGCGTGTTCCTCGGGCTGCTGTACCTGGACTACCAGCTCGTGCTGGTGCCGCTGTTCCTCGTGCCCATCATCGTGGCCCGCCAGGCGTTCTCCTCGTACCTCGCCCTCAAGCGCTCGCACGAGGCCACGGTGCGGATCCTCGTCGGCGCCCTGGAGGCAAAGGACCCGTACACGGCCGGTCATGCCGAGCGCGTCGCCGAGTACGCGCAGTACATCGGGCTCGAGCTCGGGATCCCTCCGAGCCGGTTGGAGCGGCTGCGCCTGGCCGCCTTGATGCACGACGTCGGGAAGCTCGTCGTGCCGAACCACCTCCTGAACAAGCCGGGCAAGCTCACCGCCGAGGAGTTCGCGATCGTGCGCCGGCACGAGGACGTCTCCGTCGAGATCCTCACCACGATCGACTTCCTCGCGCCGGTCGCGCCGAGCGCGACGAGCGAGGCCGCGCACTTCACTCCGGTGGCCGACGACCACGGTCAGCCCATCGAGCCGCACATCGTCGCCGTCGCGGACGCGTACGACGCGATGACGTCGACCCGCTCCTACCGGCGCGCGTTGAGCCAGGACGTCGCGTTCGCGGAGCTGCGCAAGAACTCGGGCCGGCAGTTCCACCCGCGTGTGGTGGACGCGTTGATCGCGGCGCTGCGCCGCCGCGGCGCGGTCCACGGCGAGGGGCACGAGCTGTACGTGCACCACATCGACGCGCCGCAGGGCCGCGTCGGCTCGGCCGGGCTCGGAGACCTGCTCCCCGACGGCACGTCGGCCGACTCGACGCCGGTGATCCGGTGAAGCTCGCTACCCGCCTCGCGATCCTCGCCGTGGTGACCGCGGCCGCCGCGGCGATCGTCGAGGTCACGAACCCCGGTGGTGCGACGACGGGGCTGGTCGTCCTCACCGGCGCGATCGCCGCCGGTGAGCTCGTGGTGTTGCGGCCCCGCCACCGCTCGGTCGTCCCGCTGTCGTACGCCTTCATGCTCGTGGTCGTCCGGGCGTTCCCCGTGGAACAGGCCCTGTTCGCGATCGTCTCCGCGGAGGTCGTCGCGGCGTTCCTGCGCGACGGCGACTCGATGACCCGGAGACTCGCGTTGAGTGCGGGTCGCGTGCTCGCCGGCGCCGCCGGTCTGACCGTGTACACGCTGCTCTGGCCGTTGCACCTGCAGAACCCGACGGCGTGGCTCCTCGCGGTGCTCATGCTCTCCGGTACGACGATGCTCGTGGTCCACGAAGGCATCGAGTACCTCGACACGAAGCGCCTCCCCGTCCCTGGCGGTGCCGATCTGGCGCTCCTCGCGTCCGGGATGCTCATGGCGATCGGCTATCGGGGCGTCGGCGGCCACGAGAGCGTCGGGCTGTGGGGTGTGGCGCTGTTCTCGGTTCCGCTGCTCGCGGCCTGGTACTCCTACGAACGCCTTGCCGTGATCAGCCGGACGTCGGAGCAGACCATCGTGGCGCTGTCGGTCGTGCCGGAGATGGCCGGCCTGGCGCGCGCGGGTCACGCCGACCGCGTGGCGACGCTCGCGGTGCGACTCGGCGACGAGATGGGTCTGCGGCGGGCCGAGCTCGACGACCTGCGCGCCGCCGCGCTGCTGCACCACCTCGGCCACCTCTGCCTCGACGCCCCCGAGGTGCGCGAGCCGATCGAGCCGTTCGAGGTCGCGGACAAGGGCGCGGAGATCCTCCGCCAGACCGACCTCGCGCCGGCCGGCGACCTGCTCGCGACCGACCAGGTGAGCGTCGGCGGGCAGATCCTGCGCCTCGCGAGCGCGTACGACGACCTCCGCGCCGACCACTCCGGGCCCGAGGCGCTCGATGCGCTCGCCGCGGGTCCCGGGTTCCTCTACGACACGCGCGTGCTCGACGCCCTCGAGCGCCTGGTCGCGGCACCCGTCGGCTGAGTTCCTCGCACGTCGACCTCCTCCGCGGTGGTGAGGTCGAGCACGCTTCGGGTGCCCGCGCCGTGCAGACCGGAGCCGCGCCGACGTACCCGTCGCGACCCTGCGTACGTGAGCTCGACGATGCCGATGGCCAGCACGATGTCGCCCGCGGAGATCGCGGCGTCGACCGGGCCACCGACGGTGATCTGGTCGGAGAGGAACACGGCGATATCGTCCGAGCGGGTTGGCCGGTGCTTCACCGACGTCTCGCGCTCGATGCCGTCGGCGACCTTGTAGGGCATGCCGGCGTTCAACGCGATCACCACGGCGTTGAGTGCGATGCCGATGCCGATGAGCAGCATGCCGCGGGTGCCGATGTTCGACACGCAGAACGCGAGCAGCGCGACGTAGGACACCAGGAGGACGGCGAGGCCGAGGTCCTCGTACCGGGCGCGTGGGAGGTCGACCACGTCCAGGCCGATCTGGAGCACCAGCCCGAGGCCGAGCAGCCACGCGCGGGAGAACCTGAGCTCGGTGAGCTGGGTGAAGCTGCCGTTCGTGAGCGGCACGACCAGGACCGCGATCACGATGGCCACGAGGTACGCCAGCACGACCGCACCGTAGCGCCGCGCCCGACGCGCGGGACTCCCTTCTAGGCTCCCCGACATGAGCGAGGCGACGCCGATCGGCGTGGGCGATCGCGCTCGCCGAGCGGGGCCCGACCGGCCCGGCCCGAAGGGCCACGAGGGGGAGCGATGACGGATGCGGAGGTGCTCTACGAGGTCGACGGCGGGATCGCCCGGGTCACGATCAATCGTCCCGAGCGGCGGAACTCGATGTCGTACGGCGTGATGCAGGGACTGCGCGACGCCGTGGCGGCGGCGAAGGCGGACGACGCGGTGCGGGTCGTCGTGCTCACCGGCGCGGGCGACAGGGCGTTCTGCGCCGGTGCCGACCTCGGCGGCATCGCGGACAACGCGGGTGCCGCGGCCGCTCACGACGGGCGCGGGCTGCTCGCGGACCTGTTCCGCGACATGTGGGCGCTCGGGAAGCCGACGATCGCGCGTGTGCGCGGATTCGCGCTGGCCGGGGGGTTCGGACTCGCGCTGGCGTGCGACGTGGTGATCGCTTCGGACGACTCGCAGTTCGGCACGCCCGAGGTCAACGTCGGGCTGTGGCCGTACATGATCACCGTGCCGATGCTGCGTTCGATGTCGCCGAAGACGGCACTGGAGCTGCAGATGACCGGCCGGCGCGTCGGTGCCGAGGAGGCGCAGCGGCTCGGATTCGTGAGCCGGGTCGTGCCCGTCACCGAGCTCGACACCGCCGTCGACGAGTTCGCGACGGCGCTCGCGTCGAAGTCGCCGCTCGTGCTGCGATGGGGTCGCGACGCGTTCTACCGCGTGCTCGAGATGGATGCCGACAGCGCGCTCGACTTCCTCCAGGGCATGCTCACCGTGCACACGCAGTCCGAGGATGCGGCCGAGGGCGTCGCCGCGTTCGCCGAGAAGCGCACCCCGGTGTGGAAGGGCAGGTAGATCGAGGTCCTCGCCGGGGCGTCGTCGCTCGAAGCGCTACTCGCCGATCGCCATCCGGTCGAGGAGGTCGCGACTCATCTCCGCCACGACCCGACGTTCGTCGTCGGTCGACGCGGCCGCGAGGCGCCCGACCAGATCGATCAGCTCCTCCACGAAGCCGCGCAGCTCCGAGTCCACGTTCGCGATCTTCGAGAACGGCATCGCGACCGTGACCGACGGACTGCCGTGGCGACCGCCGATCACGTTGCGGGAGGGGTTCGTCGGGACGATCTCCTCGTCACCCATGGTCCACCTCCCGGCCGGCGTACGCGTCCGACCCTACGGTTCCGGTCCTTCGCTGTCGACGGCTCACGACCGACGGAACCCGCCTTCGGAATCGAGCACCTGGCCGGTGATCCACGCCCCCTGGTCCGAGACGAGGAACGCGACGAGGTTGGCGGCGTCGGTGGGCGCGCCCCCCCGCCCGAACGGCATCGACCGGGCCACCTCGTCAGCGAGCTCGGGCGTCGCCCAACCGGTGTCGGTCGGACCGGGGTTGATCGCGTTCACGGTGATCCCCCGCGGCGCGAGATGGGCGGCGAGGCTGCGCGTCATCTGGTGGATCGCGCCCTTGCTCACCGCGTAGGGGAGCTCACCCGCCATCGAGCCGAGGTGCTGGCCCGACGTGAAGAGGACGACGCGACCGCCGGGCCGCTCGTCGTCGTGGTGGGCGGCGTAGGCCTGGACGAGCAACAGCGACGCGCGCGTGTTGACCGCCCACGACGCGTCGAGCTCGGCCGCGGTCAACTGCTCCAGAGACTGCTGTGAGCTGCGCGCGTGGTTCGCGACGAGGACGTCGAGGGTCTGGAAGCGGGCGCGAGCTGCTGAGATCGCGAGCGCGGGCGCATCGGGGTCGGCCAGGTCGAGTTCGAGGTGTTCGACTCGATCCGGTGAACCCAGTGCGGCGATGACAGCGTCGATCCCATCCGGATCGGCACCCCAGGTCTGGCGGGCATCGTGCCGAGTCCAGGACTGGACGAACACCGACGCTCCCTCGGCCAGCAGCCGCGACGCGAGCGCGAAGCCGATCCCGCGTCTGCGACTCACCCCGGTCACGACCGCGACCCGCCCGTCGAGGGTTCCCATCGGGTCGAGCGTAGGGCGGAGCACGCGCACGTAGCCTGGAGCCGTGCCTGCCGACGACCCCTATGCCCACATCACGCCCGCAGAGAGTGTGATGACGTTCGCCGAGGCGTTCTCGGATCCGGAGTTCCTCACGCTCGCGATCCCCGAGGTCGTCGCGGGCGAGTCCTGCGTCGATTTCGAGCTCCCGCAGTACGACTTCACCACTGGCCGCAAGGTGGAGACGGACCAGGGATTCCATCTCGCGGCGGTCGCGGCGAATCAGCCGGTCGCGCTGATCTTCGGCTCGTACACCTGACCGCCCTTCCGCGCCCAGTTGGGTGCACTACACGACCTGTGGAGGGCACACCGAGGTGAGGTCGCGTTCGTGGTGGTGTACATCACCGAGATCCATCCGACCGACGGGTGGCAGGTCACGTCCAACATCGATGACGACGTGAAGTTCGCGCAACCCACGACGTTCGAAGAACGCGAACACATCGCGACTGCGTGCGCACTCGACCTCGCGATCGAGATCCCGGTGGTGATCGACGGGATGGACAACGCAGTGGCGAGCGCGTATGGCGCGCTGCCGGACCGGCTGTATCTCATCGATCGGGGCGGAAGGATCGCGTTCCAGGGCGAGCTCGGCCCCGAAGGCTTCCGCCCCGAATTGCTCGCCGCCGCCATCGAGCGCGTGCTGACCACGTAGCCTCCGCGCATGGCTGAGGCGAAGTCCACGGGCGGCGGAGACGTGCACGAGTGGGGGCCGCTCGTCGCGGACCTCGAGCAGCGCCGGACCAAGGCGCTCGGGATGGGCGGCGAGCAGTTCGTCGAGCGCCAGAAGTCGCTCGGCAAGCTCACCGTGCGTCATCGACTGGAGCTCCTCCTCGACCCGGGCACGTGGGTCGAGTACGGGATGCTGGCCGACCACATGGATCCGGGCCTCGGCGACCGCTACCTCGCGGCCGACGGCGCGATCACGGGCATCGGCGAGATCGACGGCCGACCCGTAGCGATCGCGGCCTACGACTTCAGCGTGATGGCAGGCTCGATGGGCGCGGTCGGCGAGAGCAAGATCCGCCGCATGCGCCATCACGCGATCAGTCAGCGCATCCCGATGGTGTGGCTGCTCGACTCGGCCGGCGCGCGCATCCAGGCGACGAGCGGTTCGACGTTCGCGGGTGCCGGCGACCTGTTCCGGGAGCAGGTCGCGATGAGCGGGGTCGTGCCCATGGTCGCGGCGATGATGGGCCATTGCGCGGCGGGCACCGCCTACATCCCTGCGCTGGCCGACTTCGTCCCGATGGTGAAGGGCACGTCGTCCATGGCGCTCGCGGGCCGGCATCTCGTGAAGGCCGCGGTCGGCGAGGACGTCAGCGAGGAGGAGATGGGCGGCTCCGGCGTCCACACGAAGATCTCCGGTTGCGCTGA
>CAZXCB010000012.1:0-27896 GCA_964639075.1 uncultured Bifidobacteriaceae bacterium | reverse complement strand
TGGATGATCTTCCCGCCGCCACGGACCGGGCCGTCGAGGCGCTGGAGGTTGCAGTTCACGACGAAGATCAGGTTGTCGAGCTGTTCCCGCGCCGCGATCGACAGACCCGCCTTCGCCTCCGGCTCGTCCATCTCGCCGTCGCCGACGAAGCACCACACCTTGGCGCGACTCGTGTCCTCGAGCTCGTGGTGGAGCAGGTAGCGGTTGATGCGCGCCTGCGCGACCGCGTTGAGCGGACCGAGACCCATCGAGACCGTCGGGTACTCCCAGAACTGCGGCATGCGCCGCGGGTGCGGGTACGACGACAGGCCGTGGCCGGTCGTCTCCCGACGGAACGAGTCGAGCTGTGTCTCGGTGAGTCGACCCTCCAGGTACGCGCGTGCGTAGATGCCGGGAGCCGCATGGCCCTGGATGAACACCTGGTCGCCGTGGCCGCCGTCGTCCTTGCCGTGGAAGAAGTGGTTGAACCCCACCTCGTAGAGCGCTGCGGCGGACGCGTACGTCGAGAGGTGGCCACCGAGCCCCTCGTAGCGGTGGTTCGCCCGGTCGACCATCGCGACCGCGTTCCACCGGACGTAACGCCGGATCCGCCGTTCGAGCGCCTCGTCCCCCGGGAACCACGGCTCGGCCTCCGGCGGGATCGTGTTCACGTACGGCGTGGAGATGGCCGCCGACAGCCCCACGTCACGGGTGCTCGCGTGCTCCAGGAGCCTCGTCAGCAGGTACCGGGCGCGGGTGGTGCCGGCCGCGCCGACGACCGCGTCCAACGACTCCAGCCACTCGCGCGTCTCGTCGGGATCGGTGTCGGGGAGCTGATGCACGAAGCCGTCGGCGGACACGGAACCTCCTGACTCGTTCGCGGCAGGTTACGGGCCGACCGCGGGTTCCACCGTCATGATCCTCCTGCGCCCTCGGCGTGCCCGGCGAGCAGGTACCGTGCGGGCGACGTGGTCATGAAGCACCCGAAGCCCGGTGACGACTCCGAAGCCGCTGGTCCGTTGCCCGGCGCGAAGGCTCCGGAGACGCGGCGTGAGCACAACGAGCGGTTCACGCCCTACCTCCCGCGCCTCGTCATCGACTGGATCCGCGACGAGCCCACCGTCACGGGACGGCGACTCGACGGGACCATCGTCTTCATCGACATCTCGGGCTTCACGAAGCTCTCGGAGCGTCTCGCCCGCGAGGGCAACATCGGCGCCGAGGAGCTCGCCGAGACGATCGGTTCGACGTTCGCGGAGCTCCTCGCGGTGGCCTACGCGAACGGCGGCCGACTCCTCAAGTTCGGCGGCGACGCACTCCTGCTCTTCTTCGACGGTGACGGGCACCCCGCCCGCGCGACCCACTCGGCGGTCGGGATGCGGCGCACGCTCCGGGAGCGGGGCCCGCTCAGCGTGCTGGGCCAACAGGTACGGCTGCGGATGTCCGTGGGCGTCCACACCGGCGAGTTCCACTTCTTCCTCGTCGGACGGTCTCATCGAGAGCTCATGGTCACCGGTCCCGGCTTCACCGAGACGGCCGCGCTCGAAGCAGCCGCCGACGCCGGCGAGATCCTCATCAGCCATGCGACGGCCGGCGCGATCCGCGAGTCGCTCGTCGGTCCGCCGAAGGGACCGGGTCGTCTCCTCCGCCGCGCACCCCGGCTTCCCGGGCCCGGGCCGGCCGCGTACCGGGCGCCGGAGCTCGACCTCGACATCGACCTCTCCCGCTGCGTCTCGGCCGGCCTCCGGCCCTCGTTGGTCGCGGCGAGCGTTCCCGAGCACCGGCGCGCGACGATCGCGTTCGTCCATTTCGACGGCACCGACGAGCTCATTCGGACGCGTCCGCTCGATGAAGTCGCCAGTGATCTCGAGGCGCTCGTGACGACGGTGCAGGATGCCGCCGATCGTCACGAGGTCACGTTCCTCGCCAGCGACGTCGACCGTGACGGCGGCAAGATCATCCTCACCGCCGGTGTCCCGTCGAGCTCGGGCGACGACGAGCGACGCATGCTCCTCGCGCTGCGGGAGATCATCGAGTCCCCGTTGGCCATCCCCGTGCGCATCGGCGTCAATCGGGGTCCGGTGTTCGCCGGCGACGTCGGGCCGCCCTACCGGCGCACGTACACCGTCATGGGCGACGCCGTGAACCTCGCTGCTCGCCTCATGGCTCATGCCGCGCCGGGGGAGATCCTGGCCACCCACGAGATCATCGAGCGTTCCCCGACCGCGTTCGAGCTCGACGCCGTCGAGCCGTTCTTCGTGAAGGGCAAGGCGCGGCCGGTCGAGGCCTGGCGGGTCGGCCCGATCGCCGGGGCGAAGGCCACGGCCGCCGCCGTCGACCTGCCGTTCACCGGGCGCGACACCGAGCTCAGCATGCTCGGTGACGCACGGGACTCCGCGCTCGGCGGGGTCGGACGCATCGTCGAGATCCTCGGAGCCGCCGGGATGGGCAAGTCGCGGCTCGTCGACGAGCTGCGGTCGCAGCGCGAGGACCTGCGCGCGCTCTCGACCCGCTGCGAGCTCTACGAGGCGACGACGCCGTACTACCCGCTGCGGGGCGTCGTCCGGGAGCTGCTCTGCCTCGATCCGGCGCTGCGAGCCGACTCCGATCCGGATCGTCTGGTCGAGACGGTGCGGGAGGTCGCACCGGAGCTCGTCGCGTGGACGCCGTTGCTCGCGATCGTGACCGACGTGCCGATGCCCGACACCCCCGAGACCGCGCAGATCGACGAGCAGTTCCGGACCGCGCGGCTCGGTGCCGTCCTCCGGGAGGTGCTGACGAGGCTGCTCCCGGAGCCCACGCTCCTCCTCGTCGAGGACGCGCAGTGGATCGACGACTCGTCCGCCGAGCTGCTCCAGGCGCTCACGGCGGACGTCGCGACCCTTCCCTGGCTCGTGCTGATCACGCGACGCGACGGCGGGCCCGGACCGCTCGGTGATCGCTCGGACGTGCTCCATCTCGAGCTCGCGCCACTCGCGCTCGACGACGCCACCGCACTCGTACGCGACGCGACCTACGACGCGCCGATCTCCGCCCAGGACGTCGAGCTGCTCGCCGAACGCTCCACGGGGAATCCGCTTTTCCTGACCGAGCTCGTCGCCGGCGCCCGTGCGGTCGGGGACATCTCGGCCCTCCCCGACTCCGTCGAGGCGCTCGTGGCCGCGAGCATCGACCGGCTTCCGCCACAGGATCGCGACCTCCTGCGCCGAATCGCGGTCCTCGGCCGCTCGTTCCCGGAGGAGCTCGTCCCGGCGGTGCTCGACTCGACGACCCTCCTCGACGAATCGGCGTGGAGCCGGGTCGAGGACTACCTCGTACGCGAGTCGTCCGGCCGGTTGACCTTCGAGCACGCCGTGGTCCGCGACAGCGCCTACGAAGGCCTGCCGTATCGCGCCCGACGCGAGATCCATTCGCGAGTCGGCGACGCGATCCGGGCACGGGTCGAGACCGGTGGCGACGATTCCGTCGAGCTGCTGTCGCTCCACTACCTGCGCGCCGAGCGCTTCGAGGAGGCTTTCGACTCCTCGTGCACCGCCGCCGATCGAGCCCGGGAGATCTACGCCGACCACGAAGCCGGCGAGCTGTACGAGCGGGCCCTCGACGCGGCTCGCCGCCTCCCGAACGTCCCGGACCGCGAGCACGCGCGACTCCGCGAGTGCCTCGGCGACGTCCGCCACCGCGCGGGGAGCTTCACCGAGGCCGAGATCGCGTTCCGCGCCGCCCGCCGACACGTCGGCGACGACCGCGTCGCGCAGGCGCGCCTGCAGCTCAAGCTCGCGTGGATCCGCGGCTGGCTCGACCGCTACTCGCAAGCGCTCAGCGCGATCACGCGCGGGCTCAAGCTCCTCGACGGCGACGATCGTTCCCCGGCCGTGCGGCAGCGGGCCCGCCTGCTGGCGTGGTACGGCCAGTTCTCGCTCGAAGGTGGCCACCACCGGCGAGCGATCCGCCGGAGTCGGGAGGCGATCGCCGTGGCGCAGCAGGCCGACGACCTGGAAGCGCTCGCCCACGCGTTGAAGGTGATGGGCTGGACCCAGATGGAGCTCGGAGATCTCGAGACCACCTCGAGCCTGAACCGGTCGCTCGCGTTCTACGAGGAGCTCGAGGACCTGCCTGGGCAGGCCAGTGTGCACAACCTCCTCGGCGGCTTTGCGTACTGGCGAGGCGAGTGGGACGAGGCGCTGGTCCGGTACGAGACGGCGCGGGAGCTCGCGGTCCGGACGGGCAACACGGTCCTCGGGGCCTTCTGCACCACCAACATCGGCGAGATCGCCCTCGACCGGGGCGAGCTCGACCACGCGATGTCGTTGTTCCGCGACGCGGCGCGCGTCTGGCGCGTCGCCGGCGACCGCCCTGCCTCCGCCTTCGCGAAACTGCTCCTCGGCCGCGCGCTCGGACGGGCCGGCCGGCACGCGGAGGCGCTGGCCCTCCTTGCGGAAGCCCGTGACGAGTCGACCGAGGTCGGCGACAGCCGCGACGCACTCGAGGCCTCGGCTCGGATCGCCGGCTTCCTGCTCGAGATCGGCGACGACGAAGCCGCGCTCCGCCTCGCCGACGACACCCTGCGTCAGGCCCAGGCGCTCGGTGGCGTCGGCGCGCAGTTGCCACTGCTCCAACGCGTCCGCGGGCTCGCGCTCGCGGCGCTCGGCCGCGCCGACGAGGCCCGCACCGCCCTCGACGAGAGCCTCACCGCCGGCCGGTCACGCCACGCGGGCTACGAGATCGCGCTGAGCATGCTCGCGATCGCCGGGGTCACCGAGGATCCCGACGAGCGCCGGCGCCTCCGCACCGACGCCGAGGGGATCCTGAGACAACTCGGCGTCCGCTCCGTCCCGACGCCCTACGGCGTGCTCGAGGCACTCACCGAACCGCGACCGGCCGGCGTCTGACCACGCGCGTGACGTCGGGACGACCGATCAGCGGAACTTCGGGTCGTCGTGACCGAAGACCTGGTACGTCGTGACCAGGTCACCGTTCGCGTCGCCCCGGGTGTCGGCGCTCGCGATGCACCACGTCTCGCCGGCCGGGATCGTCGCCGCGGTGACGAGGTCGTTGCCGTCGAACTGCGGCGCGACGCACCACTGGACCGGCTGGAACGTGTTGCCACCGGCCGGGTCGTAGCTCAGATTGAGCGTGACGGGATCACCGGGTGTCGGCGCGGGACCGGGCCCGAACGAGACGAAGCCCCGGTAGTCCACGTCGGCCGCGCCGGTCGGCTGGAACAGGATCGTCCCGTTCGCCGACGAGGCGTCGAGCGCGTAGCGCTTGCAGGTGAACGTGTCGTCGAGGCGGGTGAACGACCCGATGACGTCGCCGTCCTGGTCCGTGACGGTCTCGTTGCTGCAGATCACCGGGAAGACCGTGAGGCTCACGGTCGCGGTGTTCGACGTCAGGCTGCCGTCGCTCGCCTCGTAGGTGAACGACGCCGGCCCCGTGTAGCCGCTGGGCGGCGTGAAGGCGACCGAGCCGTCGGGGTTCGCGACCGCGCTCGAGCCGGCCGGGCTGATGCTGCCGATGTTGGTCGGGCTGAGCACGTCGAGGTCGACGTCGGTGTCGTTCCCCAACACGGCGACGTCGACGGTGCCGTTCTGGTCGACCTCGGCCGTGTCGTCCACCGCGATGGGCGCATCGTTCACCGGGTCCACGCCGACGACGATCGTCGCCGACGTGGTGGTGGTCGCACCCTGGTCGTCGGTTGCCGTGCAGCTGAGCTCGACCGTCCCGTTGAAGTCCGCAGCGGGAGTGAACGTGATGGTGCCGTCGCCGTTGTCGACGATCGTCCCGTCGCCCTCACCGGTGCAGTCGGCGGTCATCGAGGTGCTGTCCACGTCCGTGGCGATCGTGACCGTGACCGCCTCGTCCTCGTCCGTCGACGCACTGCCACTCTGCGCGACCGGAGGATCGTTCACGGAGGTGACGGTGATGTTCACCGTCGCGTTGGTGCTCGCCAGGCCGTCGGACGCGGCGTACTCGAACGAGTCGGAGCCGTGATAGTCCGGGTCCGGCGTGTAGGTGAAGGCTCCCGTCGCGCCGAGCGAGAGTGTGCCGTGGGACGGGTTGGTGACCACCGACGCGCTGAGCGGGTTGCCGTCCGGGTCGCTGTCGTTCGTCAGCACGTTCCCGGACACCGCCGTGTCCTCATCGGTGGTCGCCGAGTCGTCCGTCGGCGTCGGCGCGGCGTTGGAGAGGTAGAACAGGGTGTCGTGGTTCGGGTCGTTGCCGAAGTCGCTGCTGCCTTCGAGCGCGACCGTGCCGATCGAGACGGTGGTGAGCTTCACCGTGTCGAAGTCGAAGCCCGGTTGCACCGTCCATTCGCAGTTGTCGTTGGCCGAGCTGTTCGGTCCTGAGCTGTTCGGGGCGGCGCAGGCATCGGTCGTGTCGCCCGGGCTCGAGCTCGCCGCGTACGGCACGGTGGTGTCGTAGTCGCCTTCGCTCGACTCGGCGGCGAGGATGCTCGTGCCGGTCTGGAGCTGATACGTCGCGCTCGTGGCGCCGCGAGACAGCGTGAGCTTCACAACCGCGTTGCCGGTCACCTCGAGGTCGAGGCGCACACCGGAGAACGTCCGGTTGCTGATGGTCGTGCCGGGCTTCAGCTGCACGACCTCCGCGCCGTCGACCTGCCCGCACGGCGTTCCGTTGGCACCGGACTTGCTCTTGACACCGATCGAGTCCGAGCCGAGGCCGGGCGACGCCGCGGTGCCGGTCGCCGACAGATCGATCACGGGCTCCGTCGAGTTGATCGCGCACGAGTTGTTCGCGGTGGTGAGCGTCTGGGTGGTGGAGCCGAACTGGAAGTACCGGCCGTTGCTCCCGAGGTGGAGCCGCACCGCGGTCGGCGCGGCGCCACCGCTCGCGATCGCGACGAGGCCCGTTGCCCCGACGACGAAGAAGATTGCCGCGACGATTCGCAACCGCTTGTTCCTGAACATTGTGCGCTCCATCTACCCGCCCTGGGTGATTCGCCCGCTTTGGTCCGCACTGGGCGGCTCCCTGCACCCTATTACGGATGAACGTGAGGCGTACCTTTGATGTGCGAACGCTCGCGCGCGGAGCGATGACGGGGAGGTGACACAACCCGAAATCGCAGGTCAGAGGGGCTACGAGGCGGGCCGATCGATCACAGACGACCGGCGTCCGCGTAGCAGCGCTCGACGCGGAACAGCGAGATCGGCTCGACGAGCCCCTTCATCATCACGGGTCCGAGCTCGTCGAACTCCACGTCGCCGTGCTCTCCCGCGAGCCGGAGCGCGTCGCTGACGAGCAGCTCACCCGGCGACGCGACGTCGACGATGCGCGCCGCCACGTTCGCGTCGTGGCCGACGAGGTCCGAACCACGACGCGTCGGGGCACCCCAGTGGCCGCCGACCCGCACCCACAACGGCAGCTCGTCGGCGTCGTCGGGTGCGTCGAACGCGTCGAGCACCGCGAGCATCGTGGAGACTGCAGCGCAGCCGTCGGTGAAATGGAGCATCAACCCGTCGCCGAGCTCCTTGACGATCCTGGCATCGGGCGGGAGGAGTCCTCGGACGACGCGCTCCTGGTTCGCGAGCAGCGCGACCGCGGCGTCATCACCCGCCGTCGCGGTGAACTCGGTGAACCCGACCAGGTCGGTGAACACCACGGCCCCGGGCTCGGTCGTCATCTCGCCGCGCGCACCGTGATCGATCCGCTGACGGTCCGCCCCGACACGGTGCAGTCGTCACCCTCGGTCACCTTGCACGCGCACCGTCCCGACACCGAACGCAACCGGGCACGCGGCTTCACATCGCGCGGGACCTGCACGACGACCGCGCCCGAGACGGACTCGCAGCGGACCTCGGCCTTCCCACTCGCCCCGATCTCGACACGGCCGTTGACCGTGGTCGCGTGCACCGCACCGGCGGCGTCGGCGACGTCGATACGCCCCGAGACCGCCGTGACCGTCAGCTCGCCGCCGACGTGGTCGACCGTCACGCGACCGCTCGCGGCCTTGATGCGCGCGTCGCCGCTGATCCGCCCGACCTCGACGCGGCCCGACACCGTCCGCGCGTCGAGCGAGCGGCACGCCTCGATCCACACCGAGCCGCTGCGGGTCGTGACGCGGACGTCGCCGAGCTCCCCCCGCAGCTCGACCGACCCCGAGTGCGAGCCCACGACGAGATCGGTGCCGTCGGGCACCCGCATCACGACGCCGGACGACTCGCCCTGGACCTCGAGCACGCCGCCCATCGGATGGTGCTGACCCCGCTCGACCTCGACGTCGTCACGGGGCTCGGCCTGCACCCGGATCCGACCCGAGGACGCGGTGACGCGTACCGGTTCCATCCGCGCATCATGACCGCGGTCACCGCCCGCGGGAAGGACTCGCGCCGCCGGTCACATCCGGCGACCGATCAGGATGCCGGCGACTCCTGGGGATGCGGGGAGAGGATGTGCACGTTGACCAGACCGGCGCTGCCCTCCGATGCCTCCCACAGGCGCAGCTCGAATTCGTACGCGGGCTGCCAGGTGACCTGCACCCGAACCCCGCGCGCGAGTGCGCTCCGGAGCGCCGCGAGCGCCGCCGCGTCGAGCGACGCAGGGATCGCCGCGAGGAACTCGGCCATGTGGACCGCGTTCGGCTCGCTCAGGACGTCGAGGAGGCCCAACGCCTCCGCCGCCCCGAGCACCGTCTCCGCCTCGGCGGTGGCATCGAGGATCGCCCCGGGGTCGAAGTCGTGCAACGGCGCGAACGTCTCGTTCGCCAACAGGATGGATCCGACGAGGAACGGCATCCCGGTCTCCTCTCTGCCCCGGCCCCGAGGGCCGATAGATTGCCCACACACTGGCACACGGAGGAACGGTGCCCCAAGCGTCGGTCATCGAGTACGCGCGATCGGGCGACTCGTACGTCGCCTACCGCACCGAGGGGCAGGGTGGGACGGACCTGGTCCTCGTCAACGACTGGTTCAGCCACGTCGGGATGCTGTGGGAGCCGAGCTCCCCGTACCTCGCGGTCTTCGACGACCTCGCGCGGCTCGGACGGCTCGTCGTCTTCGACAAGCGTGGCGTCGGCCTGTCGGACCCGGTCTCGATCGGCGCACTTCCCACGCTCGAGGAGTGGGGCGACGACGTGCGCGCCGTCCTCGACGACCTCGGCGTCGACCGCGCCCACCTCATCGGGAAGGGCTCCGGCGCGCCAATGGCGCTGCTCGCCGCGGCGACGCACCCCGAACGCGTCGAGTCCGTCATCCTCGTCAACGGCTGGGCCCGCCTCGGCGCGACGGACGACTTCCCCATCGGGATCCCCGCCGAGGACCAGGCGCGCATGCTCGCGTCCACCTACATGTCGCCGGCGGCGGTGCGCGCGGTCGCCGGAGAAGAGCTCACGCCCGAGGCCGCGGAGTGGTGCCAGGCGTACTTCCGGCACTCCGCGAGCCCGACGACGATGCAGGCGATGCGCCGGTGGCTGTTCGAGGTCGACGTGCGGTCCGTGCTGTCGTCGATCCGTACCCCGGTGCTGCTCCTCGCCCGCCGGCACGCGTGGATCGGCCTCGCCCAGGCGCGGTATCTCGCCGACAACCTGGCCGACGCGCGTCTCGTCGAGCTCCCGGGCTCGGCCGACTTCCTCTTCACCGGCGACACCGACTCGCTCCTGGCCGAGATCGAGGAGTTCGTCACCGGCAGCCGACCCGAGCCCCGCACCGACCGCGTCCTCGCGACCGTGATGTTCACCGACATCGTCGACTCGACCCGTCAGGCCGCGGAGCACGGTGACCGCCACTGGCACGACCTGCTCGACGCCCACGACCGCAACGTGCGCATGGCGCTCCAGCGCGCCGCCGGCAGCGAGGTCAAGACCACCGGCGACGGCTTCGTCGCGACCTTCGACGGTCCGGCTCGGGCGATCCGCTGCGCGGGCGAGATCCGGGAACGGCTCCGCGCGCTCGGCCTGGAGGTCCGCGTCGGGCTCCACAGCGGCGAGGTCGAGCTGCGCGGCGACGACATCGCCGGGATCGCGGCGAACATCGCCGCTCGCATCGAGAGCCTCGCCGGTCCCGGCGAGATCCTCGCCTCGCGCACCGTCCGGGACCTCGTGGCCGGTTCCGGCATCCGCTTCGAGGACCGCGGGTCGCACGTGCTCAAGGGAGTGCCCGACGACTGGCAGATCTATGCCGTCGTCGACTGAGCCGACGCGACCGACGCCCGCCGCCACGGACCCGGGACGCGAAGCAGCGGGGGCCGGAGCCCCCGCTGCGCTGCGCATCCTGTGGTGGGCGGTAGAGGACTCGAACCTCCGACCTCTTGCGTGTCGAGCAAGCGCTCTAACCAACTGAGCTAACCGCCCGGTGAGGCGAGCGAGCGTAGCAGCAGGGCCTCCGGCTCCCTCTCACTCGTAGGCGATCGCGTCCAGCACGTCGAGCCGGGCCGCGTGCCAGGCGGGGATCACCGCGGCGAGGAAGCCCGCGATGACCGAGGCGACCACGAACCAGGCGAGCTGGCCGTACGGGATCACCATCGCGTCGGTGAACCGCGCGCGCAGCACCGTGAGCACGGCCCACCCCCAGAGCAGCCCCACCCCGAGCCCGACGACGCACCCCAGCACCGCGATGATCACCGACTCCCCGGACACCATCCCCCACACCTGCCGGCGCGTCGTGCCGACGGTCCGCAGCAACCCGAGCTCGCGTGTCCGTTCGTAGACCGAGAGCAGCAACGTGTTCACGATGCCGAGCACCGCGATGAGCTCGGACAGCAGCAGCAGCGCGACGAAGATGTTGAGGAACTGGTCGAGGAACGTTCGGCGGGAGTTCGCGTACTGCGCGACCGTCTGCACGTCGACGTTCGGGAACGGCTCGGCGAGCGACCGGTGCAGGCGCTCGGCGACCTCGTCGCCCCGGCCCGGCGCCGCCTTCACGTAGAGCAGCGTGTCCTGGGGCGCGCCGCCGAACGCCTCGTCGTAGAGCTCGTTCGAGACGAGGAAGTCGATCGGGAATGCGCCCGAGAACCGCCGCGTCTCGTAGATCCCGACGACGCGCAGCCCGGTCGGGCCGAGACGCGGGAACCGGATCACCACCCGGTCGCCGTCACGCAGGCCGTAGGCGTCGGCCTCGATGGTCGAGACCATCACATCACCCGGGTCCAGGCGCGTCGGCGCCGCGCCGCGGAACCGCCAGTCGATCACCCGGTCGAAGCCCGTCGGCTGCACGCCGTTGACCGTCTCCTCGTTGCCGTCCACCTCGGCCTGGCCCCAGCGGAATCCGATCGCCTCCTGCACCCCCGGGGTGCGCAGCGCGCGATCGCGCACCTGGGTCGAGAACCCGGCGTAGCCGGGCGCGGTGACGATCACCTCGGCCCGCACGTCGGCGAGCGAGCTGCCGACCGATCCCTTGAGCGACGCGCCGAAGATCGCGACGAGCGTGACCAGCGCGAGCCCGACCACGAGCGCGGCCGCGGTCACGGTCGTCCGCTTCGGGTTCCGCATCGCGTTGCCCCGCGCGAGCGTCCCGGTCACGCCGAAGGCCGTCGGCAACGGTCGGCCGATGATCGCGGCCAGCCGGCGCGCGCCGAGGGGTCCGAGCACCACCATGCCGACGAAGATCACGAAGCCACCGAGGAAGGTGATCGCGACCGACTGCTCGACGGGCCGCGTGCCCCAGATGCCGTATGCACCGATCGCGATCCCGGCGCCGGTGACGACGACACCGGCGATCGCCCGCCCGATCGTCGAGCGGAGCCGGCTCGTGACCCGCAGATCGCCGATCGCGGCGATCGGTGGCGTGCGGGCGGCGCGGATCGCAGGGACGACCGCGGCAAGGGTCGTGACCCCGATCCCGACGATCGCACACGCCTCGACGGTGCGCGTGAGCACGACGAGCGCGGTGTCGGGTACCGGCACGCCGATACCCGGGAGCACCGCGAGCAGGAGCCGGCCGAGCGCGATCCCGAGGACGAACCCGAGCACGGACGCGACGACACCCATGATGAGCGCCTCCACGAGGACCGAGCCGACGACCTGCGTGCCGCTCGCGCCCATCGCCCGCAGGAGGCCGAGCTCCCGGGTGCGTTGCGCGACGAGGATCGTGAACGTGTTGAAGATGATGAACCCGCCGACGAGGAGGCCGATGCCGGCGAAGCCGAGCAGCAGGTCGTTGAGGATCGAGAGGAACTCGTCGACCTGCTGCTGCAGCTCCGCCGCGAACTGGCTCGACCGGCGGACCGTGAGCTCGGTACCGACTTCGGAACGGATCCGACGCGTCAGCTCGCTCAGGTTCGTGCCGGGCTCGGCCCGCACGAAGACGAAGTCGGCGAGCCCTTCGGCCGCGAACGCGCGCGCCGCGGTCGTCCGGTCGAACGCGGCGACCGTCGCGAAGCCGAGATCCTGGCGGTCGCCGAGCGCGACCAGCCCGACGACGCGGAAGGGCTCCGCCGCGCCCGTCAGCAGGATCCGGATCGGGTCACCGACGCGGAACCCGTAGCGTTTCGCCGTCCCGGCGTCGATCGCGACCTCGCCGTCGCGCAGTGGGCGCCGGCCGGCGACGACCTTCGCGGGACCGACGCTGTCGCCACCGGCCCACGAGATCCCGAGCGTGACCGCACCGAGCGGCTGGATCGCGGTACGGCCGTCCTGCTCGATGAGCTTGGCGTCCCCGATGAGGAACGGCGTCGCGTCCGCCACGCCGGGGACGCGTGTCACCTCGTCCGCGATCGACGCCGGGATGCGTTGCCGGCTGGTGGCACGGTCCCCCACCTGGTGCCTGGCGGCGATCACGAGGTCGCTCCCCGACGCGTACTGCTGGAAGATCTGGGTGAGCGAGGCGTGCAGCGTGTCGGTGAGCACGTAGGTCCCGCTCACGAACGTCACGCCGAGGACGACGGCGAGGGCGGTCAACAGGAGGCGCACCTTGCGGGCGACCACGCCTTTGATCGTCGCCCTCCACATCCGGCCCATCCTTACCGACGGCACCCACCCGTCCCGGGCGCCCGACCCTCGACGGAGTCCACGGCGGCGCGGGCCTTCAGTTAGCTTGCCCGCCGTGACCGCAGCCGCCGTCGACGAGTCCCCGGCCGACCACGAGTTCCGTCTGGCCGCCCGTGCGTTCCTGGAGGCTCACGCGCGACCGCGGCCGCCCGGCGTCTCGTCGAGCCCTCTCGGCAAGGAGATGTCGCCCGAGCTCGAGGCCGAGCACGTTCGGGACGGACGGGCCTGGCAGGCGACCCTCGCGGAGCACGGCTGGGCCGGCATCACCTGGCCCCAGGAGTACGGCGGCCGCGGGGGCACCGTGGCGCAGGCGCGGATCTTCGCCCAGGAGGAATCCCGGTTCCTCGTCTCGTCGGGCGTGTTCATGGTCTCGATCGGGATGGTCGGCCCCACGATCATCACGCACGGCACCGAGGAGCAGAAGCAGTTCTTCCTGCCCCGGATGCTGAACGGCGAGCACATCTGGTGCCAGCTGTTCTCGGAGCCCGGCGCCGGCTCGGACCTCGCCGGGCTCACCACCCGCGCCGAGCTCGACGGCGACGAGTACGTGGTGAACGGTCAGAAGGTCTGGACCTCGGGGGCACACTTCTCCGACTGGGGGATGATGCTCGTGCGCACCGACTGGGACGTGCCCAAGCACCAGGGCATCACCTGGATGGCGGTCGACATGCGGTCGCCCGGGATCGAGGTGCGGCCGCTGCGCCAGATCACCGGCTCCGCGCCCTTCAACGAGGTGTTCCTCTCCGACGTCAGGATCCCGGCCGCGAACGTGGTCGGCGGAGTGAACGACGGCTGGCGGGTCGCGCAGACGACCCTCGGCAACGAGCGGGCCATGATCGGCGGCGGCGGCTCCGGCATCGGGTTCAAGTCGCTGCTCGCACTGGCTCGCCGCTGCGGACGCACCGACGACGACATCGTCCGCCAGGAGCTCGCTCGGTCCTACACGCGCTTCGAGCTGCTCAACTGGCTCGGCCAACGCGCGAAGGCGCGCGCCAAGGCCGGGCGCGGTCCCGGACCCGAGGCCTCGGTGATGAAGCTCGCGGTGTCCCAGCGCGTCGCGCGCGACGGCGACCTCGACCTCGCGCTCGAAGGCGCCGGCGGGATGCTGAGCGGCGCGGACGCGATCGAGGACGGCACGTTCCAGCAGCTGTTCCTCAACCAGTGGTCGGTCCGCATCGGCGGGGGCACGGAGCAGATCCAGCGCAACGTGATCGGCGAGCGGGTGCTCGGGCTGCCCGGCGAGGCCCGTCCCGACAAGACCACCGCGTTCCGCGACCTCCCCCGGAACTGACGCGACCGAACCTGCCGAGCCGGAGCGAGGAACGAGCGCAGGCGAGCCGCGACGCAGCGTCCCGTCCATTCCAGCTCGTCCCTCCCGAGCGGAGTCGCCGAAAAACCGGAGCCGCCGACATCAGCGCGCGACGGATTCGTAGCCGGTGAAGCCACTCGGGTCGTGGCGGCCGAAGCAGCCGTGCTCGAAGAGGCCCCAGCCCTCCTCGCCGTCGATCGTCGCCCGGCCGACGTGGTCGATCACGCTGAACGCGGCGCGCCCGGACACCATGGGGTCGGTGAGGTCGTAGACCGTGCCCTCGGTCCAGCCGCGGCCGCGCCACTGGCCGTGGCTCCAGTCCGGGTCACCGCCGTAGCCCGCGCCGATGTTGAGCGCGACGTAGCCCAGCGACTCGACGTCCATCGTGAGGGTCTTGCGGTCGGGAGTACGGAGCTCGAGCGTCGCGCCGGTGGGGATGCGCGTCCCCGACGCGTAGTGGATGTCGATGTCGGGCCAGCCGAGCTGCTCGGGCCGGCGGCCGGATCCTTCCGGCCAGACCCGTACGACGTCGTTCATCACGCGCGTGCCGTCGGGCTCTTCCTGCAGGATGATGATCACCGCGAAGTCGTCGAAGCGCATGGGGATGTAGGTCCACCAGAAGCCCTCGATCGGCTCGTCGCCGGCGCGGCCCGGCGGCTCGGCCTCGCCGACGCCCCGAATGCCCCACGACCGGTCCCGCGTGCCGAGCCAGCGGTCGGGTGTGACCGCGAGCTCCTCGCCGCCGACGCGCAGGCTGCCCTCCCACGTCCCGACCTGGGCGAAGCGCTGCGCGTCGAGGTTGATGCGGCCGTTGCGGCGCCAGGTGTGGCGTGCCTCGTCGAACGCCGGGAACGAGCCGCGCCAGCGGAGATCGAAGCCCACACCGTGGTCGTCGCCGTCGCAGATCAGGCGCAGCTCCTCGAGCGGCTCGATCACCTCGACGCGGTAGGGGCCGACCTCCTGGGTCATCCGGTCGTAGCCGAGCGCGTCGGACGTGCGGATCGTGTACTGGAGATCGCCCCTGCGCACGGTCGCGTAGGCGTCGATCACACCGAGGTTCGGATACATGCCGAGGCCGGTCACGAGGAAGACGTCACCGGTGCGGTCGTGCGCGTTCAGGTAGCACCGGTCATAGGCGTTGCGGTCGCTCGTGTCCATGTAGGCGAGCGACAGCGGGGCCTGGTGGATCGGGTACTCGTCGAGTGGGACTGGCATCGGACCTCCTGGCGACCACGATCCCCGACCGGGGTGGGCGGACGTTAGGTCGGGACGACCGGCGGGCGCGGGGATGCCAGCAGCCGCGCGATCTCCTCCATGAGCGCGTCGAGGTCGGCCGGCGGGTGACCACCGAGCGACTCGACGCCGAACGTGGCGTGGGTGACGCCGTCGGGTCCGACGTCGAGCCAGGCGAGCAGGGATGTCGCCTGCCCGGGGATCGGTGTCACGATCGCCTCGAGCACGAGGCTGAGCCGGTCGATGTAGGAGACCGCGCCGAGGACCGAGAACACCTCGTGCAGCGCGAGGAACGCCTCCATCGGCGCCGCGTCGAGCAGGACCGTGCGCGTGTCGTCGAGACCGACCGCCACGGTGCGCAACGCCTCCCCCGCCGCGCCGGTGGCGCTCCCCGCGCGCTCGATCGGCTCGGCGGCCGACTCGTCGGTGCGGGCGGCGACGAGGACCGCGAACGCCTCGGTGATCTGTGCGGTCAGCACCGTGCGACGGCCGGAGTCGGCGAGGTCCGCCGCCGCGTCGGGATGGTGCGTGCGGACGAGTCGCAGGTAGCTCGCGCGCACCTCGGGCCAGTCGGCCGTGGGCTCGACGCCGAGGACGGCCCGGGCCGCCGCGAGATCCATGGGCTGCATGGTCGCGCGTGGGGTGCGATGCTTGCCGGTCCGCGCCAGCAGGAGGAGGCAGGTGGGGTGAACGTTCTGGCGGCGCTGCAGACGGCCGTGGGTCCCGATCACGTGCAGGAGGGCGCGCAGATCTCCGAGGACTTCGGCCACGACGAGTCCCTGACCGTCGAGGCCGTCGCGCCGGCGTTCCTCGCCCGGCCCGACTCCACCGCGGCAGTCGCCGCGCTGCTCGCGGTCGCCACGTCGCACGGCGTGCCGATCACCGCGCGCGGCAGCGGCACGGGTCTCTCGGGCGCGTGCACGCCGACCCCGGACTCGCTCGTGGTGTCCTTCGAGCGGATGAACCGCATCCTCGAGATCGACACCGAGAACTTCGTCGCGGTCGTGCAGCCCGGCGTGACGCTGGCCCAGCTCGACGAGGCGCTCGCGCCGATGGGGCTCAGCTACCCCGTCTATCCCGGCGAGTACAGCGCGAGCCTCGGCGGCAACGTCGCCACCAACGCCGGTGGCATGCGCGCGGTGAAGTACGGCGTGACCCGCCACCAGGTGCTCGGGTTGGAAGCGGTCCTGCCGACCGGTGAGGTCATCCGGACCGGGGGCAAGTTCGTGAAGGCCACGACCGGCTACGACCTCACGCAGCTCATCATCGGCTCCGAGGGCACGCTCGCGCTCGTCACCGAGGCCACGCTGCGCCTGTACCCGCGGGCCCCGCACACGGCCACCGTGCTCGCGCCCTTCCCCACGCTCGACGCGGTCACGCACGCGATCCCGCGCATCGTGGCGAGCGGCGTCGGCCCGATGATCCTCGAGTACATCGACATGATCACGCTGTCCGCGATCACCGCACACGTGGGCCTGGACCTCGGCGTGCCGGAGGAGATCACGAGCACCGCGCTCGCGTACCTCGTCGTGATGATGGAGCAGACGTCCGACACGCGCCTCGACGAGGACGTCGAAGGGCTCGCCGAGCAGCTCGCGGAGCTCGGTGCCCTCGACGTGTACGTGCTCCCCGGCGGCGCCGCCGCAGCGCTGATCGACGCGCGTGAGAAGTCGTTCTGGGTCGCGAAGGCCAACAATGCCGACGACATCGTCGACATCGTCGTGCCCCGCGCATCGCTCCCCGAGTTCATGGAGCAGGTCGGTGTCATCGCCGGGGAGACCGGCTCCTGGATCGCCGGGTGCGGGCACGCCGGCGACGGCAACGTCCACCTCTCGGTGTTCCAGCCCGACCCGGAGGTGCGGTCCCGGGTGATGCACGAGCTGTTCTCCGCCGGCATGGAGCTCGGCGGGGCCATCTCCGGCGAGCACGGGATCGGCCGGGCGAAGCAGCGCTACTTCCTCGAGCTCGAGGACCCCGCGAAGCTCGCGCTCATGCGGCGCATCAAGACCGCGTTCGACCCGCGCGGCATCCTGAACCCGGGCATCCTCCTCGACGACACGGAGACGGCATGACCATGAACGGTGCACAGTCGCTGCTGCAGACCCTCGTCGACAACGGGGTCGACGTGTGCTTCACGAACCCCGGGACCTCGGAGATGCACTTCGTCGCCGCGCTCGACGGCGAGCCCCGCATGCGCGCGATCCTCGGCCTCTTCGAGGGGGTCGTCACCGGCGCGGCCGACGGGTACGCGCGGATGGCCGGCCGCCCCGCCGCGACGCTCCTGCACCTCGGGCCCGGCCTCGGCAACGGCATCGCGAACCTGCACAACGCACGTCGCGCCCACACACCGCTCGTGAACATCGTCGGCGACCACGCCACGTACCACAAGCCGCTGGATGCACCACTCGAGAGCGACATCGAGACGCTCGCAGCGAACGTGTCGGGGTGGATCCGGCGGTCCGGCTCGACCGCGGCGCTCGGTGCCGACGCGGCCGCGGCCGTCGCCGCGGCGCGCACCCATCCCGGCGGGATCGCCACGCTCATCCTCTCGGCCGACGTCTCGTGGTCCGACGGCGGCGTCGCGGTCGGCGCGCAACCCGTTCCCGCGCCGCTCGACCCGGCCGCCGACGCGATCGCGCTCGCGGTGAAGGCGATCCGCAGCGGTGAGCCGACCGCGCTGCTCGTGGGTGACGACGTCGTGCGCGACGAGGGCGCGCTCGCGCTCGTCGACGCGATCGCCGCCGCGCACGGCGTGAAGGTGCTCGCCGAGGTGTTCCCGGCCCGGCTCCGGCGCGGCGCGGGCATCCCGGCCGTCGAGCGCCTCGGCTACCTCGCGGAGTTCGCGCAGATCCAGCTCGACGGGCTCCGCCACCTCGTGCTCGTCGGCGCGCAGTCTCCGGTGACGTTCTTCGCGTACCCCGGCAGGGCCAGCGACCTCGTGCCGGACGGCTGCGAGGTGCACGTGCTCACCGAGCCGGCCGAGAGCGGCCCGTTCGCGCTCGAGGCCGTCGCGGGCGAGCTCGGCGTCACGGCCGCGGGCGCGCGACCCGCTGCCCCGAGCAGGCCGGGCCGCCCGTCCGGCGCGCTCACCGGCCCGACCGTCGCGGACGCGATCGGTGCAACGTTGTCCGAAGGCACGATCGTCGTCGACGAGGCCCAGACCGGAGGCATCTGGGCCTCCCCCGCCACCGCCGGCTGCCCGCCCCACGACTGGCTCACGCTCACCGGTGGCTCGATCGGCTTCGGCATGCCCGTCGCCACCGGCGCGGCCGTCGCCTGCCCGGACCGACCCGTCCTCAACGTCCAGGCCGACGGCTCCGCGATGTACACGATGCAGTCGTTGTGGACCCAGGCACGGGAGGGGCTCGACGTGACCACCGTGGTCCTCGCCAACCGCTCGTACGCGATCCTCAACCTCGAGCTCTCGCGAGTCGGCGTGGAGAGCCCGGGCCCGGTGGCGAAGTCGATGCTCGACCTCACCCACCCGGACCTCGACTTCGTGGCGCTGGCGCGTGGGATGGGCGTTCCCGCGGAGCGGCCCGACGACGCCGAAGGCCTCACGGCGGCCATCGAGCGTGCGAGTGCCGAGCCCGGCCCCCACCTGATCGAGGCCGTGATCCCGTCAGGGTTCTGACCCCGTCGGAGGAACGCCGGCCCGAAGGGATCGCATGAGCTTCGAGATCGACGGGAGCCTTCACCGCGTCGACTGGGACGCGGTGAAGTCGGACCTCATCGCCGACGACTTCGACAACGGGCGGACGGCGGCCGCGCTGCGCCGGTCGTTCGAGCAGTCCCGGCACGTCGCGGTCGCGTGGGACGGCGACCTCGTCGTGGGTCAGGCCCGGCTGCTCTCCGACGGCGTGTGCAACGCGTACCTCGTCGACGTCTGGACGCGGGCCAGCCACCGCCGTCGTGGCATCGCGTCCGCGATGGTCGAGCACCTCGCGGCCCAGGTCCCCGGGCAGCACATCGGCCTGCAGACCGATGACGCCCAGACCCTGTACACGTCGCTCGGATTCCGCGAGCAGCCCACGTTCATGTCGCGCGTCGTCGGCACCTGGCTCGACAACGAAGCCAATCGGGCGCCGTGACCACTGGTCCGGCCGACTGGTTCCTGACCGCGGCGCAGCGCGGCAACCGCGCGACGACCATCGACCGGCGGCGGGACGGCCGGGGTTGGACCACCGGCAACGACGTCGACGTGCTGATCGACGGCCACGCGTACTTCCGCCGGTTGCACGAATCGCTCCGCGAGGCCGGGACCGGAGACTCGCTGTACCTGCTCGGCCTGGAGGGCAACCCGGACGAGCGCCTCGCCGGGCCGGACACCGAGGTCGGGAACGTGCTCGCCGAGCTCGCGCAGCGGGGCGCCACGATTCGCGGCCTGGTGTGGCGCGCGCACCCGGGTCGATTCAACCAGGCCGCCAACAGCGACCTCGCCCGGATGGTGAACCGGGCCGGCGGCGAGATCCTCCTCGACAACCGGATCCGGCGCGCCGGGAGCCAACACCAGAAGCTCGTCGTCCTGCGCCGGCACGACCGCGACGACATCGCGTTCGTCGGCGGCATCGACCTCGGCCACGGCCGCAACGACGACGCTGCGCATCACGGCGATCCGCAGCGCGCGCTGCTCGCCGACGAGAGCTACGGGCCGAACCCGCCCTGGCACGACCTGCAGCTCGAGGTCCGCGGGCCGGCGATCGACGATCTCGCCGTCACCTTCGCGGAGCGCTGGGACGACCCGTCGCCGATCGACGGTCAGTACCCGTGGCGGCGGCTCTGGCACCGCCGGACGCACGCGCCCGAGCGCCCGAGCCCGGTCGCCGACGAGCCCCGCGACACTCCGGGCGACGGTCCGTACGCGATCCAGGTGCTGCGCACCTATCCGAAGCGGCGCCGGCCGTACCCGTTCGCACCGGCCGGTGAGCGCAGCATCGCCCGCGCGCATCTCGCGGCCTTCGCCCGCGCGGAGCGGCTGATCTACCTCGAGGACCAGTACCTCTGGTCGACGGACGCGGCGGACGCGATCGCCGCCGCACTGCGACGCGCGCCCGAGCTTCGAGTGGTGTGTGTCGTGCCGCGCCATCCCGACGTCGACGGTGCGGTCGTCGGCGCGGCGAGTCACCGCGCGCGGGACCGCGTGCGGCGCGTCCTGCTCACGGCAGGGGGCGACCGGGTCGCCGTGTACGACCTCGAGAACGCCGAGGGCACACCGATCTACGTCCACTCCAAGGTGTGCGTCGTCGACGACGTGTGGCTCGCGGTCGGGTCCAGCAACGTGAACCGACGGTCATGGAGCCACGACGCCGAGGTGACGTGCGCGGTCATGGACGCCGTGACTCCCGCCGACGGCGACACGCTCGCGCGCCGGACGCGGATCCGCCTCGGGTGCGAGCACCTCGGTGCCCCCGACGCCGCCGCGCTCGTGGACCCCGACGCGTGGTTCGCCGCGTTCCGCGGCGCGGCCGACGCGCTCGACGGGTGGCACGACACCGGTGGGGTCGGACCGCGACCTCCCGGTCGTCTTCGGGTGCATCCCCGTCCCGACGCGAAGCCGCGTGCGCGTGTCGCGGAGGAGCTCGCGTACCGCTTCATCCTCGATCCCGACGGCCGTCCCCGGTGGCGCCGGTTCACGGGCCGCTACTGACGGCCGAGGAGCTCGCCGGGGTCACGTAGCCTGCAAGGGGTGGAGAGCTCGCAGGAGACGGTCGTGCGATCGCGCACGCGCTTCTGGTCGTGGTGGGGCGGCGCGCTCGGGCTCGCCATCGCCGTGCGCGTCGCGTTCCACGTCGCGTGTGCGCCCGACGACCTCCCGTTCGCCGACGGCTTCTGGTACCACACCGCGGCAAACCTGCTGGCCGACGGGAAGGGCCTGATCGACCCGCTGTCCTACACGTTCTTCGGCAAGGTGCAGCCGGGTGCCGGGCACCCGCCGCTGTTCGTGTTCGTCCTCGGCGCGGTGTCGTGGCTGGGCGGCACGTCGATCGCGGCCCACCAGCTCACCGAGGTGGCGTTCGACGTCCTGGCGGTCGGGGCGATCGGCCTGCTCGGGCGGGAGGTCGCCGGCGACCGGGTCGGGGTGCTCGCGGCGTTCGGTGCGGCGATCTTCCCGCGCTTCTGGGCCACCGAGGGCGAGGTGCTGTCCGAGAGCCTGTACACGCTCGTCATCGCCGTCATGCTGCTGCTGACGTTCCGGTTCCTCCGCGCGCCGACGTGGCGCACGGCGGCCTGGCTCGGCGTCGCCGTCGGACTCGCGTCACTCACCCGCGGCGAAGCGCTGCTGTTCGTGCCGTTCCTCGTGCTGCCCGCGGTGCTCCTCGCGCGCGACCCCCGGAACGGCCGCCCACTGCTCCTCGGCGTCGCGGTCGCGGGGACGCTCGTCGTCCTCGCACCGTGGACGATCTACAACGCGACCCGGTTCGACCGCCCGGTCCCCGTGACGACCGGGTTCGGCACCGTCATCGCCGGCGCCAACTGCGACGCCTCGTACTCCGACGAGCTCATCGGGACCTGGGACATCACCTGCTCGGAGGCGACGGAGGTGAAGGGCGACGAGTCGGTCCGCTCCGACGAGCTCCGTCACCTCGGCTTCCAGTACGCACGCAACCACCTGGGCCGCGTGCCGCTCGTGATGGCCGCGCGCGTCGGCCGACTGCTCGAGGTCTACGACCCGGATCCGGCGACCTTCGGCCCGGGGTGGGTGGTCGCGGCGCTGCTCGTGGGCTGGTACCTCGCGGTCGTGCTCGCGGTGGCGGGGGCTGTCGTCGCGCGCCGACGCGCGATCCCGCTGTTCCCCTTCGTCGCGACCCTCTTTGCGGTCGTCCTGAACGCGGCACTCACCTGGGGAACCCCTCGGTTCCGCATCCCTCTCGACATCACCGTCGTCGTGCTCGCCGCGCTCGCCGTCGACGCGATGTGGGCGTCACGGGGACGGGTCAGCCGCCGGTGATCTCGGTGGGGGTGATGCCGAGCGCGGTCTCGAGGTTGCGGTGGAGGTTCACGATCCGGCACTCCTCACCGGAGAGCGTGAGGTGCGTCAACCCCGGCTGGTGCAACCCGCGCTGGATGCGGGCGAGCGCCTCGACGTCCTGGTTGATGACGAGACCGAAGTCCGTGGCGCCGGGCTCCACCGTCAGACGCATGGGTGGCGTGTGCGGGGACGCCGGCGGTCGCCGCTCGAAGACCAGCGTGTCCATGATGCACTCGTCGGGCGTCGGACCGGGGCGGGACTTCACCACCTGCAACAGGTCCGGGAACGCGACGATCGTCGCGTTCGGGAACAGGTTGTACTGCTGCATGTTCATGACCTGGTCGGTGCCGAGGCGGGATAGGTCGACGCCCTGGTGCGCGGCGGTGAGGCGGACCGCGTCGGCGAGCACGTCGCGCAGCGTGCGCCCGGACGGCACCGTCGGCACCTCGCCCGCAGGCTCGGTCGTCGGCTTGCCGATCCGGGTGCCCATCACCTCCACGAACGCGTCGTAGATCTGCTGGTCGGTCGCGCCGTCGCGCAGCCTCGGGCTCGGGAGTCCGTAGGGCTGCTCGAGCTTGCCGTGTCTCCCCCACAGCTGCTGCGGCGAGTTCACGTCGTCGGTCATCGGCAGCATCTCGCGGTGCAGGCCCTGCACGTGGTACGTCTCGCTGAACCCGTCGATCAGCGTCTTCCAATTGCACGGCATCGGCATCGCGAGGTCGTACGTGCAGTGGAAGTCGGCGAGGCCGAGCCACGCCGCGTCGTCCGGCACACCCTCCAGGAACTCGTCGAGTGGCCCGGCCCCCGGATCGGGGTTCACGAACACGAACGGCGCCCACTCCGCGACGGCCACGGGAAACAGCGGGAAGTCCTCGTTGCGCAACGCGCCGAAACCCTTCCGCGACGGCACCTCGCGGAGGCGCCCGCCGAGATCCCAGCACCAGCGGTGGTAGTCGCAGCGCAGCTCGGTCCGGCCGCGCCCCTCTCCGCAGGCGAGCGCGTTCCCCCGGTGCCGGCACACGTTCTGGTAGGCCCGGAGCGCGCCGGCGTCGTCCCGCACCACGACCACCGACAGCCACCCCACTCGGTACTCGAACCAGTCGCCCGGCTCGGCGACGTGGTCGACGGTGCCGACGATCTGCCACACGTGGGGCCACAGGCGCTGCGTCTCCATCTCGGCCCACGCCGGCGAGGTGTAACGGGCCGACGGCACCCGGATCGGCGTGCTGGCCGACGGAACGCTCGCGATCGTCGCCCCGACGGGCGCATCGTCGGTGAGCTCGGTCACGCCACTTCCACTCTCGGCCCTCCGGGCCGGGCCGTTCGGGCCCCGCTCCTCCCGCGCCGTCGGACCTGCCGACATCGTGGGGCGTCGCTCATCGTCTCCGCTCTCGACACCACTCCGCACCCGAGCCAGCGTAGAGGCCGTCGGGCGCGATCCGACAGAATCAGGCCCGTGAGCCACGCCGCGTTCTCCGACATCCTCACCGCGAACGCCGTCTACGCCGACCGGTTCCACCTCGCGGGCCTCCGGCCGGAGGCGGCGCGGGGCCTCGGCGTGCTGACGTGCATCGACTCCCGGATCGAGCCACTCGACATGCTGGGCCTCGTCCCCGGCGACGCCAAGATCCTCCGGAACGCGGGCGCGCGCGTGACCGACGACGCGCTGCGGTCGTTCGTCCTCGCGATCCACCTCCTCGGCGTCGAACGCGTCGCCGTCATCGCGCACACGCGGTGCGCGATGACCGAGGCGACCGACGCCGAGCTCCGCGACCGGATCGGCCGGCTCGCCGGCGCGCCCGCCACCGGGTGGGAGTTCCACGCCGTCGGAGATCAGCTCGCGACCCTGGAGTCGGATGTCCGGATCCTGCGCGACTCTCCCCTCGTTCCGGCGACCGTCGTCCTCGGCGGGTTCGTCTACGACGTCGACACCGGCCGGCTGAGCCTCGAGGTGAGCGCGTGAAGGTCCACTGGTTCCTGCCGACGGGCGGCGACTCCCGCGAGGTGCTGCCGATCGCGCCCGACTCGCACCGGCGCGCACCCACGCCCGACTACCTCGCGCAGGTCGCCCTCGCGTGTGACCAGCTCGGCTTCGACGCCGTGCTCACCCCCTGCGGAACCGGCTGTGAGGACGCGTGGATCACGACCGCGTCGCTGCTGCCGATCACCAGGCGCCTCCGCTTCCTCGTCGCGTTCCGACCGGCGCTGCTCACCCCGACCCTCGCCGCGCAGATGGCGTCCACCTACCAACGCATGTCCGGCGGCCGGCTGCTCGTCAACATCGTGACCGGCGCGGAACCGGCGGAGCTGGCGCGCTTCGGCGTGCACGACGACAAGGACACTCGCTACGCGCAGACCGCCGAGTTCCTCCAGGTCGTGCGCGGCGCCTGGACCGGCGAGCCGTTCGACTTCCGCGGCTCGTTCTACGAGGTGAACAGCGCGACCACCCGGGACGTGCCCGACCCGGTGCCGGAGATCTACTTCGGCGGCGCGTCGAGCGCTGCGGAAGCCGTCGCCGCGGAGCACGTCGACGTCTATCTCGCCTGGGGCGAACCGCCGGCCATGGTCACGGAGCGGATCGACCGCGTCCGCGCGCTCGCGTCTGCGGCCGGTCGGTCGGTGCGCTTCGGCATCCGGTTCCACGTGATCGCCCGCCCGACCGCGGCGGAAGCCTGGGCGTTCGCCGACTCGCTCGTCGAGACCATGGACCCCGCGGCCATCGCCGCGGCACAGCAGGACTTCGCCACCACCGCGTCGGTCGGTCAACGACGCATGGCCGAGCTGCACGGCGGGGACCGCGAGCGGCTGCTCGTGCACCCGAACGTGTGGGCCGGCTTCGGGCTCGTGCGGGGCGGGGTGGGCACCGGGATCGTCGGCAGCTACGCCGAGGTCGCCGAGCGCATGCTCGAGTACCACGCGCTCGGCTTCGACGAGTTCATCCTCTCGGGCTACCCGCACCTCGAGGAGGCGCTGTGGTTCGGTGAGGGCGTGATGCCGCTGCTGCGCGAGGCCGGTCACCTACCGGCGACCGACGACGGCGGCGCGCCCGTCTTCTCGTTCCGTTGATGCGCATCGGGCTGCTGCAGGTCGGCCACGTCGCGCCGTCCGGCACCCGGATCGCGGGCGACTACCTCGAGCTGTTCACGTCGCTGCTCGCGGGCACCGGCGTCGAGCTCGTGCGCTACGACCTCGACGAGGGCCGCTTCCCCGACTCGGTCCGCGACTGCGACGGCTGGCTGCTGTCCCCGAGCCGCTGCTCGGTGTACGACCCACACCCCTGGATCGCGGCAACCGAGGACCTGTTGCGCGAGCTGTTCGCCGCGGAGCGTCCGTACGTGGGCATCTGCTTCGGACATCAGCTCGCCGCCCAGGCACTCGGCACACCGGTCCGGCGCGCCGACGACGGGTGGCAGGTCGGCGTGCACGACTACGAGCTCGCTGCACACCGGCCGTGGATGCAGCCGGCGAGCGATTCGCTCGCGCTGATCGCGAGTCACGAGGACCAGGTCACCGCGGTGCCGCCCGGTGCCGAGCTGCTCGCACGAAACGCCGGCTGCCCGGTCGCAGGGCTCCTGATCGGCGAGCGCGCCTGGACGCTCCAACCGCACCCCGAGTTCGTCCCCGAGCTCGCCGACCACCTCCTCGCGCAGCGGATCGAGCTCATCGGTGCCGAGAAGGTCGCGGCGGCACGTGCCACGCTCGACCGTCCGCTCGACCGGCTCGTCGTGGCGCGGTGGATCGCCGCGTTCTTCGCGGCCGCGGCCTGACCCGCTCTGGTGCCGCGCGTCAGGGGTGCGACGGGCTCGGCGGCGCGCCCGGGATCTCGATCGCGACCTCGTCGGCGTAGCACCAGATCCATTCCTCGCCGGGCTCGAAGCTCTGCACCACCGGATGCGACTCGGCGCGGAAGTGCGCGGTCGCGTGGCGGCCGGGTGAGTTGTCGCAGCAGCCGACGTGACCGCACGCCAGGCAGCGGCGCAGGTGCACCCAGCGGCCGCCGGTCGCAAGGCACTCGACACAGCCGTCACCGCTCGGGGCGACGTCGGTGCTGGGGTGTTCGAGGTGGACACAGGTCATGGATGCCTCCGGCGCGTCGGCGTCGGGTCGAGCATTGCAGGCCGGGGCTCCCGTAGCCTCGATCCGTGGCGCATCCGCGGATGTACTCGGACGACGACCCGTACCTCACCGAGGTCCGCGAGGTGTGTCTCGCGCTCCCCGAGGCCGTCGAGAAGGAGGCATGGGGTCGGCCCACCTTCCGGGCCGGCAAGATGTTCGCGATCTTCTCGGGGCATCCGGGCCACCAGTACGCCCTGGAGTTCAAGCCCGAGGCCGCGGAGCGCCCGGCGCTCGAGGCCGACGACCGCGTCTACGTCCCGCCGTACTCCGGCCCGGGCGGCTGGCTGGCGCTCGACCTCACCGCGGCCGAGGTCGACTGGCAGGAGATCGCCGAGCTGGTCGAGACCTCGTACCGCCTGATCGCGCTCAAGCGCATGCTCGCCGCGCTCGACGCCCGCTCGTGACCGACGGGTGGAGCCGGCCGGCGGAGATCGAGCTCCACGGCGGTGTCGCGAACGCCGGCGCGGTCACGCGTGTCGACGACTACGTGCTTCGCCCTGCGAACGCGCACACGACGACGATCCAGCGGTTCCTGCGACACCTTGCCGCCGACGGCTTCGCGGGAGCACCCTGCCCCGTCGGCGTCGATCCCGACGGGAGGGAGCGGCTGCAGTTCATCGCCGGCGACGTCGCGCTGCCGCCGTATCCGCCGTGGGTGCAACGCGACGATGCGCTGGCGTCGATCGCGCGGCTCGTGCGCCGATTCCACGACGCGTCGGCGCGCTACCTGGCCTCGCCCGCGGACTCCTGGAGCGACGAGATGGCGGACGCGGCCGGCGGGCCGATCGTCTGCCACAACGACGTGTGCCTGGAGAACGTCGTGTTCCGCGACGGGCAGGCAGTCGCGCTCCTGGACTTCGACTTCGCCGCGCCCGGCTCGCCGACCTCGGACCTCGCCGCGTTCGCGCGCATGTGCGTCCCGATCGACGACGACGAGAACCGCGCCCGTTTCGGCTGGAACGTCGCAGACCTTCCCGCCCGGCTCCGGCTCGTCGCCGACGAGTACGGGCTCGGCGCCGACGGCCGGGCGTCGGTCCTCACCGCGCTCGATGACTCCATCGCGCGAGGTGGCGAGTTCGTGCGCCGTCGCGTCGAGGCGGGAGATCCCAACTTCATCGCGATGTGGGAGGAGATGGGCGGCATGCACCGCTTCGATCGGCGCCGGGCGTGGTGGAAGGAGTCACGTCCGCAGTTCGCCGCCGCGATGGCCTGAACCGACTGGGCCCGACCGTCGGCCGTCGCGGACGCCGAACGGCGGACGCGAATCGGCGGCCCGTTCGGGCCGCCGAACATCGCAGGGAGTGGAGCGGACGACGGGATTCGAACCCGCGACCCTCACCTTGGCAAGG
>CAZXCB010000011.1:7679-29707 GCA_964639075.1 uncultured Bifidobacteriaceae bacterium | reverse complement strand
CGGCGACGGGACGGATCACGTTCTCCGCGAAGTCGTGGACCCACTTCTGCATCTGCAGCTGGTCTTCGTTGAGGTCGAGGGTGAAGTCGCTCATCTCGGTGGTGCTCCTCGTTCCGCCCGCGTGCTCCGGGCCCCGTAAGTTACCGATCGGTAACCCATGGTAGCCCACCAAACGGGCCCGGCTCCCACACAGCGAGATGCCACGATGGAGGGCTCATGTTGCAGGTCAGAGGGCTGACGGTCGAGGTCGGCGGCAAGGTCCGCGTGGCCGACGCCTCGTTCTCCCTCCATCCGGGCGACACCGTGGGACTCGTCGGGCGCAACGGCGCCGGCAAGACGTCGATGCTCAAGGTGATCGCGGGCGAGAGTCCGGCCGCGGCCGGGTTCGTCGCGCGCCCACCCGCGACGGGCTACCTCCCCCAGAACCCTCGGCCGCGCGGCGCGGGCGTCGACGCCACCGGCCTCTCGCACGTCCTCTCCGGGCGCGGCTTCGACGAAGCGATGCTGCGCATCGAGAAGCTGCGCCTGCGCGTCGACGAGTCGCCGACCGACCGCGACGTCGCGCGCTTCGCGCGCGCCGAGGAGGAGTTCCGCGACGCGGGCGGCTACCGCGCGGAGGCCGACGTCCGCAGCATCGCCGCCGGGCTCGGACTCGGTGACGACCGCCTCGACCTGCCGCTCACCGCACTCTCGGGCGGGGAGCGGCGACGGGTGGAGCTGGCGCGCATCCTCTTCGCCGGCAGCGAGCTGCTGTTGCTCGACGAGCCGACCAACCACCTCGACGTGGACGCGAAGCAATGGCTCATGGGATTCCTGCGCACGTACCGCGGCGCACTGCTCGTGATCAGCCACGACCTCGAGCTCCTCGACGCGTCGATCACGCGCGTCCTGCACCTCGACCACGGCGAGCTCGTCGAGTACAAAGGCACCTACTCGCAGTACCAGGTCGCGCGCGCGGCCGACGAGGAACGACTCGCGCGCCTCGCGCAACGCCAGCAGGCGGAGATCACGCGGCTGTCACGGCGCGCGGACAGCATGCGCGGCCAGACCGAGAAGCGGGCCAAGACCGCGAAGGCGCTCGACACCCGCGTCGCCCGCCTCGCGCGCGACCAGGTGACCGGCCCGAAGCGCGAGCGACGGGTCGCGGTCCGGTTCCCCGATCCGCCCCGGCCCGGGCGGGTCGTGCTCGAGGCCGACGGGCTCACTAAGGGATACGGCGGTCCGAGCGTGTTCGACGACGTGACGTTCGCCCTCGAACGTGGCGAGCGCCTGCTGGTCATGGGCCTCAACGGCGCCGGCAAGACGAGCCTCATGCGCATCCTCGCCGGCCACACCGACGCCGACGCGGGAACCTGGACGTTCGGTCACGGCGTCTCCGCGGGGTACTACGCGCAGGAGCACGAGGGCATCGAGGCCGGCCGGACCGTGATCGACCACCTCAAGACCGTCGGGCTCCCCGAAGCGCAGCTGCGGACGTTGATCGGCGCGTTCGGTCTCGTCGGCGACGTCGCGTTCCAGGACGCGGGCACGTTGAGCGGCGGGGAGAAGACCAAGCTCGCGCTCGCCCAGCTCGTCACCGGCCGGCACAACGTGCTCCTGCTCGACGAGCCGACGAACAACCTCGACCCGCCGTCGCGGGACGCGATCGGCGATGCACTCTCCGCGTGGCCCGGCGCGATCCTGCTCGTGAGCCACGACACCGAGTTCGTGGCGAGCCTCGAACCGCACCGCGTCCTGATGATGCCCGACGGCGACCTGGACTACTTCTCCGAGGACCTGCTCGACCTCGTCGCCCTCGCGTAATTTCGGCGGCTCCGCCTCTTCGGCGCTTCCGCTCGCACCTCCACGCGATCGGGACCGACGGGGGCTCGCTCCAGCGCGCCTCGGGAGTGGGTCAGGTCGTGGTGGTGGTCGACGCCGGCAGCGTCGTCGTCGTGGTGGTGGTGCTCGTCGTCGTCGACGTCGTGCTGGTGGTCGACGTGGTGCTCGTCGACGTGGAGGTCGACGAGGTCGTGCTCGTGCTCGACGACGTGGACGTCGAGGACGACGTCGTGCTGGTGGTCGTGGTCGAGGAGCTGTCGTCGACGACCTTCGCCGTCGCGACGCCGCCCCCGGCACCGACGAGCAGCAGCACGAACGCGATTCCCCACACCGCTCCCGGTCTCATCGGACCCTCATGCGGACGCCATCGCCATGAACGCGCGCAGCTCGCGCTCGACGTCGGGACCGCCGGGCTGGAACAGGATCTCGGTCGTTCCGGCCGCGGCGGTCGCGTCGAGACGGGCGCGCAGGGCCGGCGCCTCGCCCGTCCAGGTGAAGGCGCCGAGGCCCTCGCCGGAGAGCAGCGGTCGGTCCCGATCGGTCACGCGCACCAGGTGATCCTCGTGGATGGCGAGGTGCCGGAGGTGGACCGGCACCCGCTCGAGCTCCGCCCGCCACTCCGGACCGCCTGGGAGCAGGTCGACCTGGGCGGGATCCGCCTCGTACATCCCGTGGTACACGACCGTCAGGGCAGGACCGGCCGCGAGCATCGCCCGGTCGGAGCCGGGGTCCTCGCCTGGTTCGAGCACCGTTCCGAACGCGAGCAGCGCGCACCACTCGAACTCGGGGTAGCTGCCGAAGATCGACATCACGCCGTCGCCGAGCTCCCGGGCGACCGCGAACCCCTTCGGGCCGTTCGCGGCGACGAGGATCGGCGGGCAGGGCGGCAGCGGGTCGTAGGCCGGGAGCAGCCGCACGACCTTGCCGTCGACGACCATCGACTCGCCCTCGAGCAGCCCGCGCACCTGGGCGAGGTACGTGCGGGTGTCCGCCCAAGTGAGCGGGCGTTGACCGAGCGCCATGCGTGCGGTGAACCCGGTGCCGATCGCGACGGCGAGACGACCGGGCGCGAGCGCGGCGACCGTCGCGATCGCGCTCGCCTGGGTGACCGGGTGCCGCAGGTTCGGCACGAGCACCGCGGGGCCGAGGCCGATGCGCGTCGTGTGCTGCGCGATGCGCGCGAGGTGCACCCACACGTCGCCGTAGAGCAGCGGCGAGTCGTAGAGCCACACGCGCTCGTAGCCGAGCGACTCCGCGAGCTGGGCGTGCGCGACGACCTCGGGCCCGGGTGGGAACGCACACGAGATCTGCATTACTCCCGCTCCTGGCCCTGCGGGCCGGGCCGCTCAGGCCCCACTCGGCGCGCGCGGTATTGGTACTTCGGAGGTGACGCCTCGTTCACGGTCATGAACTGTGGTCTCCTCCGAAGAGGTCGGGCCGGCGGTGCGTACCGCTCGGCAGCCGGGTGCGGACGGACTCGAGCGCGCCGAGGTCCAGGTCGGCCGTGATGAAGCAGTCGAGGTCGGGCGCCTGCGCGACCACGACGCCCCAGGGGTCGACGATCATCGACCGACCGTGCCAGTGCAGCTTCTCGTTGGAGCTCCCACGCTGGTTCGGCGCGATCACGAACACCTGGTTCTCGATCGCACGGGCCCGCAGGAGCGGCTCCCAGTGGTCCTTGCCGGTCGCGGCGGTGAACGCCGACGGCAGCACGACCGCGGTCGCGCCGCGGTCGAGCAGCGCCCGGAACAGCTCGGGGAACCGCAGGTCGTAGCAGACGGCCATGCCGAGCCGGAGCGGCCCCGCGTCGGCCACGACGACGTCGACGCCGGGCGTGATCGTGGCCGACTCGCGGTGGACCGCTCCGGGCACGTCGACGTCGAACAGGTGGATCTTGCGGTAGACAGCGACGAGCTCGCCGCGTGCGTCGATCAGCGCCGACGCGTTGTGCAGCGTGCCGTCGTCACCGCGCTCGACGATGCTGCCGGCGACCATGACGACACCGTGGGCGGCCGCGAAGTCCCGCGCCCAGGTGACTGCCGGGCCGTCGAGCGGCTCGGCGCTCGCACGGAGCTCGGCCGCGCTCCCCCAGCAGTGGAACAGCTCGGGGAGCGCGACGAGATCGGCGCCCGCGCCGACGGCATCGGTCGCGAGGCGCGCCGCGAGCGCGAGGTTGCGCGCGCGATCCGGCGTCGAGCACATCTGCACCGCCGCGACCCGCACGATGTCGACCCTATTCGGCGGCGGGCATCACGCCGGCGGAGCGATGCAGGGCAGGCCGGAACAGACGTCGATCAGCGTGCCGTCGTTGCGGAGGAACTGCGACTTCTGCTGCTGGGCGAGTGGCGACCGGCGCGGGTACTCGTGCGGGTCGTTCCCGTACTCGGGCTCGGTCGGCGCGAGGTTGCCGGTCGGCGGTGCGGGGTTGAAGCTGTCCCAGTACACGATCGCCGAGCCGTTCCACGGCAGGAACGGGACCGGCGCGATCCCCCAGAACGGATGCAGATCGGTACTGCGACCGGGGAGCAGCCCGGGCAGCAGGATCCGCGCGCCGACGGTGCGCGCCGCGACCTCCGCAGTGACGTTCGCGACCTGGTGGTCACCGAACGCGACGTCGTAGAGCACCTGGTGGCGCGGCGTGCCCGGATACGGGTCGTCGGTGAGGTGCTGGGCGTAGCCGTCGGCCTCGGCCCGGTCCCAGAGCATCTGCACCACCGAGAACCAGGTCATGCGGTCGAGCTCGTCGGGGTAGGCCGGGACGAGGATCGTCGCGTACGTCGCCCAGTCCGAGGATCGCTGGAGCAGCGTCGAGTAGTTCATGCCCGGCACGCCGACCACCGCGCGGGTCCAGTCGGTCGCGACCGCGGTGACGGCCTGGCCGAGGATCCCGCCCTGGCTGTTGCCGTCGTAGAAGACCGAGCCGTCGAGCACCGGCGTGCTCGCGGCGCCCATGCGGAACTCGGGCGCGGACGCGAAGCCGCTCGGGTCCTTCACCAAGCGCGCGAGGAACAGCTGGTTCAGGAACCCCTGCTGCGTGCGGTCCGCGATCTTCGGGAAGTTGGACACGTCCTGGAGCGTCTGGATCGCGGTGCCGATGTCGTCCTCGGAGAAGCCGGCCCACTTCGTCGCACAGAACACGAACCGGTGGACGTTCGCCATCGTGCGGACGTTGCCGGCGTTCACCTCGCCGTTACTGCCGAGCAGGCCATGGCCGTAGATGGCGCCACGCGCGGGTGTGACCGGGTCGTTGCCGTCGGTGCTCACCGAGCGCGGGATGTTGCAGATGAACCCGGCCGACACCACGCCGTTGCGCACCGGGAGTGCGTCGGGCCCGGCACCGGGCGCGTAGTTGAACCGGCTGCCCGGCGAACCGTCGCCCGTGAGGTAGTTCGGGACCTCGAAGGTGCCGGTCACCCGTCGGAAGATCCGGTCATCCACGTCGTCCTGCACGCTGGTGACCGTGAACGACGGCGCGGCGCCGTCGAGTGACGCGAACCCGTCGTCACGCAGGTGCAGCATCCGGCCCGCGAGGTTGGTCTGGCTCGCGACGGTGAAGTCCCACGCGAGGTTCAGGCTCGATCGCGCGATGCCGTGGTGCGCGAGCAGGGTGAAGATCTGCTCGAAGTGGGCGCGGCGAGATTCGATCGCCGGCGTGAACGTGGGGACACCGTCGCGGTAGAGCGCGAACCCGCGCTCGGCGGGGATGGCCGCGCCGTTCGCGTCCTTCAGGTTGCGGAGCACGACCACGAAGCGGTGCCCCTCGGGCAGGTTCTTCGCGACGCGCACGATCAGGGCCTTGACGTTCGCGGGATCAGCCTGGCTGTCGAGCTCGGACCAGATCGGCCACTGCTGACCGGTCGCGGTGTCGATCAGCAGGATCGGCTGGTCCGGTTCGAGCGACCGGCCGATGTCGGTGATGGGAGCCGCGCCCGTCGTACCGAGGTCGAGACCGGGAACGTAGGTCACGACCATCGCGCCCGGGCTGAAGCCGTCGTTGCGGTTCCACTCGGTCGGATCGATCGGGACCCCGCTCGAGTTCTCCGGCATCGCCCCCGGATCGAAGTGCACGCGCCGGCCGGTGCCGCTCGTGGGATCGGCGACCGTGAAGAAGTCGTTCGGGAAGGGCATCAGGCACTTCGCCGCTGCGATCGGGTCGCAACGGTCGGCGCTCGCGGTGTCCACACCGGGCTCGTAGGACACGCTCGCGTACCCGCTCTGGTACGCGGAGTGGTCCTTGCGGCGGGCCCGTGCCTTGATCGTGACCAGACCCGGGGTGAGGTCGGCTGCGTGGAGCTGCGCCGTCCCTCCGGTCGCGTCGATCACCAGACGCCCGGTGATCTCGGTGCGCCCGGTCGGGTCCGGCCAGCCCGTCACGATCCACACCCGCAGGGAGGCCGGATCGAGCCTCGCGTCGAGCCGGACGTCGACGGCGACCTCGCCCGAGGCCGGGGCCTGGGTGGCGTTGGCCGGCACGACGACGTGGACGCCCGTGGGCTTCGCGATCCCGTGGCCCGGGAACCAGGTCCCCGGCACCTTGCAGCCGGCGAGGACGATCGCCAGCGCGACCAGCGCGACGCCGAGCCGGCGCGACCTGTTCCCCATGTCCCGATCCTCCCCCTTGGAACCGGTCAGCGTACCGAGGTCCCCGGCGGAACCGCCATCGCGCCCGTGGTGCGTTCCTCACCGGTTCGCGCGTTGCGTGCTACGAGTGGGGCGTGGCAGTCCGGATCCCGCTCGCGCTGGCGCTGCTCGTGGCGACGGTCCTCACCGCGTGCGGTGACGACGGGGGCTCGAAGCGGTCCGGCCCGACCGCTCCACCCTCGTCGTCCGCGCCCACCGCCGCGGGCCGCCAGCCGAAGGCGGTCGTCATCGCCCACCGCGGTGCCTCGGCCGAGGCACCCGAGCACACCGTCGCGGCCTACGACCTCGCGATCGAGCAGGGCGCGGACTACATCGAGCAGGACCTCCAGCTCACCGCCGACGGCGAGCTCGTGGTCATGCACGACGAGCTGCTCGACCGCACCGCGCGGGGCCCGGCGGAGTCGTGCCGCGGCCTGGTACGAACCAAGACGCTCGCGCAGCTGCGGCAGTGCGACGTGGGTTCGTGGTTCAACGAGGCTCATCCTGAGCGCGCCGACCCCGCCTTCGCCGGGTTGCGGATCCCGACGATGCGTGAGGTCGTCGAGCGCTACGGCCGCGACGTCCGGTACTACGTCGAGACCAAGGCGCCCGAGAGCCAGCCCGGATTGGAACAGGCGCTGCTCGACCTGCTCGACGACACGGGGCTCTCCGACACGCGACTCTCGGGGCGGGCCGGCCGCGCCCGGCCGGTGATCGTCCAGTCGTTCAGCCCGTCGAGCCTGCGGCTGATCCACGGGCAACGACCGGATCTGCCGCTGGTGCTCCTGCTCGTGACGGGGATCCCGATCACCGACGGCGTGCTGGCCGACGCGTCGACGTTCGCGATCGGGATCGGTCCGGCGGAGGCCGACGTCGACGCGGCGGTCGTGCGCGCGGCCCACACGCGCTGCCTCGACGTCCACCCCTACACCGTGGACGACCCGGCGGCGATGGCGGCGCTGCTCGAGGCCGGCGTGGACGGCATGTTCACCGACGTCCCCGACGTCCTGCTGACCCAGCGCGCCGACGCAGCTCCACCGCCCGCACACTGCACCTGAGCACCTCGTCGCGATCCCGGGCACGGGTCACCACAGGAACGTCAGCGCCCGGTCCACGTCGGCGGGCGACCCTCGCGTGCGGCCTGCATGCCCTCGGCCGCGTCCGCGGTCGCGCCGACGACGCGCCGCATGGACTCACCGAGCCGAACCGCGTCCTCCCAGGGCAGCCGCGGGCCGCGGGCCGCCATCTCCTTGGTCGCCCGCTGGGCGAGCGGCGCGGCGGAGACGAGTCGATCGGCGAGAGCGCGCGCCGCGTCAATGAGCTCCGCGCGCGGCACGACCTTCCAGACGAGTCCCATGTCCTTCGCCGTCGCAGCGTCCACCCGCTCCCCGGTGAGGAGCAGCTCCATCGCATTCGACCAACCGATCCGACCGGGCAGACGCATCGCACCGACGATGGTCGGCACACCGAGGCGCACCTCGGGGAACCCGAACTCGGCGTCGTCCGCCGCGATCACGAAGTCGCACCGGAGCACGGCGGTGAGCCCGTAGCCGAGGCAGTACCCCGGTACGGCGGCGATCGTCGGCTTCCACACCTCCAGCCCGCTCTCGAACGAGTTGACCGTCGGGATCTCCCAGAAGGTGCCGGGCCACTCGCCGACCGAGCCGGCACCGTCCTTCAGGTCGGCACCGACGCAGAACGCGCGTCCGACTCCGGTCACGATGCCGACCCACGCGTCCTCGTCGGCGCGGAACCGCTCCCACGCGGCGTTGAGGCCCTGGCGCAGCTCACCGTTGATCGCGTTGAGCGCGTGAGGACGGTTGTAGCTGATGGTGGCGACGTGCCCGGCGCGCTCGTAGAGGACGGTGTCGGTCATCCGGCCAGCATCGCACCCGTGGCGGGACCGCGCCCGAGGGTGCCGGAGCTCACCCGATCAGGACCGCGGCGCGGGCACACCCGGCGCGCGCCCTGCGAACTCGGTCGATCGCCGCGTGCAGGTACGGCTCGAGTGCATCGGCGAGACACGCGTGACCGAGGGCGTTGGGATGGAACCGGTCGGCGGTGAAGAACTCCTCACCGCGCGCGCGGAACTCCTCGTTGACCCGCCGGCCGACACCGACGTGCACCGCGCGCGCGGCTGGGTACGTGGCTCGCGCCTTGCGGCGCTCGTACGCGGCGCCGCGGCGACTGAGCATCGTCTTCAGGAGGACGGGCACGCGCGGGATCACCGAGAGGTCGATGAGCCCGCACACCAGCGTCTCGATGTGCGCACGATCGAGCGCGCCGACCACGGCGCGCAGGTCGCGCTCGAACTGTGCGAGGGGCGTCGAGTGGATCGCGTCGTTGCCCCCGACCGACATCACGACGAGGTCGGGGCGGGCGTCGAGCACGGCGGGCAGCTGGTGCATCAGCACGTCGGCGACCCGGGAACCCCCCGCCGCGTAGCGGGTCAGATGGAGACCGGCACGCGCGCGGGCCGCTGCCCGTGCCAAGAACACCTCGCGTGCGTGGCCGAGCCCGGGACCCGTGAGCGTGCTGTCGCCGACGACCGCAACCCGGACCGGCTCGGCGCCTCCGTCCCCCTCGCCGTAGTACCCGGTGAGGTCGAGGTCGTCGAACTCCGGCAGCGGTGCGTGCGCGGCGCGATGCGCCTGGATCCACACGCCGCCGACCATCGCCGGTAGCGCGAGAGCAGCCCCCCTGGCTCTCATAGAGCCACTGATCGTGAACCTGTGGCCACGTAGCGTCAATAGGTCCCGCGCCCTGTCGCCGCGGTCACATCACGCCCACCGCGACGACGGCCCGTGCGACACTCCCCCGATGGGAACCCGACCGCTCCGCCAGCACTACGACGCCGTCACGATCGCCGTCGCCCCCGATCTCGGCACTCCCGTCGGCGAGCTCCACCGCCATCGTGCCCGGTTCCTCGCTCACCTCGCCGCGCTCGACCCCGAGCACTGGTGCGCGTCGACGCGCTGCACGGAATGGGACGTCGCCGACGTCGTCGCGCACCTCACGACCGCGGACCGCTTCTGGATCTTCACCATCGAGACCGCGCGCGCCGGTCACGCGCCCGGCCGCAGCCTCGAGGGCTTCGACCCGTCGACCTCGCTCGAGCCGTTCGTCGCCGGGCTGCGCGGCATGGCACCGGCGGACCTGCTCGTGGAGTTCGCAGCGAGCTCGGCGGCGATCGAGACGCTCGCGGACGCCCTCGGCCCCGAGGACTGGGTCGCGGCCGGCGAGTCACCGCTCGGCCACCTGCCCGCGCGGTTCCTGCTCACGCACCTGGTGTGGGACTCATGGATGCACGAGCGCGACATCTTCGTACCGCTCGCCGGTGATCCGGAGGTCGACGAGCTCATGGTGCTCGCCTGGTGGACGCTGCTCATCGGCGGTCTGCAGGGAGGGCTGCTCGACGATCCCGCGCCGGTCGGACCGGGACTCGACACCGCGGTCGACCGCACGCTCGCCTTCTCGGACATCCCCGGCTTCGCACTGCGCGTCCGGCTCGATCACGGCATCGCCATCGACCGTGCTGCGCCGACCGAGGCGGACGCCGTGGTGAGCGCGGTCGACCTCGCCGAGCACTTCGCCGGACGCGACGCCCCCGCCCCGACGCTGCCCCCCGACCTCGCCGCCCACCTCACCCGCGCCGCCGCCATCCTGTAGCAGCGCGTCGTCACGCGCGACGCGCTCAGTTCGAGGATCGTCCCCTGGTCCACTCGTACGGTGGATGAACGCGAGATCGTCGCCGGCGCGCAGCGCTGCGTTCAGGCAGTTCCTGGAACGTTGGTGACGGACGAATTCGATCCTTCGTCGCTGCCACCTCGCGACGCCTCGTACAGCTCGACGATCCATTCGAGCAGCGCGCGTCCTCCAGGTGAAGCGGTAGCGATCGCCTCCGGAGCGATGGGTGCGCCGACGAACCGCTGCATGCGGATCGCTTCCGACACTGCGGTCCCCGGGAGGAGCGCACCGAAGAAGAACCCGCGCGCATGCAGCAGATCGATGAGCTCGGGTGCCCGCGGATCCGCGATCGGCACGTCCGCGTACGCGACCGGCTGGCACCGGGGGAGTTCGTCATCGATGAGCCCGATCGCGCCGCGTGCGTGCGCGCCCGCCAGCACACCGAAGCAAAATGACGAGATCCCGCGCCGTGCGTCGTGGCGCACCGATCCGGCCCATTGCCCGGCCGGCTCGGTCGGCAATCGGCGGCGCTCCATCGCAAGCTGGCCATAGAGATCGGCGACCTTCTCGGCGTACCGATCCGGCAGATACGTGTCCAGTGGGCCGAGGCGACCGTGGTAGTAAGCCTGGAAGTACACCACGACAGCGATGCGCGCGGCCGTGAAGCGATGCTCGATGCCGCGGTAGTCGGTTCCGACCGGAAGGTGGCCGAGCAGCACTCCGGTCGCGACCCCACCGGCGGACACGATGGGGCGCTGCGTACGGATGTGCGCGCTGGTCGCAAGGTGACGCGTCCCCACGATGCCGAGATCGGCGTAGCCAGCGACCATCTGCGCGCCGATCCGCACCGTCAGGCCCCGACCCCGGTAGTCGGGATCGACGATGCCCGCGATGGTGTCGGCGACGGCATCGCCGACGACCGCGATCCGAGTCCCGATATGGCCGACAACTCGTTCGCCGACGAAGGCGGCCACGCCCACCAACCGCCCCGCGCGTAGCTCGAGACGGAGACGATCCGCCTCGTAGAACTCCGGCTCCGCATACGACTCGCCGTAGCAGCGGCGGACACAGGCGATCAGCGCGGGAACATCGTGCTCCCTCAGGTCGCGGATCTCGACGTCATCATCGGCGCTGCCGAGCATCGAGCCAACCGTAGGGGGCCGATCGTCACCCGTCACCCGTCACCCGGCTCCGTCGCCTCCGGCAAGCCGCTCGACCCAGCAGCAGAGCGTGCGCCCGGCGGTGACGTCGCCACGCGATCGAAGCAGCGGGCCAACTCCCCCTCGGCTACGTCGGGGGCCAGTTGTACTCGGTCCAGCCGGTGCCGACGCGGCCGTCGGAGGTCGTGTAGCGGCACATCGCACGGGGAAAGCGCGACTCGCGGCCGTCGGGCGCGACGAGCAGGATCGGCGCGTGCCCGACGGGCTCGGTCGTGAACTCGACGCCGCCGATGCGTTGCCGGGCCGCGGTCGGGAGCTTCTCCGCGTCCACGTCGACCGCGTTGTCGACGCGCGTCGCCTCGGTGAGCGCGCCGTCGGGCGCGACCGTGTAGCCGGTCGCGAACAGGTCCAGTCCGGGGATGATCGAGCGGGCGGCGTGCATCGCGGAGCCGTCGTCGAAGCGACCGGACGTCCAGTTCCAGGGGAACAGCCACCAGTCCCGCACGCCCCAGGAGTGGTCGCGCTGACCGCCGCAGTCGACGGCGATCGTCTCGTCGCCGATCGTGACCGTGCCCGTCACCCACGAGCTGATCTCGTACCGCGTGGTCATCGCGTACGGGAACACCTCGGCGCGCGACTCCCACGTCAGGTCCAGCGTGACCGGCACCCGCTCGCCCTCGAGACCGTGGAACGCCTGAGCGGGATCCGGGAGCACCACCCCCGTCGCCTCACTCGTCACCCGGAACCGACGGAACGGCTCCGGCCAGGACATCGCGACGCTCGTGCCGGGCGCGCGTTGGTCGAGCGCGGCGTCACCGTCGGGGCACGGGAGCTCGTGCTCCACGGTGAGCACGAGCGGGCGGTCCTTCCCCACCAGCGCGATCCACCACCATGACGTCCCGAGGTTGGGGTACAGACCGAGGCGCACGTACCCGCCGTACGAGCAGTCGGGCGCGGCCCAGTCGAGGTACCAGGACTCGCCCCACAGGTCCTCGGTCCCGGCGGGGTGCCGGCCCTCGTCGGCGTCGGTGAGAGAGAACAGCGGCTCGGCGATCATGCGGGCTCCGATCAGTCCGGCGCGGGCAGGGAGCTGCGCCCGCCCGTCGACCAGTAGGAGGCGGTGAGCTGCAATCCGGTGCGCGCGGCACGCGGCGACAGCTCTTCCATCACGCGCTTGTAGGCGGTGTGGAGGATCTTCCATTCGCCGTCGCGCTTGGTGTACGTGTCCTCGTAGAACGCGGCGCCGCGGATGTCCAGCTCCCACTGGAGATCGACGACCCAGTCCTCGAGCGCCCAGATGCCGGTGGCGGAGTCGGGTCCGGTGAGCTCGATCTCCGGGTGGTGCGCCTTGTGCGAGGACAGGAACGTCTCGCGGCCCATCGACTTGCGGAAGAACTCGACGATCGCGTCCCGACCCTCGAACGAGTAGGCACCCGCGCTGTAGGCGCAGGTCGCCTCGGGCACGAACAGCGTCGCGATGTCGTCCCATCGCTTCAGGTCGAGGAACCGGAAGTACCGGTACTTCACCTGTTTGATCGCCTCGATCTCGACGAGATCGTCCGGGGTCGTGCGTCTCGCATCGCGCTCGATGGTCATGAGTAGCGGACCTCCTTGCCACGGGACTCGCCGTGGTGCGCGACCGCGTCGGCGAGATCGCGTACGAGCTCGTCGACGACGGCCGCGTGCGCGGGTGAGAGCATCACGTGCAGACCCGGCGGGTCGACGTTGCGGTTCAGGTGCCAACCGCGGTCGTCCATGACGTCGCCGACCGCGGCGAGATCGATCGACTCGGAGCGCATCGCGAGCACGGGACCGACCGGGTCGCCGACGAGGTCGACGCCGGGAAGCCCGTCGATCGCGGCCCGCACGGTGGCGGTCGTGGCCATCAGGCCGCGCATGACCTCGACGTAACCGGCGCGGCCGAGTGCGTGCATGACCGCCCACGCGGTGGCGATCGGCGCCGCCGGCTTGGCGCCGGCCACTCCGGGACTGCCGTAGAGCCCGGCTCCCCACTGGTCGAACATGAAGACCTGGTGGCCGAACCAGTCGGCGTCGCGATGCAGCACGACGGACGCGCCCTTGGGCGCGAACCCGTACTTGTGCACGTCGGCGCTCATCTCCGTGACGCCCTCGACCCGGAAGTCCCACGGTGGCACGTCGTGGCCGAGGGCCTCGAGGAACGGGAGCACGAATCCGCCGATGCACGCGTCGACGTGGCAGCCGACGCCGGCCTCGGCCGCGAGCGCGGCGATCTCGGCGACCGGGTCCATGACGCCGTACGGGTAGTTGAACGCCGAGGCGACCACGACGGCCGTGCGCGGCGAGATCGCGTCGCGCACCGCGCCGACATCCGCACAGAACCCGGCGTCGAGCGGCACGCGCACGACGTCCATGTCGAAGTAGTGCGCGGCCTTCGAGTACGCCGGGTGCGCCGACACCGGTACGACGATCTCGGCCCGCTCGATCCCGCGGGCACGGGCGCGACCCCGGTTCACGAGCATCGACATCAGGATCGACTCGGTACCCCCCGACGTCATCGACCCGCCCCCGCCGCCGGGCAGGTGGACGAGCCCACCGGTCATCGCGACGACCTCGCTCTCGAAGCGCGCGATCTCGGGGAACTTGAACGGGTTCAGCGCGTTGCCGAACAGATACCGTCGGTTCACCGCGGCGACGAGCTCCTCGAGATCGGCGCGGCCGGTCGGGTAGACGAGCCCGAACAGGCGCGCGCCGTGCACGTCCGGCTCGCGCGCGCGCCGGGCGTCGATCTCGGCGAGCAGCGCCTCGGCCGCGATTCCGGACTCCGGCAGGAGCACGGCGTCGGCGTCGGACCGGTTCATCGGCGCGCACCCTACGAGGTCGCCCGCCGATCAGTCGACCGTCAGGCGACGAGGCGCCCGGAGAGGTCGTTGCACTCCGCGCACACGGTCTCCGGGATCACCCCGGCGCGCATCAACAGCGCGAACACCTTGCACCCGAGGCACACCCCGGCGAACGCCTCGAAGCTCGCGGCGAGCAGCAGCATCACGAGCACGACCGTGGCGGCCGTGGTCGCGCCGACGAGCACGAGAACCGACGCGGCGAGCGAGAACGCGACGCCGACCCCTTGCGCGAACCGCTTGGGCGGGCCGGGCACCAGGCGGGCCTCGATGCGCAACCGCGGCCGAAGCACCCTCGTGACGAACCGTCAGAGTGGGCTTAATCGGGGCCCGCTCAGCACGCGGGCGACGAATCCGAACCCGAGCGCCGCGAGCAGCCACCATGCGCCGCTGAGGAGGATCGCGGCGGTGAGGAGCACGACGCCCGCCGCGACCAGGCGCGCGGAGACCTCGTCGACGGGGTTGGGGAACTCGAGCCAGCGGGCCACGCCGCCAGCGTACGCGCGGATTCCCGACCCGTCCAGTCGGGAATTCTGCCGGGCACTCGAGGTTTCCACAGGGCCCTGTGGACGACCACGGCGCGTCGATGACCCGGTGTGCTGTTCGCTTGCGATTGTCCGTATTGGACCGCCAGAATGCCCCACACTCTCGGACCGAGAGTGGTGGGAGTTATCCCCAGGGGTTGGGAGCAGGACGTGAGGTCACCGTGTCCGGGCACGTGACGAGCCTCCGCGTCAAGCTCGGCGCGCTCGTGGCCGTCGGCCTCGTCGCGACCCTCGTCGTCGCGGCACCCGGGCTCCGGGACCGGTGGGCGCTCTGGAACCACGCCGGGGACGCCCGGCCGGTCGTCGCCGCGGCGCGGGCGTTGGACAAGTACGACCGGGCCCTCGGGTACGAAGCCGAGGTGTCGGCCTGGTACCTGGCGTCGGGCGACGCCCGCGCCGGGAGTGACCTCGCACCGGCCCGGGTCGCGACCGACCGCGCGATGGCCGAGCTCGTCGCGGCCGCGACCGCCGCCGGACCCGAGGCCCGGCACGCCATCGCGCCGGTCCGCCGCGCGTGGTCGGATCTGCGCGAGCAGCGCGCCGGCATCGATCGCCGAACCGCACCGGACGCGACGATCCTCACCACGCTCACCGAGATCCGCGCCGCGACCGCTCCGGGCTTCGAGCGACTCGCGCGCGGGCTCACGCCACGCGTCTCACGGCCCATCGTCGCCGCCGGCCGGATCACGACCGCGCGCGCCGCGGTCGGCGACGAGCAGCGCGCGCTCACGGTGGGGCTCGCGCGCAACGAGCTGACGCCCGCTGTCTTGGAGCGCCTCCGGCAGGCGCCGGGCACCGTGGTCCCGGCGCTCGCCGCGGTGACCGGCACCGGGCCGGACCCAGGCGTGTCGATCGCCGACGCGGCACGCCTCCGTGCGGCGACCGCGACATCGGGACGGATCACCGAGATCGCGCGCCTCGGCTTCGTCCCCTTCCTGAACGTCGAGCGATGGCTCACGATCTCGCGTGCCCAGCTCGCGGCGCTCGACCGCTACGGAACCGCCGCGACGCGGGCAGCCGAGCGGCACGCCGCCGCGGTCGAGGATGCCGCCGGGCGCGCGTTCGGTCGGCTGGCGCTCCTGGTCGGGCTGTGCGCGCTGGTCGTGCTGCTGCTCGGACTGGCGCTCGTCCGGGCGGTCCGCGCGCCGATCCGCTCGCTCGCGCGCGCGACCCAGGACGCGGCGAACCGGCGCGCGTCGCCCCGTCCCGAGGCGAACACGGTCCCGATCGCCGTGGACGCCCGTGCACTCGTGCTCGACGACGAGGTCGGAGACCTCGCCCGCGCCACACGGGCGCTCGACGACGCCGCCGGCCGGTCGATCGCATCGCCAGGGTCGTTGCCGCGCGATTCCGGGATGTACGTCCAGCTCGCGGAGCGCAACCAGCCCCTGCTCACCCGACAGCTCGAGCTGCTCGACGAGCTCGAAGCCCTCGAGGACGATCCCAGCCGCCTGGCGTCGCTGTTCCGGCTGGACCACCTCGCGACCCGGATGCGTCGCAACGGCGAGAGCCTGCTCGTGCTGGCGGGAGCCGAGGCGGTCCGCGCCGAGCGCGAACCCGTGCCGCTGCTCGACATCGTCCGCGGCGCCGTGTCGGAGATCGCGCACTTCACCCGGATCGACATCGTCGGGCTGCCGTCCGACCTCGCGGTCATCGGCTCGGTGTCCGTCGACCTCGCGCACGTTCTCGCCGAGCTGCTCGAGAACGCGTCGACCTGCTCGCCGCCCGACACGCGCGTCTTCGTGGGGGCCCGCCGGCGACCCGGCGGGCTGGAGCTGACGATCTCCGACGAGGGCCGCGGCATCCCCGTCCCGCGCCTCGACGAGTTGAACGAGATGCTCGCCCACCCCCCGATGCCCGGACTCGATCTCTCGGACGCGGTCGGGCTCGTCGTGGTCGCACGCCTCGGCGAGCGCATCGGCGCGTCGGTCACGCTGCGCAGCGCACCGGAGGTGGGCACGTCCGCCGTCGTCGAGCTCCCGACGAGGATCCTCGTCGAGCTCGCCGAGTTCGCGCCTCCGATGGAACCGCCGGTCGAGAGCCCCGCGCACCTCGAGCCGGCGCCGCCCGAGGCCCACGACGAGATCTCCGAGCCGGAACCCGAACCCGAGCCTTCGGAGCATCCCCCCGAAACGGCAGTCGCGCTGGGGTCGACACCCGAGCCGGAGGAGCGCAGCGACGGAGGCGAGCCGCCGCAAGGAAGCGTCCCGGAGCCCATCCCCCTCGCCGAGACCGAGCGGACGAGCCGAGAAGACAGCAGCGTCCTAGAGCCCGAACCCCTCGCCGAGACCGAGCGAACGAGCCGACAAGAAGGAAGCGTCCCGGAGCCCATCCGCCTCGCCGAGACCGAGCGGACGAGCCGGGAGGAAGGGTCGAGCCGAGAAGAAGCAGGCGTCCACTTCACCCCCGTCCCGGTGACGCGTCACGGCGACCTGCTGCCGAACCACGAGCGCCGGTCACACCGGCGGCGGGGGGCCCGGCGCAGCTCGACCGGCACCCTGCATCCCGCACCGACGCGCACCCGAGGCCGGACGTGACGAGCCGACGCCGCTTCGCGCGGCCCTACGTCCTCACCGCGGGCCGGACCGTGCCCGTGGGCGACACCGTCGACCCCGACGCACGCGCCGTCACGATCGGGCCCGCGTGGGAGTTCGGCCGGCACGTCACCCCGGAGGACTTCGAGATCGCCGAGCTCTGCCGGACCCCGCAGTCGCTGAGCGAGATCGCGCACCGCCTCCAGGTGCCGATCGGTGTCGCCCGGGTGCTCGTCGCGGACCTGGTGGCCGGCGCGACCGTCGAATTCTTGCGCTGACCGAACTGTTCGGGCATTGTCTGGCAACCTGACGACCCGTCAGGTGCACCGTCGCACCGACCGCGACGTAAGAGGGGGACTCGTGAGGCGTTTTCGGTGGTTGGCGTTCGCATGTGTGATCGCACTCGTCCTCGTGGCCTGTGGCCGCTCGGACAAGGAGTCGGGCTCGTCGGACACGACGGACACCACGGCCGCACCAACGAGCTCGGCGAGCAGCGGCGCCTTCGGCACGAGTGACGTCGTCTGCCAGAAGGGCACGCCGTCCGGCTCGCCGGCGCCGGGCGTCACCGCGGCCGACATCCAGGTCGGCACCATGAGCGATCCTGGCTTCGCCGGTCGCCCGGGCCTGAACCAGGAGCTGTTCGACACGGCCACGGTGTTCGCGAAGTGGTGCAACGCCGCCGGCGGCATCAACGGCCGCCAGATCAAGGTGAACCTGCGCGATGCCGCCCTCGCCAACGTCAAGGCGAAGGTCACCGAGGCGTGCGTCGACGACTTCTTCCTCGTCGGTGGCGGTACGGTGTTCGACCAGGACGGCGTCACGACGCGCTTGTCGTGCGTGCTCCCGGAGATCGCGGGCTACGCGGTGAGCCCCGAGCAACGCGGCTCCGATCTGCTGATCCAGCCGATCCCGAACTCCATCACGACGATCCCGGTCGGTGACTACAAGTATCTGGCGAAGAAGTTCCCCGACGCCACGAAGCACTACGGCGTGCTGACCGGTGACATCGGCACCACGAAGATCGTCGCCCAGCAGGGCGACGAGGCCGCGAAGAGCCTGGGCTGGAAGAAGGTCTACGACGACCTGTATCCCCCGGTCGGGGTCGCCGACTGGACGCCCTACGCGCAGAAGCTCAAGGACAGTGGCGTCAAGGGGCTGCTCTGGACCGGTGAGCCGGAGAACCTCGCCGCGCTGCTCCAGGCGCTGAGCGACATCGGCTACGAGCTCGACTTCGTCCGCACCGACGCGAACCACTACGACCAGAAGCTGATCGACATCGGTGGCGCGGCGGTCAAGAACGTCTACGTGCGTGGCGCCTTCGTCCCGTTCGAGCAGGCCAAGGGCGACAACGCCACCCAGCAGTACCTCGACGCGTTCGAGGAGTACCTGCCCGACGGGAAGTCGCACGCCTACCTCGGCCTCCAGGCGTGGTCGGCGTGGCTCCTGTTCGCGCAGGCGGCCAACGAGTGCGGCAACGACCTCACCCGTACGTGCGTGTACGACAACGCGAAGAAGATCGCCGACTGGACCGGCGGCGGACTGCACGTGCGCACCGACCTGGCCACCGGTGACGCGCCGGAGTGCTTCACCGAGCTCATCGCGAGTCCGAACGGCTTCGAGGTCGTGAGCGACCTCAAGCCGAATCAGGGCATCTTCCACTGCGACAAGGGAGACGTGTACACGCTCAAGGGCGACTACGGGAAGGGCGTGACCCTCGCCGACGTCGGCAAGACGCAGGCCGACCTCAAGTGAGTCCACCGGTCAGGGCGTCGGCACCTCCGACGCCCTGACCGACTTTCCGGGAGACGCGTGGACAAGTTCCTCACCTTCACGATCGTCGGCCTCAGCGTCGCCGCGATCTACGCCGTCATCGCGAGTGGGCTCGTGCTCACCTACACGACGACGGGCATCTTCAACTTCGCCCACGGCGCCGCAGGCATGCTCGCCGCGTTCACCTACTGGCAGATGCGCTTCGAGTGGGGCTGGCCCGTCCCGATCTGTCTCGTCCTGATCCTCGGCGTGATGGCGCCGCTGTTCGGCGTGATCCTCGAAGTCGTGGTGATGCGTGGTCTCCGGGGTACCACCGACACGGTGAAGCTCGTCGTGTCGATCTCGCTGCTGCTGTTCATGATCGGGCTCGCGCAGCTGCTGTGGCCTCCGGGCGTGAGCCGCCCGATGTCCAAGTTCTTCGCCTCGTCCACGCCGATCGACCTCGGCCCGACGACCATCACGTGGCACCAGGCCATCACGATCGGCGTCGCGATCCTCGTCGCCATCGTCCTTCGGATCGTCCTCACGCGCTTCCGCTTCGGGATCGCGATGCGCGCGGCGGTCGACGACCCGGCGCTCTCCGCCCTCAACGGCGCCCGACCGAACCGGGTCTCGATGTTGGCGTGGGCGCTCGGCACCGCGCTGGCGGCGCTCGGTGGGATCCTGATCGCGCCGAACGTCACGCTCGACGCGCCGTCGCTCAGCCTGCTGATCGTCAGCGCCTACGCGGCCGCGATCTTCGGACGGCTCCGCAGCCTCCCGCTCACGTTCCTCGGCGCGATCGTGATCGGCCTCACCGAGGGCTACCTGACCGGTTACCTGCCCCAGAACCAGTACCTCCCCGGTCTGCGCATCGCGAGCCCGGCGCTGATCCTGTTCATCGTCCTGCTCAGCCTCCCGAACCCGCGCCTGCGCGGACGCATGACCCGCAGCCGGGAGTTCTTCCCGATGCCGTCGATCAAGGGTGCACTCGCGTTCGCGGGCGTCGTGGTGATGGGCGGGATCGTGATGATGACGACGCTGTCGACGCCCGACCAGCTGATCTACGGCAGGTTGTTCCCGATCGGCATCGTGGCCCTGTCGCTCGTGCCGCTCGTGGGCTTCGGCGGCCAGATCTCGCTGTGTCAGCTGAGCTTCGCCGGCATCGGCGCCCTGGTCATGGCGCACATGGGTCGCGGTGGTGATCCGGTCGCGCTCCTCCTGGCCGTGGTCGTCGCCGCGGCAGTCGGTGCGCTGATCGCGCTCCCGGCGCTGCGCCTCTCGGGCATCTATCTCGCGCTGGGAACCGCGGCCTTCGCGGTCGTGCTCGACAAGTGGATCTGGAGCCTCCCGAAGTTCTCCGTGTTCGGTTGGTTCGACATGGACCTGTTCACGCAGGGCTCGATCGGCGTGGACCCGCTCGAGGCGTTCGGGACGCGCTTCGACGATCCCGGCGCGCAGATCGTGATCGGCGCGGTCGGGTTCGCGCTCGTCTCGTTGCTCGTCGTCGCGATCCGTCGCGGCGCCCTCGGCCGCCGCCTCATCGCGATGAAGGACAGCGAGGCGGCGTGCGCGACCCTCGGCATGAATCTCTTCGGCACGAAGTTGGTGGTGTTCTCGATCTCGGCCGGCATCGCCGGCCTCGGCGGCGCGCTCCTGGCCACGCAGCTCACATCGATCCAACCCGGCAACTTCGACCTCGTGAGCAGCCTCCAGGTCTTCGCGCTCACCGTCGTCGGTGGCATCGGCGCCGTCGGCGGTGCGCTGTTCGCGGGCATCTCGCTGTACGTGGTCCTGCCGCTCATCGTCACGCTCTGGCCGAGCCTGGTGCGCTGGGTGGGACTGCTCCCGGGCGCGACCGGTATCGGCCTCGGACGCGACCCCAACGGTGCCGTGAGCCAGATGCGCGAGGGCTTCGCCCCGCTCGCGGCGTCGTCGTCGTCGCTGCTCGTGATGGCGCTCTCGCTCGCCGCGCTCTACGGGCTGCGCCTCGCCGACGCGATCGACAACTGGACGTTCGTCATCGGGCTCGTCGTGATCCCGCTCACGATCTCGATCTTCGCGACGCTCTCGGCTGCGGCGGCCCAGCGCACCCAGGCGAAGCTGGACCCGGCCGACGTCCACACACCGCTCGAGTGGGTGGGCATCGACCGAGCCTGGACCGACGCCGACGTGCGCGAGCTCGACGCGTTCCTCGGCACCACCGAATGGGAGACCCGTGGCGCTCCTCGAGGTTGACGACGTCACCGTCCGGTTCGGCGGCAACGTCGCGCTGGACAGCGTGAGCCTCGCGGCGGAGCCCGGCGTGGTCACCGGTCTGATCGGGCCGAACGGCGCGGGCAAGACCACGCTGTTCAACGTGATCACGGGGCTGCTCCCGCCGAACAGTGGGCGAGTGCGGCTGGCGGACCGCGACGTCGCGCGCCTCTCCCCCACCAAGCGCGCCCGACGCGGCCTCGCACGCACGTTCCAGCGGCTCGAGCTCTTCAGTCTGCTCAGCGTGCGGGAGAACATCCGCGTCGCGGCGGACGTCCGCAAGGGATGGTCGCACGACAAGGAGGACCCGGCGGCGGTGGTCGAGCGCATCATCGACCGCGTCGGGCTCCGTGCCGTCGCCGACGCCCGCGTCGACTCGCTCCCCACCGGGCAGTGCCGCCTCGTCGAGCTCGGCCGCTGCCTCGCCACCCGACCGTCGGTGCTCCTGCTCGACGAGCCGGCCTCGGGTCAGGACGAGCACGAGACCGTCGAGTTCGCGGCGCTGTTGCGATCGCTGGCGGCCGAGGGCATGGCGGTCGTGCTCGTCGAGCACGACGTCCACCTCGTGATGGACGTGTGCACCACCGTGCACGTGCTGGACTTCGGGCGCATCATCGCCCACGGCACGCCCGCCCAGATCCAGAGCGACGAGGCCGTGCTCGCCGCGTACCTGGGGACCACTTCGTGAACCTCCTCGAGCTGCGCGAGATCCGCGCCGCGTACGACCGCATCGACGTCCTCTTCGGCATCGACCTCGAGGTGCCCGCCGGGCGCGTC
>CAZXCB010000011.1:3811-7669 GCA_964639075.1 uncultured Bifidobacteriaceae bacterium | reverse complement strand
GCTCGGGCCGAACGGCGCCGGCAAGACGACGACCTTGCGGGTCGCGGCCGGGCTCCACCCGCCGAGCGCGGGCGAGATCCTGCTCGCGGGCCGCAAGGTGAACGGCACCCCGCCCGAGGAGCTGGCCCGCCGCGGGCTGTGCCTCATCCCCGAGGGCCGTGGCATCTTCCCGAACCTCACGGTGCGCGAGAACCTGCGGATGATGACCTACACGGGCCTGCACCTGGCGGACATCGAGTCGGAGGCGTACGCCCGGTTCCCCCGGCTCAAGGAACGGCGCCGCCAGATCGCCGGCACGCTGTCCGGCGGTGAGCAGCAGATGCTCGCCATGGCCCGCGGACTCGCGACGCGCCCGGCACTGCTCCTGCTCGACGAGCTGTCGATGGGCCTCGCGCCGATCATCGTCGAGGAGCTGTACGAGCTGGTGGCCCAGATCGCACGCGATGGCGTGTCGATCCTCGTCGTCGAGCAGTTCGCGAGCACGGTGCTGGGCGTGGCCGACGTCGCCGCCGTGCTGGTCCACGGCAAGGTGGCGCGGGTCGGCACCCCGCACGAGTTGCAGGAAGAGTTGTCCAAGGCCTATCTCGGCGGCGAGCCGCGGTGAACCCAGGAGCAGAGTCGATGATCGAGCACCCCGACCGGGTCGAGCAGTTCAAGAAGGACATCGCGGAGATGCAGGTCCGCGATCCGGCCGCGGGCCGCGACCGGCTCGCCAGCCGCGGCGGCTTCACGCTGATGATCATCGGGATCATCGTGGCGATCGCCGCGTACCTCCAGTCGCACAGCACGACGAACCCGCTCGCGCAGAACGACGCGATCATCGTCGGGCTGATCGGCGTGGCCGTCACCATCGTCGGCGCGGCGCTCTTCGTGCGCGGCTCGCTCGCGTCGTTCTTCCGGTTCTGGCTGGCGCGCCTGATCTACGAGCAGAAGGCCCAGACCGACCGCCTCCTCGACCGGGACTGACTCCCGCTCAAGGGGCGAGCCGGGCGAGGCGGTCCACGGCCTCGCCGAGGACCTCGGGGCGCTTGCAGAACGTGAACCGGACCAGCGTCCGGCCGGCGTCGGCATCGTCGTAGAAGACCGAGTTCGGCACGGCGACGACGCCGCAGCGATCGGGCAGCTCGCGGCAGAACGCGAGTCCGTCGATCGCGCCGAGCGGCGCCGCGTCCACGGTGACGAAGTAGGTACCGGCCGGCGGGAACACGGTGAAGCCGGCCGCGCGGAGTCCGTCGATCAGGAGGTCCCGCCGCGCCGCGAGGTCGGCGGCGAAGTCCGCGAAGTACTGGTCGGGCAGGCCCAACGCGGTCACGATCGCGTGCTGGAACGGCGCGCCGTTCGCGTACGTGAGGAACTGCTTCGCGGCGCGCACCGCGCCGAGCAACTCCGGTTCTGCACAGACCCAGCCGATCTTCCAGCCCGTGAACGAGAACGTCTTGCCCGCCGACGAGATGGTGACGGTGCGGTCGCGCATCCCGGGCAGCGTCGCGAGCGGGACATGCTCGACGCCGTCGTAGGTGAGATGCTCGTAGACCTCGTCGGTGACCGCGATCAGGTCGTGCTCGACACAGAGTGCGGCGATCGTGTCGAGCTCGGCGCGCGTGAAGACCTTGCCGGTCGGGTTGTGCGGGGAATTGAGCAGGACCAGGCGCGTCCGGGGCGTGATCGCGGCACGCAGCTCTCCGGCATCGAACGCGTACTCCGGCGCTCGCAGCGTCACGACGCGTCGCGTCGCCCCGGCCATGGCGGTGCACGCGGCGTAGGAGTCGTAGTACGGCTCGAACGCGACCACCTCGTCGCCGGGCTCGCACAGCGCGAGCAGCGTCGCCGCGATGGCCTCCGTCGCCCCGGCGGTGACGAGCACCTCCGCGTCTGGATCGAACGTCAAGCGGTACCAGTGCTCCTGGTGCGCGGCGATCGCAGCGCGCAGCTCCGGGATGCCGGCGCCGGGCGGATACTGGTTGTGCCCCGCCCGGATCGCGTCGATCGCGGCCTCGGCGACCACCGCCGGGCCGTCGGTGTCGGGGAAGCCCTGGCCGAGGTTGATCGCACCGGTCGACACGGCGAGCGCCGACATCTCGGCGAAGATCGTCGTCCCGAAGCCCGCCAGACGCGAGGCGAGTGCGGGACGACGGGGCACCGGGTCAGCCATGCCCACGGGCCCGCCTGATCGACATCCCGATCAGGCGCCACGCGAACATGAGCAGGCACAGCGTGGCGAACGCCACGATGGTGAACACCGAGTACACCGGCCGATCCGTGAGCCCGCGCTCGGGTCCGCCGCCGAGCACCGCGATCGCCCCCGTCCCCACCAGCCGCAGCGCCCACCGGTCGTCCGCGGTGTACACCCGGGTGAGCAGCGCGCCGACGACGACGCCGATCGCGAGCGGCCACCACACGTTCACGAACCAGCCGATGCCGCGGTGCACCCCGTGGTTCTCCTTGCCGAGCGCGACGAACACGACGATGCAGGCCCAGTCGGCGAACAACGCGGGGATCGCACGCGCGTCGAGACGCGCGCGACGGGCGCGCACCGGTGCCGTGGTCGTCATCCGACGCCGCCGACGACGGACTTGGCCGGGTACGCGGCGAAGCTGCGGAAGTGGGTGGTCAGGCCCGCGGTGAACGCGTCGAGGTACGGGAGCTTGCGCACCATGTAGGAGTGTTGCTCCTTCGGGTCCAGGTAGAGGTTGTACAGCCGTGAGTACGTGTACTTGTGCGTGACACCGGAGAACCCGCCCGAGCCCTGGATGTCACGGTCGTCGTCGCTCGTGGACGCGAGCATCATCTTGTACTCGCCGCAGCGCACCGCCGAGAACGTGGTGCCGAGCCAGTAGTACAGGTACTTGCGGTTCGACTCCGCGCCGTCGCCGAGCAGGAAGGACGTCTGGTCGACCCCGTCGATGTAGCGGTCGTCGGGCATCGCGCCGGTCGCGCCGGCGAGGCGCAGCAAGGTGGGGAACCAGTCGATGAGCGAGAAGATGCCGTCGGTGGCCGGGCCGGGTTCGATCGTGCCCCGCCAGTACACGACGCCGGGCACGCGCTGGCCGCCCTCCCAGGTGCTGCCCTTCGAGGATCGGAACGGCGAGTACGCGCTGTCCGGCCACGTCTCCATCTCCGGGCCGTTGTCCGACGTGATGAACACGATCGTGTCGTCGAGCTGGCCGGTCTCGTCGAGCGTCTGCACCAGGCGGCCGACGATGTCGTCGAGCTCCATCAACGCGTCCTTGTACGGATGCTTCGCCGGCGACTTCCCGAGCCAATCCGGGTGCGGGTAGTTGTCGAAGTGCGTGCCGCGCGTGCAGTGATCGAGGAACCCCGGGTGCTCGTCGCCGGCCAAGCGCTCGATGAACTGCTGCGAGTACGCGCACCACTTGTCGTCGAGGAGCGACAGCACCGGGATGGTCACCTCCTCCACCGACTCGACCTCGCCGCCCCGCTCGGCGTGCACGAAGCACTTGTTGAACGGTTGGTTCTCGATCCACTTCGTGCGCTCTTCGCTGTACACGACCTCGGGGAAGAAGTACGGGTCCCGCCACTCGGTGTACATGTCCGACACCGAGAGGAAGCCGTAGAAGTCGTCGAAGCCGACGTTCTGGGGCTGGGACGCCTCGTTCTCCCCCATGTGCCACTTGCCGACGGCCTGGGTCACGTACCCCGCGTCCGACAGCAGTTCGGCGATCGTCACCTCGCCCTCGAGGCCGCCGCGGTCGCCGTACATCGGCGGTCTGAGCAGACCGTGGCGCATCGGGACCCGCCCGGTCATCAGCGACGCGCGCGACGGTGTGCACGACGGCTCCGAGTAGCAGCTCGTCAGGAGCTTGCCCTCGCGCGCGAGCCGGTCGATGTTCGGTGTCG
>CAZXCB010000011.1:0-3801 GCA_964639075.1 uncultured Bifidobacteriaceae bacterium | reverse complement strand
CGCCGAAAGTGTGGCGCCGTCGAAGGCGGTCGTGACCGTGCTCGTCTTGTACGATGGAGCGAGTGCCTGCACGTAGGCGAGCCGGTCGATGTTCGGTGTCGGCGCACCGACGGCCACCCCGCCGCCGTAGCACCCGAAGTCGCCCCACCCGACGTCGTCGAACACGACGAGCAGCACGTTCGGTCTCGTGCCCAGCGCCGCGAGCTTCGCGTCCGCCGCCGCCTCGGCCTCGGGGAAGAGAAAGTGGGGCTCGAGGTGGTCGGCGTCCCTCACAGTGGGCGCGGTGATCGGATCGTGGGCCATCGTCGCTCCTGCGTCAGTGCTGGGCGGGCAGGCATGGTCGCACGCCTCGACGGCGGACGACCAGCCGCACGGTGGACCGCTCCCCGATGACCTTGGTGCAGTTGTCCGTGCCAGGGACCGGACAATCGCACCAAGATCGGCTCAGGGGCGTGGCGCGCGGCCGACGCGCAGCGTGCGCAGATCGATCGGGTCGCCCGTCTCCTCGTCGACCACGCGGGGATGGACGATCCGGCCCGTCTCGCGATCCTTCAGCACGACCGGCGGGCCGTTGGCGTCGAAGAGCCAGTCCTCACCCCACCGCCACATGGCCGCGAGCACGTCCCAGAACGCGCGGCCCTTGTCGGTGAGCCGGTAGTCGTAGCGCGCCGGCCGCTCCTCGTACGCCTCCTTGCGCACCATGCCCTCGGCCACGAGTCGGTCGAGGCGTTGGGCGAGGACCGCCCGGGGGATGCCGAGCGACTCCTGGATCGCGTCGAACCGCCTCCGACCCATGAACAGCTCACGCAGGACGAGCGGCGTCCACCAGTCGCCGATCAGATCCGTCGTCCGGGCGATCGGGCACGGCCAGTCGTCGAAGCGGGTCCGCTTCATCTCGAGCCCTCTTGGCCCTGCGGGCCGGGCCGGGCGGGCACCGCTCGGCCGCGCGGACGGCGGTACAGGGGAGTCCAGGCCTCGCTCACGTCGGGGCCTCGCTCACGACTCGCCGACCAGCGCTTCGACCCGGGCTCGCACGTGCTTGTGGTGCGGCGTGAGGGCGAGCCAGTCGCGGTCGTCGTCGGCGGTGAGCTCGTTCGGCGCGACCCCGTGGGTCGAGCGGCCGCCGTCGTCGTCCGGATAGTCGAGTCCGCGACCGTTCGGCAGCGACACGTGACCTTCGCGGAGCGTGTCGGTGAGCTCGACGGTCGCCACCGCTCGGTTCCGCTTGGTCTCGACCGCGACCCGGTCGCCGTCGTCGACGCCGAGGCGCGCCGCGTCGGCCGGGTTCATCCGCAGCGCACCGTCGCGGTCGGCCTTCATCCACCCCGGGTCGCGCAGGATCGTGTTCGCGGTCGACGACCGGCGCTCCCCCGCCGACAGCACGAACGGGAACGCATCGTCGACGGGCGGCCCCCCGGCCGGCAGCTCCCCGAGCTCCGCGAGCAGGTCCGCGACGACCAGGTGGACGCGGCCGTCGTCGTACGCGAGCCGGCGCCAGGTCTCGTCGTACGGATCGACGCTGAACGTCACGCCGCCGCCCGCGAGGATCGCGTCGAACAGCGCGTCGCCGGACTCGTACCCGGCACGCCGCACCGACTCGGTCTGGTTGACGAAGCAGGTCTGGGCGAGACCCCAGACCGCGGCGGCGCCCTCGTTCCCGGCGCCGAGCAGCGGTCCGAGCGTCTCGTAGAGCACGAGCGCAGCGTGCTTCGCGAGGTGCGGCTGTTCGACCATCGCGCCGAGGAACGCCGCGGCGTAGGCATCGCGTCCCTGTGCGGCGGCCTCGTGGAGCGGCACGAGATCGGCGTCCGTGTAGCCACCGAGCGCGCGCACGAGACGACGGTGGATCTCCGGCTCGGGCAGCGTGCCCGGTAGCGGCTCGAACAACGGCCGGCGCAGTTGGAACACGTTGTGCGGGAACTCCAGCGTGAAGAACGTCGCCTCCCACTTCTCGAACTGCGACGCGGCCGGGAGCACGTAGTCGGCGCAGCGCGCGGTCTCGGTCATCGCGACGTCGATCACGAGCACGAACTCGAGCGCGTCGAGCGCCTCGCGCATGCGCTGGCTGTCGGGGAGCGAGTGCACCGGGTTGCCGGACTCGACGATCATCGCCCGGAAGCGGTCCGGGTGATCCGTCAGGATCTCGTCGGGAATGGCCGCGCCCGGGACGAGCCCGGTGATGATGCGGTGCCCGCCGACAGGCGTCCGGCGGTCACCGGCGCCCTTCCCCCCACCGGCGAGGCTCGCGAACGCGGTGTGGATGTTCATGCCGCCCTCGGTCGCGAAGTTCCCGGTCAGCAGGTAGACGAGCTTCTCGAGGTACGAGTTGAGCGTGGAGTTCGGGGCCTGCTGGATGCCGAGGTCCTCGAAGATCGAGACGCTGCGCGCAGCCGCGATCCGGCGGGCGACGGCCCGGACTTCGGCTGCGTCGATGCCGGCGATCGCACACCACCCGTCGACGTCGACGATCTCGAGGGCGGCCGCGAGCTCGTCGAACCCCGTGGTGTGCGCGGCGACGAACTCGGCATCGACGAGCTCCTCGTCGACGAGCACCTTCAGCAGGGCGCCGAGACACCACGCGTCGGTGCCGGGTCGCACCTGCAGGTGGAAGTCCGCCAGGTCGGCGGTCTCGGTGCGGCGCGGGTCGATCACCACCAGCGCACGCTCGGGGTCGCGCGCCAGCTCCTTCAGGATCACGCGGGCGCGCGGGAACCCGTGCGACTGCCACGGGTTCTTGCCGACGAACACCGCGACCTCGGCGTGCTCGTAGTCACCGGTCGTGTGGCACTTGGGCCGGCCGAACAGCTGACCGTCGACCCAGAACTCACCGGTCTTCTCCTGCGAGTGCGCGCTCGCGGTGTACACGCTGCCGACCGCGGCGCGCAGCGACCGGCCGTACCCACCACCGAGATGGTTCCCCTGACCTCCGCCGCCGTAATAGAAGATGGACGCGCCACCGTGCTCGTCGCGCACCGCGGCAAGACGTTCCGCGACCTCGGCGATCGCGGTGTCCCAGTCGACCTCCTCGAACGTCCCGTCGGCGCGCCGGCGCAACGGCGTGGTCAGGCGGTCACGGGCGTTCTGGTAGTGGTCGAGGCGAAGTGCCTTCTCGCACGTGTACCCCTGGGACGCGGGATGGGTCTTGTCGCCCCGGACCCGCGTGATGCGCCGGTCCTCCGTGCGCACCTCCACACCGCAGTTGATGCTGCACAGGATGCAGGCGGACTGGTGCCACTCCGTCGTCCCGGCCTCGGCCCGTTCGCTCATCCTCGCCCTCCAGGGGAGTCAGTTCAATGAGCGAACTCTATGCGGGTTCGGGCTGCCGCGCCAGCGGGCGCACCGGCCGTGCCAGCCGGTCAGGCGTCGGCGTCCATGTGGAAGGTCAGTATCCGGTCGGCGTCGATCCGGGCGTACTGCACGCCGGAATCGAGGAAGGACTCCCATTCGGCGCCGTAGCGGGGCACGTAGATCCCGAGCAGGGCCGCCCGGAAGCCGGCGTGCTCGGCGGCGGCGACGTCGACGAGTCGCGCCCGTCCGTGCACCGTCACCGCGAGCTCCTCGCCGGGAAGGTGCGTCGCGCTGACGGCCGGCCGTCGCCGGATGTGGCGGAACCGCACCGAGTCGGGCGCGGATCCGAAGTGGAACGCCCCGCGGTAGAAGATGCCGTCGACGGGACCGACGATCGGGCGACCGTCGGCGGTGACGGTCGCGAGCGCGAGCAGCGTCATGCCGGTGAGCCGCGCGCAGACCTGCTCGGCGTCGAGACGTCGCTCGGGGGTGAGGATCCGCCGCAGGTGCGTG
>CAZXCB010000010.1:0-31228 GCA_964639075.1 uncultured Bifidobacteriaceae bacterium | reverse complement strand
TCGTGTAGAGGATGTGGGGCCCGGCGAGTTCGCCGGTGCGGGCCAGGCGATCGCGGAGCGCACCGGCCTGGGTGCGGCCGAGCTCGGACAGGCCGACGCACGTGTCGTGACCGGAGATGATGCCGTTGACCTGGGCCATGGATTCGCCGTGGCGGATCACGACGAGGCGGGTGTCGGTGGAACTCATGCCCCCAGCCTGACCGACGCGGACCGATCGCGCGTGCGGTTTGGTCCGGTCGATCGTCACACCGCCGGACCAGGCCGGACGATCGATCAGTCGATGCCGTAGAGCTCTGCGGCGTTGTCGTGCAGGATGCGGGCCTGCGTCTCGGGTGCGAGGTGCGCGGCGTGTTCGGCCAGGAGCGCCTGCGAGTCGGGCCAGGTCGCGTCGCTGTGGGGAAAATCGTTGGCCCACATCAACCGGTGCTCGTTCATGAGGTCGACGGTCTTGAACGCGACCCAGTCGTCCTGGAACGTGAGGTACACGTGCTCCTTGAACGTCTCGCTCGGTGCCGCGGTGAGCTCGCCCGCGGTCAGCCAGTTGCGGTGCCGGTCGTACGCGTGGTCCGCCCGGTACATCCAGTGCGGTGCCCAGCCCGCGTCGGCCTCGACGCACACGATCCTCAGGTCGGGGTGGCGTTCGAACACCGCGCCGAACACGAGCGTGCCGATGATGTCCTGGTTGCCGCGGATGATGGACAGGAACGTGTTGAGTCGTGGACCGCGCACGTGCTCGGCGCCGGGGGTGTCGCTGCGGCTCGTGAGGATGTGGAACGACGGTGGGAGCCCGAGCTCGACGATCGCGTCCCAGAACTCGTCGTAGATCGGGTCGTCGTAGTCCGCCTCGCCCGGGTAGCCGGGCAGCATCACGCCGCGCAGGCCCTTGGCCTTGATCGCCTCGAGGTCGCGGATCGCGTCGTCGGGGGTGCGCACCGCGGTCTGGCCGAGTCCGATCAGCCGCTCCGGCGCGTAGGCGCAGAACCCGGTGATCCATTCGTTGTACGCGTCGAAGCACGCCTTCTGGTAGTCGCGGTCCGGGTGGTTGCACAGGAGCATCCCGACCGACGGGTAGATGATCTCCGCGGTCACGCCGTCGACGTCCTGGTCGGCGAGACGTGCCGCGGGATCCCAGCCGCCGCGGTGGAGGTCCTCGAAGCGCTTGCCGGTGTCGAGGCGGACCTCCTCGGCCGGGCGACCCGCGGCCGCAACGAGCCACATCGGCACGAGCGACTGGCCGTTGTCGATGATCATGCAGTCGCCGAGCGTGTCGTGGAACTGCAGGCGCGGCGCCCGGTCGCGGTACGCCGGATCGATGTGGTCGAGGTACGAGTCCGGCGGCTCGGTGATGTGCGAGTCCGCCGAGATGCAGGGACTGATGGTCGTCGCGGTCATCGCGCCACCTCCGGGGTCGGCGGGAGCGTAGGCGCGCAGGCCGAGATCCGCGGCGGGCCCGCGCCCTGGGCGAGAATGGCGCCATGCTCGATCACGTCTCCATCCAGTGTGCCGACCCCGCGGCGAGCGCGGCGTTCTACGACTCGGTGCTCGCGCCGCTCGGCGGCCTCCGGGTCATGGACTTCGGTCCGATCGTCGGCTTCGGCATCCCACCGAAGCCCGACTTCTGGATCGGTCCCCAGCAGACCGGTACCGGCTTCCGCGAGTCGCACCTCGCGTTCGCCGCACCGAGCCGGGCGGACGTCGACGCGTTCTTCGCGGCGGCGGTCGCGGCCGGCGCCGAGGTGCTGCACGAGCCGAGGGTCTGGCCCGAGTATCACCCGAACTACTACGGCGCGTTCGTCCGTGACCCGGACGGCAACAACGTCGAGGCGGTGTGTCACACGCCCGGGTGAGCAGGGTGTTGGTCAGCTCGCGAGCGCGGTGAGGGCCTCGGTCATGGCGCCCATGTCGAAGTAGTCGCGCCAGAGCGTGATCCGGCCGTCGTGGACCTCGAAGACCCCGGCGACCGCGACCTCGACCCAGGTCGTGCCGTTCGCGCGGAACTTGTCGGTGCGCTCGTTCATCACGACGTCGCCGGTCGCGGTCTGGCGGTGGACGATCCATTCCATGGCGTCGACACCCATCGCGTCGAGCTGCGCGAACACCGAGCGGATGCCGTCGGGTCCTTCGACCTTGCCGATCGGCACGTTGTCGTACTCGATGTCGGGTGCGACGAGCTCGAACGCGCCGTCGAAGTCCAGCGCGGTGATCCGCTCGATGAAGGCGTTGACGGTCGCTTCGGCGTTCACGGGGGCTCCTCGGCGCGTGGCGGTGGGGCCGTGACCCTAGCGACCCGCTGGATCACGCGGGCGAGGCCCGGGATCAGGCGTCGTGCTCGTGCACGAACGCGGCGACGACGGCGAGGTACCGGTCGGTCTCCTCGAGATGGGCCAGGTGCGCCGAGCGTTCGAATCGCTCCCACCGCGCGCCCGGGATCCCCTCGACCATGGGCGCGACGATCTCGGGGCGCATCTCGTCGAACTCGCCGGACGTGACGAGCGTGGGGGCCGAGATCTCCCCGAGGCGTGCCGTCACGTCCCAGTCCTTCAGGTTCCCGGTGACGTTCCATTCCGGTCCCTGCATGAGCTGGTACACGTGGTCGTTCTCGCCGGCCTTCGCCGTGAACACGCATTCTGGGATCTCCGAGCGGATCAGCCACCGGGTGATGTAGGCGAGGGACGCCTCGAAGTACTCGGGGTCCTCGGTCGTCCCCGCGGCCTCGTGGCGCTCGAGCGTGGCCTGGACGTCGGCCGGGAGCGTCTCCTTCAACGCGCGCGTCGCGGCCGCGAACGCCGGGAGGCTCGAGCACGTGCTCGCGAGGACGAGCGATGCGAGGCCGGAAGGTCGACGATCCAGGACGTACTGCTGCGCGAGCCATCCACCCCACGAGTGACCGAGCAGATGGAACCGATCGAGACCGAGCGCGTCGAGGACGGTCGCGAGCTCGTCGACGAAGGTGTCGATCCTCCAGAGCGAGTCGTCGTCGGGTCGATCGCTGGCACCGCACCCGAGTTGGTCGTACATCACGACCGCGCGGCCGGGTTCGGCGAGGCGTTCGAGCGGTTGCAGGTAGTCGTGCGGGAGCCCGGGTCCGCCGTGGAGGCAGACGAGTGGTGCCGGAGTGGCATCCAGGTCGCCGAACACCCACACCGCCGTGCGGTGACCCCGAAACGGTACGTATCTCGGCTCGGTCATGGTGGCTCCCTCTTCGAGGTCGGTCGTCTCCGATTCGCTGTGCAGGGGGTACGGGATCATCGCCGCGCGTGCCAGCGGCGTCACGCGCGTCCACCGCTGCCTACGCTGCGGCCCCCGAACCCAGGAGGGTGAGCCGATGCCCCGATTGCGCGAGGTCCCGCGGGACGAGTCGAACGCACCGATCGTCACGATCATGTACGACCTCCTGTTCGGCCCGGACCGCGACCCGGTCGCCGATCCCGGCACCGCGACCGGTACGCCGGGCGACTGGTGGACGGTGTTCGCGCTCGTGCCCGACGTGCTCCAGCACTGCGTCGACGGCTTCGGGCTCTACCAGAGCCCGAAGCGTGTGCTCGCCCCGCAGCTGCGCGAGCTCGGGCAGACGCGCGTCGGGTGGGCGCGCGGCAGCCAGTTCGTCTTCTCGCAGCACTGCAAGAGCTGTCGAGCCATCGGCATCAGCGAGGAGAAGATCGCCGCGATCCCGGCGTGGCAGGTCGCGGACTGCTTCAGTCCGGTCGAGCGCGCGGTGCTCGCCTACACGGACGCGCTCGCGTTCGACGGCGGCCGGGTCGCCGACGACGTGTTCGCGGCTCTGCAGGCGCACCTCACCGACGAGGAGATCCTCGAGCTCACCTACATCACCGCGCTGTACGAGATGCACGCCACGATGTGCCGAGCGCTGCGGGTGGAGTTCGACGACCGCGACGAGCCGATCGTCGAGGTGATCGGGCCCGAGGGAGTGTCCGCGCTCGACGTCGGGCGCAGCATCAGTCTCCCCGGCGAAGCGTGAGTGGGTCGCCTTCGGGCCGCTGCGAACCGCGGTTCACCGCGGTGCGCGACGAGTTCGCGCGCAACTTCGCCGAGCGGGGGGAGGTCGGCGCCGCGATCTGCGTGATCCACGAGGGCAAGCCCGTCGTCGACCTCGTCGGCGGCTGGGCCGACCGTGAGCGCAGCCGACCGTGGACCCCGCACACGCTGGTGAACTACTACTCGGTCGGCAAGGCACTCGTCGCGCTCTCGGTGCTGCAACTCGTCGACGCGGGCGAGATCGACCTCGACGATCCGATCGCCACGGTCTGGCCGGAGTTCGCGGCGGAAGGCAAGGGCGGCGCGACCATCCGGCACGCGCTGTGTCACCGCGCCGGAGTACCCGCGATCCGCCAACGGATGACCAACGACGATCTGTGGTCGTGGACCCGCATGACCGACGCGCTCGCCGCGACCGCGCCGTTCTGGGAGCCGGGGACGCGCCACGCCTACCACACGAACACCTACGGGCATCTCGTGGGTGAGATCGGACGGCGCGTCACCGGTCTGATGCCGGGCGACTGGCTGCGCGGCGTCGCCGATCCACTCGATGCCGACGTGTGGTGGGGGCTGTCGGACTCGGAACAGGCCCGGTGCGCGGAGCTGCTCTGGAACGGTCCGAACCCAGGCGTCGTCGCCGACTTCGACTTCTCCCCGTTCGCCGGCGACGAGCTCATGACGATGATGAGCTACTTCAACCCCCCTGGCTACTCGTCGGCCGGCCTCGTGAACACGCGGGAGTGGCGCGCCGCGCAGGTCCCGGCGACGAACGGCCACGGCACCGCGACCGGTGTCGCCCGCATCTACGCGGCTCTGCTCGAGCCGGGTCGGCTTCTCTCCCCCGCGGTCCTCGCCGAGGCGACCCGTCCGCAGTCCGAGGGCTTCTGCCCGGTGCTGGGTGAGGAGGTCACGTTCGGCCTCGGGTTCAAGCCGACGACACCCCGTCGACCGTTCGGTCCCAATCCCCGCGCGTTCGGCCACTTCGGGACGGGTGGCGCGCTCGGCATGGCGGACCCCGAGGCCGGGATCGCGATCGGCTACGTGATGAACGACGTCATCCCGCGCTGGCAGAGCACCCGCAACCGCTCGTTGATCGACGCGGTCTACCGGTCGCTCGGCGCGTCGGGTCGCGCGAAGTAGCTCCCGGGGGAGACGCCCAGCGAACGACGGAACGCGACGATGAACGCGCTCGGGTTGGCGTAGCCGACTGCCCACGCCGTTGCCGCGACCGTCGCCCCACTGGCCAGCAGGCCGAGCGCGGCGCTCACCCTCATCTGGGTGCGCCAGACGCCGAACGTCATCCCGGTGTCGGCGAGGAACGCACGGGCGAGGGTGCGTCCGCTCGCACCGACGACCCGTCCCCAGGCGGAAAGCGTGCGGTTGTTCGTGGGGTCTTCCATCAATTCGGTGGCCACCCGGGCCGCGCGGTCGTCGACCGGCATCGGCAGACGAAGCGTCGACACGGTCGTCGGCTCGAGCAGGTCGAAGACGACGGCCTCGGCGCGCAGACGTGCTCGACCTCTGGCGCGGTCGTCAGCCAGATGGACGAGGAGCTCGGCGAGCAGCGGAGGTACGTCCACCACCGTCGGCGTCCGCCAGCGCACGGGGCAGCGCGCCGCGGGGATGTAGATCCCACCGAGCAGCGAGCGCGAGGTCGCGACCGTCCGATGCGGCGTGCCGGCGGGAATCCAGAGCGCGCGCGAACGCGGCAGTACCCAGTGCAGGTCGTCGATCGTGACCGCGACGACGCCTTCCGACGCCCACACGAGTTGGTGCTCCGGATGGGTGTGGCGAGCGAAGACGTGCCCCTCGGGGAGCGGGAACCACGTGGTGACGATGGTCGCCGTCACGGGACGGCCTGTCCGAATAACGACATGATCCGTCACTGTACGGTCTCGACGACACGACACCGGCTCCCTACGCTCGTCGAATGAACGAAGCGCATCTGCAGTTCTGCGGCAGCGACGAGTGGCGGACCTTCCTCGCCGAGACGGTCCTCCCCATGGTGCTCGCCGGCGTCGATCTCGGCGACGACGTGCTGGAGATCGGTTCCGGCCCGGGCATGACCACCGATCTCCTGCGGTCGAGCGTGGCCAGGCTCACCTGTGCCGAGCTCGACCCGACGCTCGCCGACGCGCTCGCGACGCGGACGGCGGGGACCAATGTCGAGGTCCTGCATGCCGACGCCTCGGCGCTGCCGCTTCCGGACGGTCGATTCTCGGGGGCGGTGAGCTTCACCATGCTGCATCACGTGCCGACGGCCGAGCTCCAGGATCGGATCTTCGCCGAGCTCGCGCGTGTGCTCGCGCCCGCAGGGGTGGCGGTGGTGAACGACTCGCTCGGGAGCGAGGAGCTGTGCGCATTCCACGGCGACGACGTGTACAACCCCGTCGACCCGGCGACACTCGAGGCACGGCTCACCGCAGCAGGATTCGGGTCCGTCACCGTCGAGGTGAACGAGTTCGCGTTCTGGGCGCACGCCCGCACCTGACGACGCACCCGACGCTGGCCATTCCTGCGCCACAAACCCGCGAATAGCGCGGGTTTGTGGCGCCGGTTGGGTAGGACGGCTAGCTCCAGAGGGCCTTGGAGGCGACGGAGCCGAGGAGCTCGACGCGCTCGGGGACGAAGCCGTTGGCCGGTGCCGAGATGGTGAGGCCCTCGGCGCCGAGCGCGACGACGGCCGCGAGGCGCTCGCCGACCTCGTCGGGGTCACCCAGGATCACCAGTCCCTCGATCATCTTGCGGAACTCCGGGTCGCCGTTGCGCAGGTCGATGTTGCGGACCGCGAGCGCGTCGGCGAACTCGTCGAAGGCCTGCTCGTGGGTCGGCGCGAGGACGACGTTGAGGTGCTGGCTCACGGTGAGCTCGGAGCGGTCACGGCCGAGTCGCTCGCAGTGGGCCGCGAGCACCTCGAGCTTGTGGGGCAGCTCCTCGGCCGGTGACGTGAGGTTCGACTCGTCCGCGTACTGCGCGACCATGCGGAGCGTCTTGCGCTCGCCGCTCCCGCCGACCATCACCGGGATGCGCGACACCGGCACCGGGTGGTTGATCGCGTCGGTGACCCGGTAGTGCTTCCCGTCGAGTGACGGCCGCTCGTCGCGCAGCATCGGCAGGATGATCTGCAACGCCTCCTCGAGCTTCTCGAACCGCTCGGTGAACGTGCCGAACCGGAAGCCGAGCGCCTCGTGCTCGACGTCGAACCACCCACAGCCGATGCCGAGCTGCGCCCGGCCGTTCGACACGACGTCGAGCGCGGTGACGATCTTCGCGAGCAACGTCGGGTTTCGGTAGGTGTTGCCGGTGACGAGCGCGCCGAGGCGCACCTTCGTGGTCTCGCGCGCGAGCGCGCCGAGTGTCGTGTAGCACTCCAGCATGTTCGCGTCGGGGTCGCCGAGCATCGGCAGCTGGTAGAAGTGGTCCATCAGCAGCACGGTGTCGAAGCCGCTGCGGTCGGCCGCCTTGGCCTGCATCGCGACGACGTCGAACAGCCCGTGGCTGTCGACACCGGGATAGGTGAAGTTCGGGATCTGGTAGCCGAGCTTGGTCACGAGGATCTCCTGCGGTTCGAGGTCGGTCGGGGAGCCGCCGCGCGGATCGCCCGGTCAGGCGACGGCGCGGTAGCAGGCGTCGAGGATCGCGGCACTGCGCAGGCCACCGATGATGCCCATCTCCATGAGGTTCATCATGTACGCGACGGTCATGCGCCGCTCGCGGTCCATCACGATCATCGAGCCGCCGTAGCCGCCCCAGAAGCAGATCTCGCCGTTGGGGATGTACGGCAGCGTGTCGGTCTGGGGGAGTCCGTACCCGATGCCGAACCGGAGCGGGAGGAACAGCACCTGGTCCGGTCCGGATGCCTGCTCCTGGAAGACCAGGTCGATGGTCGCCGGGCTGAGGACCTTGCGGCCGTCGAGGACGCCGTCGTTCGCGATCACGCTCTGGATGTGCGCGACGCCGCGCGCGTTCGAGTGTCCGTTGGCGCCGCCGATGTCGGCCGCGCGCCACGCCGCGGTGTTCGCGGCCTCGGCCGAGATCAACGGGCCGGTCAGCGCGCGCACGGCGACGATGTCCGGGTCGAGCGCGTCGGGGTCGATCGGGAACGGTGGCGGTGGGATCACATCCGACACGCGGTGCGCGTCCTCGGGACGCAGCCCGATCTGGAAGTCGCCGCCGAGGCCGATCGCGAGCTCCTCGTGCACGAACTGCTTGAGCGGGCGGCCGTCGATCCGGCGGATGACCTCGCCGATCAGGTGGCCGTAGTTGAGCAGGTGGTAGCCGGAGCCCTCGCCCGGCTCCCACCAGGGTGCCTGGGCCGCCAGCTGTGCCGTCGACGTGTCCCAGTCGTAGATGTCGTCGATCGCCGCGGCCTCGTCCCACCCGGCGACGCCGGACGTGTGCGACAGGAGGTGGCGCACCTCGATCCTCTCCTTGCCGTTCTGCGCGAACTCGGGCCAGTAGCGCGCGACCGGCGCGAACACGTCGAGCTGTCCGCGCTCGACGAGCAGCAGTGCGCTCAGCGCCACCATCGTCTTGGTCGTGGACCACACGTTGGTGACCGTGTGCTCCTCCCACGGGCGCGTCTTCGCGGCGTCGGCCCAGCCGCCCCACACGTCGACGACCATCTCGTCGTCGATCACGACCGCGACCGATGCACCGAGGTCGGCGCCCGCGTCGATGCTGTCCGACAGGATCGTGCGGAGCTCGTCGAAGGTCGGGTCACAGGTGCCGTGGACGTCGGCCATGGGGGCTCCTCCGTCGGGGTGGGCGGGGACCCTACCGCCGTGCGAGGCTCGGCCGATGTCCGCGGCGCACCTGCCCGTCACCTGGAGCCGCTCCGACGGCGACGCCACGATCGGTGGCTGCTCGCTCCGTGCGCTCGCCCGCGAGCACGGCACGCCGTTGCAGGTGCTGGACGCGGCCGACGTCGATGTGCGCGCCGCCGCGTACGTCGAGGCGCTGTCCGACCTCGACCGGCCGGCCCGTGCGGTCTACGCCACCAAGGCGCTGCCGCTCGTCGCGGTCGTCGGCCGCGTCGGCCGGCACGGCATCGGCGCCGACGTCACGACCGACGGCGAGCTCACCGTGGCGCTCGCCGCCGGGATCGACCCGACGCGCGTCGTGCAGCACGGCAACGGGCGGAGCCGCGCCGAGCTGCGGAACGCCGTCGCGCGGGGTGTCGGGCTGATCGTGCTCGACGGACCCCAGGACGTCGGGCATCTCGACGCGGTGGCGGATCGACCCGTCGACGTGCTGGTCCGCCTGACGCCCGGTGTCCCGCCCGCGACGCACCGTTCCATGGCGACCGCGCATCACGGTCAGAAGTTCGGCGTGACGCTCGCCGAGGCACCGGCGGTCTTCGCGGCCGTGGGCGTGAGCCGGCACCTCCGGCTCCGCGGGATCCACTTCCACGTGGGGTCGCAGGTCACCGCGCTCGAGCCGTTCGTCGACGCGGTGCAGCGGGTCGGCGCGCTCACGGACCTCGCCGCGTTCGACGTGCTCGACGCGGGCGGCGGGCTCGGGGTCCCGCTCACCGCAGGGATGGATGCGCCTGAGATCGCGGCGCACGTGCGTGTCCTCGACGACGCGATGCGTGCGGCGGGGTTCCGCGCCGACACCGAGCTGATCGTCGAACCGGGTCGCGCGCTCGTCTCCCGCGCGGGCGTGACCGTGTACTCGGTGCGCACGGTCAAGCGCACGGCCGGGACCACCTTCGTGGCGGTCGATGGCGGGACGAGCGACGACATCGAAGCGGTGCTCGGCCGGCGCGCGGCGGAGCCGTTCGCCCTGCGGGCGGGGCCGGCCGCCGCGGTCACGCTCGTCGGGATGCACTGCGACTCGGGTGACGTCCTCGCGCGCGACGTCCCGATGCCCGACGTCGTGCCCGGCGACCTCGTGGTGATGCCGAACACGGGTGCCTACACCTTCTCGCTGGCGAGCAACTACAACTGCGCGCTCCGTCCCGCGGTCGTCGAGGTGGCCGACGGTGCATCCCGGGAGCTCGTGCGCCGCGAGACGGTCGACGACCTGCTGGCCCGCCAGGTCGGGCGCTGACGCGCGTCAGGCGCGGGCGAGGCCGCGGTCCATGAGGTTGCGCGTGATCGCCTCGATCGTCGGGTCCTCGCCGGTGAGTCCCCACACCCAGTCGGTCGTGCCGGCGGTGAAGACGAACCCACCCGGTTCGTGGATCCCCATGACCGCGTGACCGTGATCGATCCGGGCCACGGTCTCGGGGTCGTCGGCGCCGAGCGCGCGCCACGCGATGTGCTCGACCTCGGATCGGTCCTGGGGCCGCGGTGGTCGCGGTGCGTTGACGCGGTCGAAGTGCTGGGTCGGCGCGAGTCCGAGGATGCGGAAGTCGGCGGGCGTGCCGTCCTCCCCGGTCGGGACCGGCCGACCGTGGCGCATCACGAAGTCGCACCCGTCGCACTCGTACCCGACGACGACGCTGCGGGCGCCGATCAGGTCGCCGTAGGTGGTGTCGGTACCGTCGAAGATCCAGTGGTCCGGGTCGTAGATCGTGTAGCCGCCGGCTCCGGACGCGACCGTCTTGCCGATTCGGTGGTACCCGCCGCGCACGAAGGTGACGCCGGTCATGTGGTTCTCCGGGCGTTCGACGAGCACGTCCGACCAGAAGCTCGTGAGCTCGTGCTGGCGGTCGGTTCCGAAGACGGGATCGCGTTCGAAGAACGCCTTGTACCCCGCCATGGTCGTCCCGCCGTCCTCGATGCGGACCTGCCAGAGCGACGTGTTCCCCGAGAGGAAGAGCGCATTGCCACCCGCGCGCGTGAAGCTCTCCACGGTGTCGCGCATCGGGCCCGACCAGTACTCGTCGTGACCGATCGAGAGGTAGAGCCGGCGGCCGTCGAGCGTGGCGGGGTCCTCGAGGTCCGCGTTGGCTGCGTAGTCGAGCTCGTAGCCGTTGCGCTCGGCCCACGAGACGAACGGCAGCTCGTAGTTGGGCCAGCCGGTGGAACCACCCCACTGGGTGAACTGGTGCGCCCGGAGGTACCGCACGTGGTCCCGGTTGAGCGGGTCCGGCGGGTGCATCTCGGTCACGCGGTCGCCCGGACCGGCCGGCTTGCGCAGCAGCCCGTTCGCCATGGGGCGCTGGAAGGAGACCGTGGTGCCCCCCTCGTAGAGGTTCCGACCGCCGACGTCGTTGTACGCGTTGTACGTGTTGGTGCACAGCGCGAGCAGCGGACGTTCCGGATCGGGGGTGCGGGAGCGGACGACGAAGAACGCGACCGCCTCGTGCGCGATGCCTCCCGCGTCCGTGGCGATCGCGACCTCGTAGTAGCCGCTCCGCCACTCCGGCTCTGTCGGGATCTCGAGCGCGATCGGCCAGCCGCAGCCCTGCGCGGCCGCCCGGTCCGGCATCTCGTACGGTTCGAGCGTCAGCTCAGCGCGCCAGACCTGCTCGCGGCGCAGGCCGATGCGCGTGACCAGCACGCGTGCCGGGACCGGCGGGCCGGACGCGTGGAGCCCGACGGGCTCACCCGCGACGACCGACTGGGGCCAGCAGTATCCGGCGGGCACGGCGAGCATCGCCGGACCGTAGTGGAGCGTCGGCTGCGATGATGGCGGCTCGCGGCGAGGAGGAGAGCGTGACGACACCCCAGCCCGGGATCTTCGCCCAGGGGGCCCGGAGCCATCGACACCTCGAGCTCGACGTCCGTCCCGACGCGAGCGGTGACGCGCTCGCGGCCGCACTCGACCGGTTGCGCCAGCCGTCGGTGACCGCGGGCGGCGCCAACATCGTCGTCGGGCTCGGGCCGGAGCGGTGGCGGGCCATCGCACCGTCGGCCGCGCCCGCGGCGCTCGGCGGGTATCCGGAGCTCCCCGATCTTCCATCGACGCCGCACGACCTGTGGCTCTGGATCCACGGCACCGGAGACGACGTGCTGCTCGACGTGAGCCGCGGCCTGACCGCGCTCCTGGCCCCCGTCGCGACGCTCGCGGCGGAGACGGCCGGCTTCGTCTACCACGACAGCCGCGATCTCACCGGGTTCGTCGACGGCACCGAGAACCCACCGCTGGAGGACGCGATCGCGGTCGCGACCGTCCCCGAGGGACCGGGGGCGGGCGGCAGCTTCGCGATCACCCAGCGGTGGGTGCACGACCTCGCCGCGTTCCACGCCCTCCCCGTCGCGGAGCAGGAGGGCGTGATCGGTCGGACGAAGGCCGACAGTGTCGAGCTCGACGACGACGTGAAGCCGCCGACCGCGCACATCGCGCGCGTGGTGATCGAGGAGGCCGGCCAGGAGCTCGAGATCTACCGGCGCAGCGTGCCGTACGGCTCCGTGTCCGAGCACGGTCTGTACTTCGTCGCGTTCAGCGCGGATCCGACGCGCTTCGAGAAGATGCTCACCCGCATGTTCGGCCACGCGGGCGACGGTCTCCACGACCGGCTCACCGAGTTCACCCGGCCCGTGACCGGCGCGGCCTACTTCGTCCCCTCGGTCGAGGATCTCGACGCCGCGTTCGGATCCTGAACCGCGGCCGGTGAGGCCGGCGGGGCCATCCCGGTGCCATTCCGGCGCCAGAAACCCGCGAATAGCGCGGGTTCGTGGCGCAAGAACGGCTCCACGCCCTGCGGCCCGACGGGGCGGTCTGGTCGACGCGCTGAGTTCGGGAGAATCCGCGGCTCAGCTCCCGTTCCTCGCCGCCCGATGACGTGGGGTGGCCACCCACCAGCTGGAGGTCGAGCCCGGTCGACGCGGCGCGAGCGCGGACGGGCCCGACCCTCGTCCCCGACCCGAGCCCCGACCCGAGCCCCGGCCCGAGCCCCGGCGAGGGCTCTACGTGCCGGTCGGCGCGAAGTTCGCGATCGCGACCGTGTTCGCCGTCGTGTGGCTCGGCGTCGCGGTCGTGCTCTCGATCCCGTGGCAGCACGAGCTCGAGGAGACCATCGGCGCGATCCCGGCGTGGATGGTCATCGCCCTCCTCGCGTACCTTCCTGGCTTCCTGGTCGCGTTCCTCGCCGGGTCGCTCGTGCTCGACCGCCAGCCCCCGCTGAAGGTGCGCAACCCGACGACCGCGGTCACGATCGTGATCGCGGCGCGCAACGAGCAGGCCGGGATCGCGGACACGATTCGCTACGCGTCGCGCACGGACTACGACGGCCCCGTCACGATCGTGCTGGCCGACAACGGATCCACCGACGACACCTGTGCCGTGGCGTGGGCGACGGCCGACGCGCTCGGCATCGAGCTGCGCGTCGTGCCGGAGTCGACGCCGGGCAAGGCCCACGCGCTGAACACCGCGCTGGAGACGGTCGACACGCCCTACGTCGTGACGGTCGACGCCGACACGCTGCTGCACCCCGAGGCGTTGCGTCGGCTCGTGTCACGGCTCGAGTCCGCGCCGACGAACACCGTCGCGGTCGCCGGAGCGGTGCTCGTGCGCAACTCGCGCGCCAACCTGCTCGCGCGGATGCAGGAGTGGGACTACTACCTCGGCATCGCCGCGGTGAAGCGCATGCAGGGCCTGTACCAGTCGACGCTCGTCGCGCAGGGCGCGTTCTCCCTGTACCGCACCGAGGACGTCCGGCGCGTCGGTGGCTGGCCGGACGCGATCGGCGAGGACATCGTCGTCACCTGGCGGCTGATGGAGAACGGCGACCGGGTGTACACCGAGCCCACGGCCGTTGCGTTCACCGACGTGCCGACCGACCTGCGTCACTTCATGCGCCAGCGCGCGCGGTGGGCGCGTGGCATGTTCGAGGGGATCCGTGCGGTGCCTCCGTGGCGGCAGGCCCGGTGGTTGTCGCGACTCGTGGCGAGCATCGACCTGCTCATCCCGTTGCTCGACATCGGTTACGCGTTCCTGTTCCTCCCTGGCCTGGTCCTGTTCGCGTTGGGGATCCCCGCGATCGTCAGCGTGTGGACGCTCATCGTGCTGCCGGTCACGCTGCTCGTCTACGGCGGCCTGCGCTGGCACCAGCGACACGACGTGTTCGCGCCGCTCGGCCTGCGCGTGCGCAAGAACCGGGTCGGCTACCTGGCGTTCCTGCTCGGCTACCAGGCGCTGTGCTCGGTCGCCTCGATCGCCGGCTACGCCCAGGAGATTCGCCGCTCGCGCCGCCGCTGGAAGTAGCGCGCTGCGGGCGTCGCCCGGGGTGTGCGATCCTGGCCGCCGTGGACGCGGGGAGGTCGTGACCGTGGGTCGGCGCTTCTCGGCGGCGGCGTCGCTGCTCGCCCTGGTGGCGGCCGTCGTGACCGCGGTGGTCGCGCTCGCCGGCGACGTGCTCCGCGTGGTCGCAGTGCCCGTGGCCGTGCTCGTGAGCTGCGTCGGCGCGTGGTACGCGGTGACGCGCACCGGGACGCTGCGCGTGCTCGGCGCCGTCGTCGGGCTGCTCGGGCTGGCCGCGATCGTCGTGATCACCGTCACCGCCGAAGGTCACGGGCTCGGTCTCGTGCTGATCGTCGTGCTGATCGTGATCTCGGCGGTCAGTGCGCGGTATGCGTTGGGGCGCGACCGGACGAGCCTGAAGGAGGCGCCGGTGCCGGGCGTGCCCGTCGGACCCGCCCGGCACGGTGTGCTCATCATCAACCCGAAGTCCGGGGGCGGGAAGGGTGAGCGGTTCCACCTCGTCGACGAGGCCCGCGCGCGCGGCATCGAACCGGTGCTGCTCGAGCCGGGGAGCGATCTGCTGGCATTGGCCCGGGACGCGATCGTCGGCGGCGCGGATGTGATCGGGATGGCGGGGGGCGACGGCTCGCAGGCGCTCGTGGCCTCGGTGGCCATGGAACACGACGTCGCGCACGTCTGCATCCCCGCCGGCACCCGAAACCATTTCGCGCTGGACCTCGGCCTCGACCGCGACGACGTCATCGGCGCGCTCGACGCGTTCGGCGACGCGCGCGAGCGCCGGATCGACCTCGCGACGGTGAACGGCCGCGTGTTCGTCAACAACGTGTCGCTCGGCGTCTACGCCAAGATCGTGCAGTCGTCGGAGTACCGCGATGCCAAGGCCCAGACCGCGGCGACGATGCTCCCGGAGCTGCTCGGACCCGGTGAGTCGCCGTTCTCGCTGCGATTCCGGGGTCCCGACGGCGAGGTCCACGAGCACCCGCCGCTCGTGCTCGTCGCGAACAACCCGTACTCGCTCGACCGGGTCTTCGGGTTCGGCACGCGGGTTCGGCTGGACACCGGCACGCTCGGTGTCGCCGCGGTCGACGTCGGCGGTGCCGCCGACGCCGCGGCGTTCGTGGCCGCGGAGGCGGCCGGCCAGCTCGGTCGGTATCCCGGCTTCCACGAGTGGGCCGCGCCGACGTTCCGCGTCGATTCGGACGAGCCGGTCGAGGCCGGCGTCGACGGCGAGGCGCTCGTGCTCGACCCACCGCTGGAGTTCCGGTCGTTGCCCGGCGCGCTGCGGGTCCGCATCCCGAGCCACGCGCCGGGCTGGTCACCGGCCGCGCTGGCCCCGCCGTCGGTGTGGTGGTCGATCACGGCGCTGTTCCGGGTGATCGCGGGCGATCCGCCGGCGATCGACGAGCACCTGCGCTAGTCGGCCGCGTCCCCGGGATCGCCGTCGCCCAACTCGGCGGTGACCGCCGCGAGCGCGGCGTCGAGGGTGGGGTAGAAGTGGTCGCGGTCGAGCGTCGCGAACATGCCGTAGCGCAGCGCGAGCTCCTGGACGCGGGTGCGCATCTCCGCGAATGCCATGTGGATGCCGCGCTCGTTCAACTCGTCGTCGAGCTGCGTGAGCATCTCGGCCGCCGTGACGTCGATGTCGGTCATCGCCTCGCACTGGATGACGATCCAGAGCGGGTGCTGCTCGCGGGCCAGCGTCCGCACCTGCTCGCGGAACGCGCCGGCGTTGGCGAAGAACAGCGGCGCCTCCCAGCGGTAGACGATGACGTCCTCGAGCACGCTGGCGTCGGGGAAGTCCTCGACGCTGTGCCAACCTTCGACGCCGTCGGTGTTGCCGAGCACGGCGCCGCGGGGCCACCAGCTCCGCCGGAAGAACATGAGGACCGCGAGCGCGATCGCGATCACGATGCCCTCGAGCACGCCGAAGAGCACGACGCCGAGCGTCGCGGCGAGCGACAGCACGAATGCGCTCCGGCGCACCTGCCAATAGCGGCGCACCTCGCGCAGGTTCGCCAGCGCGAGCGCGGCGGCGATCACCACCGCGGCGAGCGTCGCCTGGGGCAGGTCCGCCAGCAGCCCGTTGAGGAACAGGAGGAGCACCGCGACGAGACCGGCGCCGATCACGCCGGCGACCTGGCTGCGGGCGCCGGACTGCTCGGCGACCGCGGTGCGGGATCCGCTCGTCGAGACGGCGAAGCCCTGGAACAGGCCCGCCGCCATGTTGGCTGCGCCGAGGCCGATCATCTCCTTGTCCGGGTGGACCTCCTCGCCGCGGCGTGCCGCGAAGCTCGACGCCGTCGCGATCGTGTCGGTGAGCGAGACCAGTGTGATGCCGATCGCGGCCACGAGCAGCGGTCCGACGTCGGAGAAGCTCGTCCAGGGCAGCGCGGGTCGCGGCACCCCGGCCGGGAGCGTGCCGACGGTCGCCACACCCTCGTCGGCGAGGCCGAGCAACGCGGAGGCGATCGTGGCGCCCACCACCGCGACGAGCACCGCGGGCACCTTCCGGGTGACGCGCGGGAGCAGGAGGAGGATCGCGAGGCAGGCGAGCCCGACCGCGAGGGTCGCGGCATGCGTCTCGTCGAGGTTCGTCACGAAGGCGCGCACGTCACCGATGAAGGTGTCGGCGTCCGTGGAGAAGCCGAACAGCTTGGGGAGCTGACCCACGATGATCGTGATCGCGAGCCCGTTCATGTAGCCGACCTGGATCTCGCTCGAGAGGAGGTCGGCCACGAACCCGAGCCGACCGATGCCCAGCGCGATCTCGACCGCGCCCACGAGGATCGCGAGCATCCCGGCGAGCGCGATCGCGGTGCCCGGATCGCCGCCCGCCAGCAGCGGCGTGATCGCGGCCAGGATGAGCGGTGACACGGACGAGTCGGGTCCGAGCACGAGGATGCGCGACGGACCCATCAGCGCGTACCCGACGAGGCACGCGATCGTCGTGTACAGCCCGGTCACCGGCGGGAGTCCGGCGAGCTCCGCGTACGCCATGCCCTGAGGGACGAGGATCGCCGCGAGCACGATGCCCGCGACGAGGTCCGGACGCAGCCACGCGGGCCGGTACGTCCGCAGCATCGCGAGTCCGGGTACCGCGCGCCCGAGACGCACCAGCGGTGTGGTCACGCCGCGAGAATCGCACGGCGACGCGATGGTGCACTGGCTCCATCCTGGCCGCGCACCTTGGGGCGTATCGGATGATGGGGACATAGCGGCACGAAACGAACAGCAACGCGTTCCGTTTGCCCTTGCGGACTGCGAGGTGCTCGTTAGGCTCGACCGCGGTCGGTCGATGCATCCGTGTCGCGGGTGGCGATCGGTCGGTACGAGCCCCTTTGGCGGATGGAGGCTCATGGCGGCGAAGCGGCGGGTTTGGGCGGGCGTGGTGGCGGGCGTGCTGTTCGCGAGCGTCGTGACCGTCGGGGGCCTGGCCGGCTCCTTGCCCGATACCGCGGCACCGCAGCTGAGCCTGTCCCGGCTCCTGCGCACGTCGCCGTTCGTCGGGAGCACGATTTCCGTGCGCGACAACGAGGGGTCCGCGTACGTCGCGGCGGACGACGCGCTGTGGCTCCTCGACGACAACGGCAAGTCCGCGTACGAGGTCGATCGCACGAGCGGAGCACTGCGTCGCGTCATCGGCGGGACCGCGTTCGCGAACGCGCCCCAACTCGGTGTCGGCGCGGCCGCGGGCACGAACCGCAACAAGGACTTCGAGGCGGCCGCGTACGACGCCGCCGCCGACGTCGTCTACGCGGTGTCCGGCAGCAGCAGCGGCGCGTACCCGACGATCTTCCGGCTCGTGCGCGACGGGAGCGGTCAGTTCCAGGTGGAGTCGTGGCAACCGCTGCAGAGCGAGTTCACCGCGGCAGGGTGGCGTTCGGCGGACGGACTCCTCTACGTCGCGCAGGGCACCTACATCCGCAGCTACGACTACGCGACGAACACGCTCGGCTCGATCGTCACGGTCAGCGGGCTCAAGAACATCCTCGGCATCGACTTCGACGACACCTCGGGCGACGTCGTCGCCGTGACGTCGAGCGAGGAGCTGATCCGCGCGTCGATGACGACGCGGACGATTCTGCCCGGGTGGCGGCTCGGGCTCACTGGTCTCGGTGTGCTCGACAGCCGCGGCGTCGAGGTGATCGGCGACCAGGTCCTCGTCTCCGACGGCGACGACAATCGCGCCAGCGTCGATCCCATGCGCCATGCGGTGTTCGTGATCGACGTACTCCGGTACCACGACGACGAGCTCCTCGACCTCTACGTCCACGTCGACCTCGACCACGACGTCCACGTCGACCTCGACGTCCACCTCGACCTCGACGTCCACCTCCACGTCCACGACCACCACCTCGACGACGACGACCACGTTGCCGCCCCCGGACCCACCGGGCGACTGCCTTTCGCGCACGCCACTCGTGACGCTCGCCGGCGTGCAGTACGCGCGGTACCGGCCGATCATCAGCACCGCGACCGCCTTCGACGCGCGGACCGCGTCGTGGACGCAGGTCGATGCGAAGCCGATCGCGATCACCGGCACGGGCAGCGTCTGCTGGGACGGCGGCGAGGTCGTCGGGACCTATCCGCTCGACACCACGTGGGACCTGTTCCACAGCACCGGCGCGTTCAGCGTGGGGAACCCCGAATCCCTGATCGAGGCGCTCCGGATGCACAACTACGGCGACGGCATCCGGATCCGGGAGGGTGCGGCGAGCTTCACGGTGCGTGGCGTGCACGGGTCGTTCCTGCACGACGACTGCCTCGAGGACGACAAGCTCTACGGCGGCACGATCTCGGATTCGCTCTTCGACGGGTGCTACGTGGGGATCTCGACGCGACCCGACTCGTCCGACCTCGTGTCCGACGGCCGGGCGCGCACGCTCACGGTCGACCACTCATTGCTCCGGCTCCAGCCGATGCCCACCGTCTACAAGGGCACGGCACCGGGTCACGGCGGGTTCTTCAAGTGGGACGACAACACGGCGCGGTCACCGAAGCTGGCGCTGTACAACAACGTGTTCCGGGTGGATCAACCTCCGAACCACGGCACGCTCGCGCTGCCCACCGGCTACAGCGTGTCGTGCGCGAACAACGTCGTCGTCTGGCTCGGCAGCGGCCCGTTCCCGGCCGCGGCCTCGTGGTTGGCGCAATGCCCCGACACGCTCATCGTCACGGACGCGGCGGTCTGGGACGCGGCGGTCGCGTCGTGGAGCGCGACCCACTGACGCGACGGAGCCGTTGGGTCAGCCGGCCGCCGGGGGCGCGTCGGGCTCGTCTGAGTGCAGCGCGGCGAGCTGCGCCTCGATCGCCTGGATCTCGCCGACGATGCGGGTGATCTCGGCCTCGGCGTCCGCGCCGGCGGTCCCCGTGCGCTGCTCGTAGACGATGCCGCCGAGCGCTTCCTTCAGGTCGCCGGTCTTCCTCTTGAGCTTCGACTCCTCGAGCTTCTCCTGACCCGACTCCGCCGCCTTCTGCACCCCCTCGGCCGCCTTGTTCGCGGTGTCCTTGATCTTGTCCATGAGGCCCATGGGCTTCGCTCCTCTCGACGTGCCGGTACGAACGCGCCCTCGGCAGGATTCGAACCTGCGACGCACGGTTTAGGAAACCGACGCTCTATCCCCTGAGCTACGAGGGCTTGAAGTTGTAAACGTGCTGATCAGACGCTCGCCCCGGGTTCTTCCTCTCTCTGGCGAGGCGGTGCAATGTCCGATTCCAGCCCGTGGCGTGCCCGTGCACACGGTGACATGCAATTTCTTGAACCGTGTGTCACCTCGTGCATCGAACGCCCCACGTGGCGCGCTGACGGGCCCGATCGATCCTACTGGCGCAACTCGTGTCGTCCTTCCGCTCCTCACTGGCGCGGTTCAGTTCGGCGATCGCTCGGACGAGACGAGGTCGCGCGGTTGGTACTGGGATCCGAGAAGATCATTCGCCTGTGCATCGCCCGCGGCCGCCAACCACCCCTCGGTCGTTCCTCGCAGCCGACTCTTTTGTCGACGAGCGCGTCGCGCGGATTGGTCCCTGCGCAGTGGCTGTACCCTGCCCGCATGCACGCCTGGCCTCCTTCGGCCGCGTCGCCGGACGCCGTGACCGAGCGTGAGCAGCTGATGTGACCTCGGACCGAGGAGACATCGGGTCGGCCTGCGCTGGCGGGTGAGCATCGTGTTCGCCGGTCTCGCCCTACTCGTGTCGACCGGCGTGGCCATATTCTCGTACGAACTGACGCGCAGCTACCTCATCGATCGTCGCGCCACGACCGCGAGGCGCGAGGCCTTCAGCAACGCCCGAGCGGTACGGGATGCGCTGCGGGTGAACCCGTACGACGTGCGCGGCGCGCTCGCGCAAGCGGAGGGCGGTTCGGGCAACGTTGTGGTTCGAATCGGGTCGGGCTGGTTCGGGACCTCGGTCGGTGTGGGTCGTGCACAAGTGCCGGTGTCACTCCGTCGGTTGGTCGCGGACGGCTCGGCGGGCACGCAGGCAACGACGCTGGCTTCCGCGCCGCACATCGCGGTCGGGCTGCCGTTGCCGGCCGTGGATGCCTCGTACTTCGAGCTCAGCCCGACCGTCGAGCTCGACCAGACCCTCACCCTGCTGGCGCAGGCTCTCGTCATCGCGGCGACGGCGGTGACCGCGGTCGGGGCGGTGCTCGGCTGGTATGCAGCCGGGCGTGTACTGCGCCCGGTTCGGCGCATGGCCGTGACCGCATCCGGAATCGGCGAAGGTGCGCTCGACCAACGCCTCGACGCCGAGGGTGACAGCGATCTCGAGCCCCTCGTCGACGCGTTCAACGACATGGTCACAGCCCTGCGGACTCGCATCGACCGCGAGGCGCAGTTTGCGTCCGACGTCAGCCATGAGATGCGGACACCGCTCGCCACGATGGCTTCGGCCTTGAACGTGGCGCGCCGTCGCCAATCGGCCGAGGCTGCCGCCGACGCCCTGGCGATCCTCGGTCAGGAGCTGGAGCGCTTCAGCGAGCTGGTCCAGGATCTGCTGGAGATCTCACGGCTCCAAGCCGGCGTCGAGGCGGCGCATCGTACCGACGAGAATCCAGAGGCACTCGTACGGGAAGTGCTCGAGTCGACGGCGCGGGCGCACGTTCGCGTGGAGCTCGATCCGTCGACGCCCACCACGGTCAGCATCGACAAGCGCCGCATGGCCCAGGTGCTCGTCAATCTGCTGAACAACGCCGACGCGTACGGCCGCGGCGCGACCGCTGTCGTCGTGGCCGGGACGGACTCGTCGCTGCTCTTGGCGGTGGACGACGCGGGTCCGGGCATACCTCCGAGCGAGCGTGAGCGCGTGTTCGACCGGTTCGCCCGCGGCAGCTGGTCGGAATCGACGCCGGGAACCGGGCTGGGCCTGGCCCTGGCGGTCGAGCATCTCCGCCTCCACGACGGACGAATGTGGATCGACGATGCACCGGACGGCGGTGCTCGATTTGTCATCGAGGTGCCGCGGAGGTCGACATGAGTGGTCGGAAGCTGGCGGTGATGCTCGCGGCGGTGATGCTCGGGGCGGTCGCCTGCGGGGTCTCAACCGACGATCAGGCGATCCGCGTGCCGGACCGTGACGTGCCGTTCGGTTTGCTGGATGAGAACAGCGGAGCCCGCCCGTCGACGGCCGGTGGCGCGGATGTCTCGGTGTTCCTCGTGAGGAACGATCGGCTTGTCGCCGCGGTTCGCCGGCTTGCTCCGTCGGCCCGACTGCGGCGCGTTCTCGGAGCGCTGGAGTTGGGTCCGACGAAGGAGGAGGTCGCCGTCGCCGGGCTCAGGTCAGCGCTGCCGACGAACGCGGTTGATGGCGTCTCGGTCGCCGCCGGGACCGCGATCGTGGGGCTCGACCCGTCCGTCGCGACGCTCTCGAGCGGTGACCAGCTCCTCGCGCTCGCCCAGCTCGTGTTCACCCTCACTGCCCGTCCTGGCATCGGCCAGGTCCGCTTCACTCTCGAAGGCGAGGACGCCCAGGTCCCCCGCGCCGACGGATCGCTCGTCGCGGCACCGGTATCGCGCGACGACTACTTGGCAGTCGCGCCGCTGGAGTGAGCTCGCCAGACCGCTGACGAAAGCTTCACGTCAGGGTCCCGCGACGCGGCCTTCACGGTGGTACAACCTCCGCGACATCGACGCTCCGTAGCTTGCTTCCCCAGGTGAGCCGGGAAGTCTGGTCGGCCCGCCGCCCGCGAACGGGCGGCGGAAGGTCTCTTCGAACGTGGAAGGACGCGACCGGATGTCGACCGCCGTGCTGTGGGATCGAGCGATCTGCCGAACCCGGCCGGACAGCCTCCGCCACCTGATCTCCCGGAACCCCGGGACCGTGCGCGCCGACTCTCTGAGGGCCGCGCGGCGACCAGCCAAGTGGAGTGCGTTCGCGCGCGCTCGGGGAAGGAAGCCATGTTGAGACGACGACTTGCCGTGGGAGCCGCACTCTGCGGCGCTGTGGTGTTGACCACCGGGAGCCCCGCATCCGCGGCCGACGATCTGACTGCCGAGGTCGTGCAGGGCAACCTCGACAACGCTTTCGTATTGATCGCCGCGGTTCTGGTGATCTTCATGCAGGCGGGCTTCGCGCTGGTCGAGGCCGGCCTGACACGCGCGAAGAGCGTGGCGAACATCATGATGAAGAACCTCATGGACTTCATGGCCGGCGCCTTGGCGTTCTTCGCGGTCGGATTCGCACTCGCGTTCGGGGCCGGGAACGACTTCGTGGGTTGGAAGGGCTTCTTCCTCGGCGACGGCGCGGCAACGTACGGAACGCTCGACGTCATGGTCTTCTTCGTCTTCCAACTCGCCTTCGCGGCCACTGCGGCCACGATCGTGTCGGGTGCGATGGCCGAACGCACGAAGTTCAAGTCCTACTTCGTCTACAGCCTCGTGATCACGGCGTTCATCTACCCGGTGGTCATCCACTGGCTGTGGGGTGGCGGGTGGCTCGCACAGAGAGCGACGCCGATGATCGACTTCGCGGGCTCGACGATGGTGCACGCGACCGGCGGCATCGCCGCGCTGATGGGGGCGATCGCGCTCGGGCCGCGGATCGGCAAGTTCGGTGCCGACGGCAAGCCGCGTACGATTCACGGCCACTCGATCCCGTTCGTGGTGCTGGGGACGTTCATCCTCCTGGTCGGCTGGTACGGGTTCAACCCGGGCTCGGAGCTCGCAGCCGACAGCGCCATCGGTCTCATCGCAGTGACGACGACCCTTGCCGCCGCAGCCGGATCGGTGGTCGCGATGCTGATCTCGTGGGCCACCACGCACGGTCGTCCCGACGTGGGGATGGCAGCCAACGGCGCACTCGCGGGTTTGGTCGGCATCACCGCCGGTTGCGCGGCAGTGAGCACCATCGGCGCTCTCGCGATCGGTGCCATCTGCGGAGGGGCCGTCGTCGCGAGCATCTGGTTCCTCGAGCGGGTGCGGGTGGACGACCCGGTCAGTGCCGTGTCCGTCCACGGCACCTGCGGCGTGTTCGGCACGCTCCTCGTCGGACTCTTTGCGACCGAGACCGGCCTGTTCTACGGCGGCGGAACCGACCAGCTCGTGAGCCAGGCCGTCGGAGTTGTGGCGGTCGTGGCCTGGGTTGCTGTGACGGCGGGAATTCTCTTCGCGGTTCTCAAGGCCACGATGGGCCTACGGGTGACCGCCGAGGAGGAACACATGGGCCTCGACGTCCTCGAACACGGTGCGCGTGGCTACAACCCCGAGATCTACACCGCCGACTTCGTCATCGAGGCTGGCGACGAGATGGTGCCCATCTCGTCGCTCGCCACGGTTGCTAGCGACAGCTGATCGCCCTGGTGTGCCGGGCCCGTCCTCCCACGGGTCCGGCACACCATCCGGGCGTCGTTCGATCCTCGTCGAGGAGATTCCGATGCCCACGTGGTCGCCGCCCCGAGGCGTCGCCGCTCGGCGGGTTGCTGTCGCGACTTCGTTCCACATCGCCGACCAGATGAAGGACCGGTAGGACCTGAATGGACGTCTCGGCGATCCTGCTCGACATCCTGATCGTTCTTGTGGCGGCGAAGGCCGCCGCGGAGATCGCCGAGCGCATTCATATCCCGGCGGTTGTCGGAGAGATCGTCGCGGGGATGATCATCGGTCCCTCAGTGCTGGGACTGGTCGGTCACTCCCAGGTGCTCGCCACGCTGGCGGAGTTGGGCGTGATCCTGCTGCTGCTCGAGGTGGGAATGGAGATGAACCTCGGCGACCTGCGCTCTGTGGGTCGCGCATCTGCGATCGTCGCGATCATCGGCGTGGTGGTCCCGATGACGACGGGCTTCGGGATCGCAGAAGTGTTCGGATACGACTTCAACACGGCGTTGTTCCTCGGCGCCGCACTCGCCGCGACGAGCGTCGGCATCACCGCGCGTGTCTTCAGCGACCTCCGTGCGTTGGCCACTGTCGAGGCCCGCACCGTGCTTGGTGCCGCGGTGGCCGACGACGTACTCGGACTGGTGATCCTCACAGTGGTCGTGCGTATCGTCACCGAAGGCAGCGTGAGCCTCGGCGCGATCATCACCGTGGTCGGGGTCGCAGTCGCCTTCTTGCTGTTCACCACACTCGCTGGTCAATGGCTGGCGCCGAAGCTGTTTGGCTCGCTGGGTCGCCGGTCACGGTCATCCGGAACCGTCGTGGCAATCGCCCTGGCGTTCACACTCGCGTTTGCTGAACTCGCCCATGCCGCCAAGCTGGCGCCGATCATCGGCGCGTTCGTCGCCGGTCTCTCACTCGGCTCCACGGACCAGGCAGAACGGATTCGACGAGAACTCCGACCGGTCGGTCACCTCTTCATCCCGGTGTTCTTCCTCCAGATCGGCATCGAGATCGACATCCAGCAGTTCGCGAACCCCTCAGTGCTCGGGATCGCGGCGGCACTCTTCCTGGTCGCAGTCGCCGGCAAGATGGTGGCGTCGGCCGGAGTCATGGGTTCCGCCGGTGACAAGATGCTGGTCGGACTCGGGATGGTGCCCCGAGGCGAAGTAGGCCTGATCTTCGCGACCATCGGACGCCAAGCGGGCGTGCTGGGTGACGATCTCTACGCATCGCTGCTGCTCGTCGTCCTCGTCACCACGATCATGACGCCTCCGCTACTGCGATGGCGTCTGCTACAGATCCGCCGAGCCGATCACCCGAGACCGAGCGCGTCCGGCGCGGCACCACCAGGCGGATGGCTCACTGAACACGACGGCGTCATCGACATCGCGGCCTCGCCGCCAAATCAATGCGTCTTGCATGTGAGCCTCGACGCTGCGCTGGCGATGACCAACGCCAGGCCGGGGTCGGCGCTGCTCGACTGGCTCGGTGCCATCGCCTACGACGACGATGCACCCGCCCCGTGGGACCGCGCAGCTACCGAGAAGCTCTTCGGTGTATTGGCACACGGCAATGTCCGCTCGTGGCGGTTCCTCGAGGCCACCGGGACGCTCGAGCGCTCACTTCCGGAACTCGCCGACGCCATCCGCCGCCGCCATGCCAACCCATTCGAACTGGACCCCAATCAGCTCCTTCGATTCTCGCTCGTCGAGAGCGTCCGCGAACTGGCACGAGACGACACTCGTGCGGCCATTCAATACGAGGCGCTCAACCATCCGGGCTGGCTGTTGCTTGCCGCACTGATCATGGACGCCGCAGGTGACGGCAAACCGCCGCCCGCGCTGGCTCGACAACTCGTGACGCGAATCGATCTCGGCGAGGAGGCCGAGCGTCAGATTGCTCTTCTCCTCGACGACGCGACACTCATGCGCGGCATGGCACTGCGTTCAGAGGCTCTTAGTGAAGACTCGATCATGCAGCTCGCCGTTCACCTCGGCGCCCGGGACGGCGTCCGAGCGCTCTATCTGCTCAGTCTGGCGCTGGGAGAGCTCGGCCCGACCGATCGTGAACGGCTCGACGAAATGCTCGCCACGATCCTGCAACTCCTCGACGCCCCCGCGGTCACCGGCGTCGACACCCGCAATGCGGTCGATCACATACGCAGCGAAGCCCGGAATCTTCTCGGCGACGACGCCGCAGCTGTTGAGCGACTCCGTCACGCGCCGCGCGGCTACCTGCTCACCCAAACGGCGAGCACCGTTGCACACCAGGTGAAGCTGCTCTCGCACCGCCTCGGACGAACCGAAGTCCGTGTCCAGGTCGAGCCAACCGAGGCTGATATGTGGAGAGTCGATGTCGCTTGCCGAGATCGGTACGGACTCCTCGCGACGATCACGGGAGTCCTTGCGGCGGCCGAGATCGATGTCTCCGAAGCCGTGGTGGCGACATGGGATGACGGCGCCGCCCTCGAATCGTTCCTCGTCCGACGCGCGCGGCGAGGATCCGACGCGAGCGATGACGCGTCCGCCGAGACGGGCACTCCCGACGCGCACGTTCTCGCGGCTCAGATCGAGGCTGCCCTCGATGAGCCGCTCACGTCCTTGCCCAGCCCCGACGTCGAGATCTGCTTCGACGATCACGCATCCCCCTGGTACACCACCCTTGAAGTCGCCAGCACCGACAGGCTCGGCTTCCTCCACCGAGTCGCGGTCGGCCTCGCGAGTGCCGGAGCGAACGTCCACTCGGCGCACCTCGTGACAAGAAGCGGTCGCGCCCGCGATCGCTTCGAACTCACCGATGCAAACGAGCGCAAGCTTGACGCGGAAATGAAGCAAGCGATCCGCGACGCCGTCGCCGCCGGAGTCGTTCCGGCTGTCGGACGAGTCCGACTACTCCGATGGCCGCGGAGCCCGCTCAACACCGGGACTGGGTGAGGGCTCGGTCCTGCGTTCTCCCTTTCGCTTGTGTCCGGCGCCGCTGCACCGGGCACCCGCGCCGGGGACGGTAGGATCCTCTTCGGCGTGCCGGGAAGTCTGGTCGGCGATCCGTAGTCCTCGACACGGAACGTTCCTGACATGTCTCCTCACCAGATTCGGCTCCCGCTGGGCCGTTATCTCACTCCCAAGGGCAGCTCGTTCGTCGCGATCGAAGTGCTCGGTGGAGTGGTCCTTCTCGCTGCGACAGTGGTGGCCTTGGTGTGGGCGAATCTCTCGCTCTCGACCTACGAACACGTCTGGTCTACGCAGCTGACCGTCGGTATCGGAGAGTTCAGCCTCACCGAGAGCCTGCAGCAGTGGGTGAACGACGGGCTCATGACCGTGTTCTTCTTCGTGGTCGGTCTCGAGATCAAACGTGAAGTCGTTCGGGGCGAGCTCCGCGACCCCCGGACCGCCAGCCTGCCTGTCATCGCGGCGATCGGCGGCATGGCCGTCCCCGCCTTGCTCTACCTGGCCTGCACCGCCGGTGGCGTCGGAAGCGATGGGTGGGGCATCCCGATGGCCACCGACATCGCATTCGCGGTCGCGCTGCTCGCGATCGTCGGCTCGCGTGTGCCCCCCAACCTGAAGCTCTTTTTACTGACGCTCGCGATCGTCGACGACGTGGGCGCCATCGCCGTGATCGTGCTCTTCTACTCCGGGTCGGTCTCCGGCACGTGGCTCCTCGGGGCCCTAGGCGCGATCGTCGTCATCGTGATCCTGCAGCGTTTGTCCATTTGGCACGCGCTCATGTACGTAGTACCTGCCGCGATTCTGTGGATCTGCGTCTTGGAGTCTGGAGTTCACGCGACGATCGCTGGCGTCGCCCTCGGACTGCTCACTCCCGCCCGCCCGGTTGGCGGACGCCAGGTCATCGAGCCGCTCGAAGCTCGCCTGCATCCCTGGTCGAGCCTTGTGATCGTGCCGCTCTTCGCGCTCGCGAACGCCGGCGTGTTCCTCGGTGGAGACAGCATTCAACGCGCGGCGGGCAGCACGATCGCGTGGGGGATCGTCCTGGGTCTCGTCGTCGGTAAGCCACTCGGTATCTTCGCCGCCACCGTGCTTGCGCTCCGCCTGAGGCTCGGTCGTCTCCCCGACGGCGTGCGACGCGCTCATGTGCTCGCCGCGGGCGCGGCAGCCGGCATCGGGTTCACGGTCTCTCTGTTCGTCGCGAACCTTGCGTTCAGCGGGTCCCATCTCACTGAGGCCAAGGTCGCGATTCTCATCGCATCCGTGGTCAGCGGCACCGTCGGGGTGATCCTGCTGGTCGCCACGACGCGTCGACTGCCAGGACACCTCCACCACGCCTCCGACGGGGACGGTACGAGGGCTTCGGTTGGAGGTGCGGCATCGTGACGTTGGCGATCCCCCTGGTCGCCGGGTATCTCGTCGCGTTGCCGATCTTCGCCTGGGCGATGGGCGACCTCCGGCGATTCCATCGGCATGAGTGGTCCGGATACGGGCGCCCCACACCCTGGCGCACCGCGCTCATCGTGTCGTATGCGCTCGCTGGCTGGCCGGTGATCGTCGTCGCGCTGACATGGCGAATGAGCTTCACGCGCCGGGCGATGAAGGAACAGCGATCAGACCGGCACGGCAGCACGAACGGCCTTTGACCATGAACAGGTCAGGATTGGAAACCGCGATCTGCGGTCGCGCCAACTCCACGCCAGACCGGCTGGACCCACGAAGCGACGCGCGCGACGTCGCAACGACGCGAGCAGTCCAAACGACGAGGCTCCACAACCCAAGCACCGGTACCCAACTAAGGCTGTAGTGGCACGTTCCTGGCCTCGAGTTCGGCGCCGACAACCTCGGGTACCCGCACGCGCCACTTGTCCTTTGTCAACTCCTCACGCGTCAGCCGGAAGGCGCCACTCGTCTGCCCCTGCGCCGTGTATCGGAAGATCCACACGTCACCGATGTCGTAGATCGCATCGATGCTGGTCTTCCCGTGCCGCTCTACCGTTCCAAGGGACATCCATCCCTCGTGGGGTCCACTGCTCACCTCAACGTCGAGGTGGTAGGACGATGTGTTGTCGAACGTGATCTGGCTCACGAAGTGTGGCGTCGGGATGAGCACGACCATCGTGATGACGGCGACGGCGAGCAGTATCCCACCGACGAGAAGTCGAGCGGGCGGAAACCGTCGCGGCAGCGCTGGTGCGCCAGCGGGAGGGTGCTTCACGGCAGCCGGCGGGCTCACGCCGTCACCTCTCGCGGTCGCGCCCGCGACAGTGGCGGGCGTTGAAGAGAACTCATGCGTCTCCCAGGGTTGCATCACGTTGGCGGTCCCGCGTGGTGCACCCAACGATCCTCGAGCCTGCCGAAGCCAGGCGGGTCATCGTGTGAGGCGAAGCTCCACTGCCGAGGTGGATCTCACGCGGTCAGCACGCGAGACGCGGAGGGCCACGCAGCGAGATCACTCCACGGCAGCCCCGTCCAGGCCGCACCCGCTCGACGACCCCGGCTCGCCAACGACCGCGCACGGCTCGTGCCGCGACGCCCAGAGCGGCGAGGATCGCGAAGATTCGAAGTAGTCGGGCCTCCGGAAGCGATCGATTTGACTCGGCGGGGCGCGCGACGACGTCGGCGCCCGCAAGCGCTGCCAGATCTGCGACGCCTGCTTCGTTTCCCGCCGCAGCTGACTCGGAGAGATCTGTCACAACGCGTGGCGCTCCGCCGAATGAAGGCGCGAACCACGCGATTGCCAGCGCCGCGAAGACGACCCACAGCCAGTCCCGACGCCTCGGCTCCATCAAGGCAGGGTACCCGTATCGAGATCGCGTTCGCGGCGTCTCGATGTCTTTTCGATGCGGGAGCCGAGCGCAGGCGGCCGCCCGGTTGGAGCGGTGCACGACCGTGGAGGCTCAGCTCGCGGTCTCCATGTTCTTCTCCACGACTTCGAGGGTCTGTTGCAGCTGGGTGGTGGGGCTGAACTCGATGACCTCAGTGCCGGCGTAGAGGATCGGCGTGTGGCCGGGACCGACGTAGTAGGCGTCGCCGGTCTCGAAGGTCTCGTCGCCGTCGGTGGTCCTGAAGGTGAGCTTGCCCTTGACGACGTAGCCCCAGTGGGCACACTGGCAGCGGTTGTCGGGCAGACCGGCGAAGAGCGGGGTGAGATCGGCGTCGGCCGTGTAGGTCTCGAAGCCGACGGTGTAGCCGCCGTCGAGATTCTCGAAGTGGCCTTCGTAGCCGTCGAGGACCATGGAGTCGGAGGCGGTCGCCTTGGATGTCTTGGGCATGGTGGGTTCCTTTCTCGGGCCGCGGGTCGATGCCGCGGTCGTCTCTTGGGTCAGTTCTTCGGGGTGCTCACCAGCGGACCATCGGTGCTTCAGCCGCCTGGCGGGCGATCTGGTCGGGTGGCCAGCAACCGGTGCAGTACTCGGTGTGCTCGGTCACTGCATCGCCGTCGATGACGAAGATGTCCACGGCTCGCCACAGGTACTCGCCGTCGTCGCCGTCACCGTCGAAGCGCATCTCCTCCTCGATGATCACGCCGTTCTCGGTGGGGGAGACCCGGAGCTGCGTGCTGTGCAGCGCGGTGAGCCCACCGGTCTGTTCGAGGAAGTACTGGGCGGCGGCATCTCTGCCCTGCAGCTGAAATCGCCAGGTCGGCAGGTTCATGTCGAGCAGGACGTCGGGTGCGTACGTCGCGGTGACGGCGTTCCAGTCGGCGTCGCGCATCGCCGCGACGAGCCGGTCCATCACGGGCTTGGTCTGTGTGGTCGTCATGTCCACCTCCGGGAGGCGCAGCGGTGTGGCGCTTCTACGGGGGTGGCGTGAGAGTTCGTCTTACGGTGTGACGACCCGGAGCACGCACGCGGCTCACAGTTCCCACGACGTCGGGTGTTCGGGGGAATACGCGCAAAAGGTCCCGGTGCGAACGGCGCGCCGGAGATGGCCGCCGAGGTCCGGGTCGGCGGCCTCGATGCGGGCGATCGCGTCACGGATTCGCTGGGTGACGGCAGAGCGGGCCCGCTCGGCGGAGTCGCTGCGCCGGCGCGCCCGGCTCCCGATCCCGTACGCGCTCGACAGCTCGGAGACGAGGGCGTCTCGCTCCACGTGTAGCTGCTCCGAGCGGGCGACGTCGGCGCAGTCGTCGGCGTCGGCGAGCTCGCGCTCGATGTCGATCAGGCGTGCTCGGTACTGATTGCGGGCGGTCTCGTCGATGGGGTCGCCTGGCGCGTCGGATCGCACAGTCGGGCCCGGGGCCACCAAGTCGAGGACGTGGACGTCGGCATGAGGCTGAGCGAGTAGGCGGGCGAGATCGCGCATTCCCTTGGTGTCTCGCATGAGCTGGGCCGTGCCGCCGAGCCCCACCAGCCAGCCGTCGCCCTCTCTCCGAAA
>CAZXCB010000009.1:0-31779 GCA_964639075.1 uncultured Bifidobacteriaceae bacterium | reverse complement strand
CTTGACGCGGTCGACTGTCGCCTGCATCGACTGCTGGAGATCCGCGGCCCGGTCCTTGACGCCCATCAGGTAGCGCTCGAGGATCTGGTAGATGCGAGGCATGTCCTTCAACATCTCGAAGGACTCCACGAGGCGCGTTCCCGTGCCGTCGGGCTCCATCCGGTAGGTCCACAACGTGGTCCCGTCGACATCGAACGCGAACTCGCGGCCCGCCGCTGCGGTGACCACCGTCGGCTTGGTCGACCAGCGCGCGAGGCCGCGTTTGTTCGTCCCCTTGAACCGCGCTCCGACCGCGGGGCCGGTCGCGCCGTCGAGCCAGACCGCGCCGGTGGTCTCCGGACTCCACTCGCCCATCCGGGTCACATCGCTGACGACGTCGTACACCTTCTCCGGCGCCGCCTCGATGTGCACCGCCGCTTCCCGCCTCGTGCCCTTGTCCATGGGCGCATTCTGCGCTGAGATCGCACCGAGTGCCAGCGCTCGGGAGGAATGCGCCCGGTGCCCGTCGGCGCCGGGCGTCAGGGCGCGGGCAGCCGGGCGGCGCGGATCGTCGCCGCGTCGGGCCACCGGACGTGCGTCGCCCAGCCGAGCCGCTCGAAGCCGCGGATCAGCTCCGCGGCGAGATCGAGCTGCCGCGGCAGCACGCCGTGGCGGGCCGAGCTCGGAACCGCGTGGTGGAAGTTGTGCCAGGACTCACCGAGCGACAGCACGGCGAGCGGCGCGATATCGGTGCTCTGGTCACCCGAGGCGAACCGCCGCCGGCCGAACATGTGGCACAGCGAGTTGATCGACCAGGTCACGTGGTGCAGCAGCGCCATCCGCAGGATCCCGGCCCAGACGAGCGCGGCCACCGCGCCCGCCCACGAGCCGGACAGCCACCAGCCGATCCCGAAGGGGATGGCGAGCGAGACGATCGCGACGACCGGGAACAGCCGGTTGATCACGACGAGATCGCCGTCGCGCAGCAGGTCCGGCGCGTAGCGCTGCGTCGACGTGAGGTCGGCGGAGAAGAGCCAACCGACATGGGCCCAGAGGAACCCGCGCACCTGCGCCCAGGCGCCGGCGTCGTCGCGGTGCGGTGAGTGCGGGTCGCCGGGCGCATCGCTGAAACGGTGGTGGCGCCGGTGGGCGGCCACCCACCCGATGACGCCGCCCTCGAGCGCCATCGAGCCCGCGGCCGCGAGGGCGATCTTCAACGCGCGGTTGGGTCGGAAGCTGCGGTGCGTGAACAAGCGGTGGTATCCCACGGTCACGCCCACCGCGGTGACCGCGTAGAGGACGACCGCCAGGATCGCGTCGCGCAGGTGGATCACGTGGCCCCAGAGGAACGGCACCGCGACTCCGAGCGCGACCAGCGGGCTGACCACCAGCGCGGCGGTCACGACGCGTCCGACGACGAGTCCCGTCGGGACGGGGATGGGAGAGGTCTCGGGGTCGATCGGGGGCGGCGGCGGAGCAAGCGTCTGCATTCAGGCTTCCTGGAAGACGAGGTGTTCGCGCTGCGCGGTCCGCAGTGCCATGACGACGGTGAGGGCGATCGCACTGACGGTGATCGCCGCGAGCGCGACGGTGGTTGCCACCGGCTGCACGAAGTAGAAGAACGTGCTCCCGCTGGCGAGACCGACGACCGTGCGCACCGTGAGCACGACCGTCGCGAGCGCCAACAGCGCCGGGATCCGGCGTCGCAGCACGAGCCTCCGTCCGATGGCACCGAACCCCCACACGAGGACCGCGGCCATGGCGGCGCCGGGACCCCAGGCCGCGCCGACGGCGAGGAACAGGACGGTCGGGACGAGGGTCGCCTCGATCAGGTTCGGCAGCCCGCGCCGCAGCACCGCGGCGAGGACCCGGCGAGTGTGGAGGACCCGGGGCTCGGGGCCGGCTCCGTCGAGTCGACCGACGAGCGTCCAGCTCGGCGATTTCGGTGCGGGCGCTGCGGCCACGCGGCAACCAATCCGACCCCGGGTCGGCGGACCACCTGTCCGACGAGCAAGAAGCTGACCGGAGTGTACGCGGCGAATGGGTCGGTGTCGCCGCGGGACCCGGCTCCGGCCGCCAGCGGTCAGTCGGTCTCGCCGGCCGGGACGAGGCCGAGCTCCACGAAGATCGCGACGCGCTCCTGCTCGAAGGTCGCCTCGTCGATCTCGCCGGCCTCCCGGCGCTGGCTGAGCTCGCCGTAGCGGGCCATCAGGGCCTCTTCGTCGACGGGCTCGGTGTCGACCTCCGTCTCGGCGCGCTCCTCGCGCCGCTCGCGCTTGATCGCCGCTCGCTGCTGGCGCTTCAACTCGCGTGCGCGCTTCTCGAAGCTCTCGCGTCCTCGGGCCATGTCGGTCTCGCCTCGTTTCGGGGGTGATATCGCGCACTTCGGGGGCCGCGTGCCCGCCGGGCGCATGTCGGGAGATCCGACGCGATCCTCAGCAGGCCCGGGCTCTCCAGACGTGCACGAACGCGGCAACTCGGGGTCTGCCGCTGGACTCGACCCCCATTGTCGCGCACGAACGCTCCGATTCCAGGACGCGGGGGCTCCGAGGCCCGCAGGCCCGTCGCCCGTGCCCGGATCCGGATCCGGCCCGCCCCACGCGAGGACCTCGGAACCGCCGGCTGAACTCCCGTCGAACATCGGATGGCAACTCGCCGGATCACCTCGATCGCACGCGCAGGGACCCGTACCGTCGGGGAGTCACCGTGGGAGGGCGAGCTGCGATGTCGGCGGTCGAGATGCGAAACCAGCGCAGTGCCCATTGGCTCCTCGGCATCGACCCGTTCGGCGACTGCTGGATCGCCACCTGCGCGTGCGGGTGGTCGAGCGCCCTGCACCGGCTCGAGGACCGCGCGCTCATCGCCTACGGCCGGCACCGAGCCGGCGTCGTGCGTCCGCTCCGCAGCCTCCCACCCGCCGTGCGACGGGAGCCGATCGTCGACGACGGGTGACGCGGGCTCAGGCGCCGGTGGCCGTGCGCTTCGTTGCCGTGCGCGATCCCGCAGACCTCGTGCCCGCCGCCTTCTTCACCCGGGCCCGCTTCGCGGGTGCCTTTCGCTTCGCGGGTGCCTTTCGCTTCGCGGCCGTCCCCACCGCCGCCGGACGCCTCCGGGCGCGCCGCGCCGGAGCCCGTCCGCCGAGCTCGCCGACGCGGCGCTCGAGCTCGCCGAGCTCGCGCCGAACCGCCTCCAGCTGCGCCTCGAGCTGACGTTCGATGGCCTCGCCGTGCGCGACCAACCGCTGGAGCTGACGTTCGGCCTCACGCACCTGCCGGTCGGCCGCCTTGGTCAGCTGCTTGGTTGCCTTGGCCAGACGATCGATCAGTTGCTCGAGACCCGCGGTCTCCTGCCGTGACTTCGCCATCGTTCCCCCTCCGGATCGGCCGCACGGTACGACCCGCCCGGTGCACCGTCCAGCGCCGGCGCGTACGTCTCGGGTGTTGCGCCCTACCGCGGCGTCGAGAAGCCCGGGACGTCGGTCGGCATCGTGGGGTTCACGCCCTCGGCGATGCCGTGCCAGCGTCGCACCGCGATCTCGACGAACTCCGGGTGCGGCAGCACCCAGAACCGCTCGTCGACGACCGCGTCGGCCACCCGGTCGGCGACCACGGCCGGCGGCATGCCCTCGTCGATCACACGCTTCAGGATCTCGTAGACGATCTCGGTCCCCGGCGTCGGCGCGGCGGGCTCACCGAGCGCGGCCGGGAAGTTGCGTTGGGAGTCCGCGATCCTGGTCCGGACCCAGCCGGGGCAGAGCACGCTCACGCCGATCGGGAGTCCCGCCATCTGCATGTTCAGGTACAGGTCCTCGCTCAGCGCCACGACCGCGTGCTTCGTGGCGTCGTAGGGCGCGGCGGCACCCGGCATGAGGCCGGCCATGCTCGCGGTGTTCACGATGTGCCCGCCACCGCTCTCGGTGAGCACCGGGAGGAACGCTCGGATCCCGTGGATCACCCCCCACAGGTTCACGCCGATCGTCCACGTCCACGACGACAAGGCGCCGAACCACGGGTCACCTTGCGCAGCGATGCCGGCGTTGTTGCACACGAGGTGCGCGCCACCGAAGCGGCCGACGGTCGCCGCGGCGAGCGCCCGCACCGCGCCCTCGTCGCTCACGTCGGTCCGCACGGTCAGGGTGTCGACGCCGTGCGCGCCGACCAGCGCAGCCGCGGCCTCGAGACCCGGCTCGTCGACGTCGGCGAGCACCACATGCATCCCCGCGGTCGCGAACCGCTCCGCGAGCGCGAGTCCGATTCCACTCGCGGCACCGGTGACGACCGCGACCTTCTCTGCCTCGAGCTGCATCTGTGCCCTCCGATCGGTCCGGGCACCTTAGGCGGCACGCCGCGAGTCGTCGGAGGTCAGCGCGAGCCGGACGTCGTGACGGTGACACCCGGGGCTCGATCGACCGCGGCCAGATCGCTCGCGCCGCGGTCGGGATCGACACCGAGCACCTCGTCGAGCCAGCCGCCCAGCAGGCGCAGGTGGAGCGCGACGGTCGGCCGCCACGGATCACCTGCTCGACCGGTGACCTGCGCGGCGAAGCTCTCGAGGACCTCCGTGACGAAGTCGGGCAGCCCCGGAACCTGGGGCGCGAGCTCTACGTAGAGACCGACGTCGCTGCACGCCTGATGTCCCGCGGCCTCGACGTCGACGCGCCGCGCGTCGCGGTCGACGAGGACGCCCCAGGCGCGGTCCGTGTCCACCTCGGGTGGGCACGTCTCGTCCTGGATCCCGGCGACGAGGAGAGCAGGTACCTCGATGCGTGCGATCACCTTGCGGGAGAGCGAGCGCGTGAACGACTGCAGTCCGGCGACCGCGCGCACGCGGACGTCGCGGGGGTCGGCGCCTGCATAGGCGAGCGCGGTGAACGCGCCGTAGGAGTGGCCGACGACGGCGACGCTCGCGTCGTCGACGTGCCCGAGCGGCGGCAGCACCGAGTGGTCGGCGAGGAGCGCGTCGAGCATGAAGCGAAGGTCGTCGACCCGCTGGATCTCGTTCGTGGCGTCGTCCACCTGGGTTCCGAGCATCCAGTCGACGAGCGTGTCGCCGGGATGGTCGGGTGCGACGACGACGAAGCCTCGCGCCGCGAGCCCTTCGCACAGCAGGGTGTAGGAGGTACGCGCGCCGGAGCGGCCGTGCGAGAAGACCACGAGCGGGTGCGGGCCGGGTACGGCGGGCGCGTTCTCGCTCGCCGCCGCAGTGAACCCGACGCCCGGCAGCACCTCGTAGACGGCGGCGGCGCCATCCGCGCTGCGGGCGGGATACCAGCACCCGACGCCGAGCAGCCGGTCGGCCCGCGCCGGGTCGACGAGCAGGGTCGACGCATGCCCCACCGCCGCGCGCGGCTCTTCCAGCGGCGCGCCGGCCCGCAGGATCGTGCTCACCGCCGCACCCTGCCACACCGCGGACGGCCGACCGGCCCAACGCAGCAACGCGACCGACCGCGCACGGTTTGCCCGAGCTGTGCCGCTCCCGGATCGAGCGACGGATCACCGCGTCGTCCGCCGGGACGTTGGCCCCTTGACGATCTCGACGGGAAGCCTGATCCTCGGACTCGACACGGACGGATGAAGGAGTCGCACATGCAGAACGCCCAGCAGAGCTCGAAGCAGGTCGAGGACCTGCTCCAGCAACTCGACAGCACCCAGGCACGGCTCGCGAAGTCCTCGGAGGAGCAGCTGCGCAAGCTCGAGGCGCGCGTGCAGAAGCTCATGGAACGGGGAGAGGCCACCACGGAGCGGATGATCGCGTCGATGCAGCGTGAGCTGCACCGCCAGATCACCACGCTGCGTCGGGAGGTGGAGCGGCTCGAGAAGCAGCTGGCGAAGTCTCGGGCGGAGGTCACCGCGGGCGCGAAGCGCGCCCGGAAGGCGGGCAAGGAGGCCGTCGCGAAAGTGACGGCGAAGCCGGCCAAGAAGGCGCCCGCGAAGAAGGCGGCCGCCAAGAAGGCACCGGCCCGGAAGGCACCGGCGAAGAAGGCAGCCGCCAAGAAGAAGGCCGCGAAGAAGGCGCCGGCGAAGAAGCCGGCCGCCAAGAAGAAGGCGGCGACGAAGGTCTGATCACCGCGGTGACCGCGGACGGCATGCGGGGAGAGCCGACCTAGCCTGCCCCGACCATGGACCGCCTCGATCTCTCACCGGATACCGGGTCCCGCCGGGCCCGGCGAGGTGTCCGGTGGGGTCGTGGGCTCGCGATCGGCGGGGTGCTCGTCCTCGGCGTCGCGCTCGTCGCGGGGGTCGCGACCGTCATCGATCGACGATCGCAGACGACGTCGACGCGGTGGCAGCTGCCGCTCGGGACCGTCGGCGCAGCGGCGGTGCGGTCACGCGCCGGGCTCGCGGCCGGCGTGGAGATCCTCTGGGAGTCCGACGCGGCCCAGACCCGGGACTTCGACGCGATCGCGGCGACCGGCGCGAAGTGGACCACGCTCGACATCGACTGGAACAGCATCCAGGGCGACGGTCCGCAGAGCTTCCGGTGGGATCGGTCCACCGATCGGGCCGTCCTCAACGCCCGTGCGCACGGCCTCACGATCATCGGCGTCGCCGCCTACAGCCCGCCCTGGGCGCGCGGGCCCGAGTGCCCGCGCGACGAGGTCCACTGCCTGCCGGCCGACCCGGAGGACTACGCGCGCTTCGTCGAGGCGGCCGCGGCCCGATACGGGAGCCGGGCCCCGGAGCCCTTGCTCCGCGGCTCGATCACGACCTGGCAGATCTGGAACGAGCCGAATCACCAGGAGTACGCAGCGCCGAAGCCGGACCTCGACCGGTACACCGCGACGTTGAAGGCCGCGTACCGCTCCATCAAGGCGGCCGACCCGGACGCGACGGTGATCACCGGCGGCACCGCGCCCGCGCCCGACGCAGCGGATGGCACCGACTACCAGCCGGCGACGTGGCTGCGCGGCCTGTACGAGCGCGGCGCGCAGGGGAGCTTCGACGGCGTCGGCCACCACCCGTACGCCTTCCCGTTCAACCCGCTCGACGGCCAGCCGTGGAACGCGTACACCCAGACGACGACCCTGCACGAGGTCATGGCAGAGCACGGCGACGGTGGGAAGCGCATCTGGGGCACCGAGATCGGCGCCGCCACCGGCACCGACCGCGAGGCGCTCACCGAGGCGCAGCAGGCCCGCTGGGTCCGCGACTACTACCTCGGATGGAACACGAAGCTGCGCGCGATCACCGGGCCCCTGATCTGGATGCCCGTCCGTGACACGGGCACGAACCTGGCGGAGAAGTGGGACAACACCGGCCTGCTCCGCGACGACCACACACCGAAGCCCGCGTACCGCGCCTACCGCGCGGTGATGCGTGACGGCACCTGAGCGGCGGGATCCCCGGGCGCGACGTCGACGACGAGCGGCCGGTGGTCCGAGGCCACCCGGGCGAGCGTGTCGTCGGCGACCAGGACCTCGAGCACCCTCCAACGCGGCGCGACGAGGACATGGTCGATCCGACCGACCGGAAACCGCCCGAACCAGGTCGGTCGGGGGCGGTGCCCGTCGAGACCGATCTGTGCGTCCTCGAGCCGACGCCGCAGCATCCGCATCGACGGGAACCACGACAGCGCGTTGAAGTCGCCGCAGACGATCACGTCGTCGGGCGCGGACGGCGCGCCGAGCCACTCCGGCCCGAGCAGCGCGTTCGCCGCCATCAGCCGCTCGACGGGATGGAGGCTCCAGTGCGTGTTCACGAGCGACACGCGGTGCAGCGTGCCGTCGTGGTCGGGCACGTCGGCCTCGACCCAGACCGCGCCCCGCGGCTCCAGCCCGATGCCGGGGAGCTCGCCGGCGTGGATCCGGCGAAGCCCGTGCGGGCTCAACACCGCGTCGCCGAAGCGCTCGTCCGCCACCGCGACCGTCGGATGGAACTCGAGCGCCATCTCGAGCGCGTCCGCGATCGCCTGGGCCTGGTCGAGGTGGCCGGTGCGGGCGCGACCGACGTCGAGCTCCTGGAGTGCGACCAGATCCGGCTCGTACCGCGCGATCACGCGCGCGACCCGCTCGGCCGACAGGCGGCCGTCGATCCCCACGCACGAATGGACGTTGTAGGTGAGGATCCGGATGCCCCGCCGCGCCCGAACGCCAGCGCGCCGCTCCCTCCGGCCCGCGAGCACCGCGAGCCCGGCGGCGCGCAGATCACGAGGCCGGACCGGTCCGCCGCGAGCGCCTTCGTCGAGCAACGGCGTGTCCGGTGGCACGAGCGCGAACGCGCTCGTCTCCTCCGGCCCCGGTCCGGCGTGCGCGCCGTTCTCGAACGGGAACGTGATCGAGCGGCCGGTGGGTGTCCAGCCGCTGATGACGAGGTCGCCGGCGTCGGGATGGGCACACAGCGCGACCAGATCCGCGGCGACCTCCTCGCGGTACGGGTGGTCCGCGCCGAGCAGCCCGGCGGCATCGGCCGGCAGCGTGAAGCGTCCCGCCGCGGTCTCGGCGACGGTGGCGCCGTCGTCGGCCCGCCGGCGCAGCACGAGCGGCACTCCGGCGCGCTCGACGATGCCGCGCACGAGCGGCGCCAGCGCCGCCTCGCTCAGCCGCCGCGGGAGGTAGACGTGCCCGACCGGACCCTGGGCCGTCACGGTCAACGCGCCCTCCACGTGGTGGACGTCGGTCACGTCGAGCCCGGGGACGACGCGCGCGATGAGGCGCTCGCCGAGCAGACGCGCGCGTTGGCGTCCGACCCCGCCCGAGGACGCGTCGGTGAGCGCCGCGCTCGCGGGGTCGAGAAGTCCCAACTCGACCGCGACCCGCCGGATAGCGGTCGCGACGGTCTCGCCGTGCCGAGCGGCATAGGAGTCGGCGCGCTCCTGGCCGTGATCCGAGACGACCCAGACGTCGTAGGAGCGTCCGGTCGAGCGCTGCGCGGCACGCCAGAGCCGGGCGATCGCCTGGTCGATGGGACGCAGCGCCCGCAGGGCGAGCTCGGAGTCCGGCCCTCGTCGGTGCGCATGCTCGTCGTACGCGAGGAGGTTGCCGAGCACCACCGACCGGCCGCGCGCGAGGTCGACCGACATCCCCAACACGGTCAGGTCACGCAGCACCACGCCGACGACGATCCGTGACAGCAGGAACTTGAGCTCGGAGCCGCGGTCCTCGCCCGCGCGGAGCCCGGCCAGCAGATCGCGCGGCGCGCCCGCGAGCTCGCGCAGCACGACACCACCGAGGCGGACGAGCGCGGGCAGGTAGGTGGCGAGCACCACGGGCGTCAACCATCGGCGATGGCGCGGGAGCACGTCACCGAGGCCGAGCGACGCCATGCAGAAGCGAGCCTCCGCCGCGCCGCCCGTGTAGACGTTGCCGTACGACGCGCCGCCGGCGAGCAGCGAGCCCGCCGACTCCGTCGCCACGCGCGCTTCCACGGCCATCGCCGCGTCGTGCTGGTACATCCGCATGAGCCGACCGGTCGCGTGGTCGACGAAGGTGAACGCGGGCACCGCGAGCTCCACGCCGTAGAACAGCTCGGCCTGCACCGCCGGCGTCGTCGACGGCAGGCCCGAGTAGAGCGGCACCACCTTCAGGTCGCCGACGTCGATGAGCCGGGCGACGAAGGGCATCCACCCTGCCGCGACTGCGGCCCGCAGCCGGCCTTCCGACAGGCCGTCGATCTGGACGACCAGGACCCCGGGGGCGTCCGACGGCGGGACGGGCTCGCCGGCCGCGTCGTGCAGATCGCCGAGCCACCGGCTGCGGCTCGCCGCGACCCGCAACTGTCGCAGCGCGCGCTCGACCAGGTCGATCACGGGCCGCTCCGATCGACTGCCACGTCCCTACCTTCGCCGAGTCGCGCCGGGGGCGCCAGGGTCGGAAGTCGCGCCCGTCGCGCCGCCGATCCCGCCGGCGCGACGGGGCCCTTCGACCCTTGCCCCCGCGGACTCGCCGCGCGCATCCTCGCGAGGTCCTGCGAGGGAGAGAGGATGGTGGCTGTCGTTCCCGAGCGTCACGTCAGCGACGCAGACGCCTTCACGATGCAGCTCGAACGTGACCCGCTGCTGCGATCGACGGTCGTCGCGGTCGCGATCCTGGACCGGGCTCCGGACTGGCAGGTGCTCGAAGAACGGGTCGACCGCGCGACGCGGCTCGCGCCGACGTTCCGGGAGAAGTTGGTCGCCTCGCCACTCGGGCTCGCGCCACCACGGTGGGTGCTCGACCCCGACTTCGACCTCGCGTGGCACCTCCAGCGTGCGAGCGTCCGCACGGGCGGCGACCTCGGTGCGGTGCTGGCCTTCGCGCGCAACACGGGGATGAGCGCGTTCGACCACGACCGGCCGCTGTGGCGCATCACCCTGCTCGAGGGTCTGCCGCACGGGAAGGCCGCGCTCGTCATCAAGGTCCACCACGCGCTCACCGACGGCATCGGCGGAATCCAGCTCGCGGCGCACGTGGTCGACCGGGAACGCGAGCCACAGCCGCTCGGCGCCCTCCCCGACGCGCCGGCGGCGCCGCGCCACGGTCCGTTCGACACGGTCGTCGACACCGCGGCCTACACGTGCCGGCGAACGACCGCGGCCGCGCGGGAGATCGTTTGGAGCCTGCCGGGCAACGTCGTGCGCGCGGTCCGCCACCCCGTCGGCGCAGTGGGTGACGCCGCGTCGACGGTCGCCTCGGTCGCCCGCTTCGTGCGGCCCGTGACCACGACGAGATCACCGGTGATGCGAGCGCGCCGCCTGCAGTGGCGCTACGACGCGCTCGACGTGCCGTTCCGCGAGCTGCGCGCCGCCGCGCACCGCACGGGCGGCTCACTGAACGATGCGTTCCTCGCCGGCCTCACCGGTGGGTTGCGGCGCTACCACGAGCAGCACGACCGCGACGTCGACCAGCTCTGCGTGACCATGCCCGTGAGCGTCCGCGCCGACGACGACGTCGAGGGTGGCAACCGCGTGACGCTCGTTCGCTTCGAGGTGCCGATCTCGGTCACCGACGTCGAAGCGCGGATGCGGATCATCGGCGAGCGCTGCCGCGCGCTGCGCCACGAGCGGGCGATCCCGTACTCCAACTCGATCGCGGCGATGTTGAACCTGCTGCCCGTCAGTGTCACCGGCGGGATGCTCAAGCACGTCGACTTCCTCGCGAGCAACGTGCCCGGCTTCGGTGAGGACGTCTACGTGGCGGGAGCCCGCCTCGAGGCGTTCTATCCGTTCGGGCCCACGCTCGGCTCGGCGGTGAACTTCACGCTGATGTCCTACGGCGACATGTGCAACATCGGTGTCAACACCGACGCGGGGGCCGTGCCCGACCCCGACGTCCTGCTCGACGCGATCCGCGCCGGCTTCGCCGAGGTGTTGGCCCGGCGGGACTGATCCATCGCCGGCCGATCGGTGACCGGGTCCGCATGGAGACAGGTGCAAGCATCGTCGTCGCGCGGCGGATCTCCGGCGCGCACCGACGAACCGGGAGCGCCCGTGAACCGCCGCATGACCACGATCGCCGTCACCCTCGCCTTCGCGGTCGCCGCGTGCGGGTCGGGCGACGGCTCGACCGCCGCCGAGGCCCGCCGGACGACGACGACCGGTCCCGCGAGCACGAGCACGACCATGGCCTCGACGCCGACCGCGACGAACGCCACTCCGTGCGGGTCCCCTGCCGCGCCACGCGAGCGCTACGACTCGGTGGTCGTGTTCAGCTTCGAGAACCGCCGCTGGGACGAGGTCGGCCTCGGATTCGGGCCGCAGATGCCCTACCTCCACGACCTCGGGACGAAGTGCAGCTGGTTCCCGCACTGGACCGAGATCGACCCGGGCGAGAAGAGCCTGATGCAGTACGTCGGCCAGGTCACCGGTGCGATCCAGCCCGGAACGGTGGCCGACTGCAAGCCGTCGGCCACGTGCAGCACGACCGCCGACAGCATCTTCCGTCAGCTGCGGGTCGCGGGGCGCCGGGCCGTGAACTACGTCGAAGGCGCGACGAAGCCGTGTCGCGCGGACGGCAACGCGGCGAAGCACATCCCGGTCCTGTACCTCTGGGGTGCCGACGACCGCGCTCACTGCAAGGAGCAGGTCCGACCGTTGCCGGAGCTCGATCCGAACAACCTGCCCGCGTTCGCGTTCGTGACGCCGACCTTGTGCAACGACGGCCACGACTGCGGGGACGACGTCGTCGACGCGTGGGCGCGCGCACACGTCCAGCCGGTACTCGACAGCGCGGCGTACCGGGACGGCAGGGTGGCCGTGTTCGTCTGGTACGACGAGGACGATCCGGTGCCGAACCTCTGGATCACGCCGACTGCGCCTCCCGGCGCGCGCGACGGGGTCGCGGCGGGGGCGGCGGGAACGCTGCGTGCGTGGCAGTCGATGCTCGGGGTGCCGTGCCTCGCGGCCGCGTGCTCGGCACCGGATCTACGCCCGACCGCGCGGTCCTGACCGCGCGGTCCTGACCGGCGGTCCTGCCCGGCGGTCCTGCCCCGCTCGCGTCAGTGGGCGCCGAGGGACCAGAGGAACACGAGCACGTGGACGCCGATGTCGTGGAGCGCAGCGGTGGTCACGCCGGAGCGCTGCGCGAGCGCGCGCAGCGCGGCCACCTCGTCGGGGTCCGTGTACGACGCCGTGAGGCTCCCCGGTCCGCTGCTCGCGGTCGGAGGGGCGAGCGGACCGAGACCTGCCGGTCCCGCGAGCGCGTCGAGGAAGCGCATCAGGCGCCCGCCCGTGAGCAACGCTTCGGCGCGCGGGATCCCAAAGTCGTCGGCCGCCTGGTTGACCGACGCGAGCTCCGCGGCCGACACCAGCACTGTGTACCGGGCCGCGAGCACGACCACCGCGTTCGACGACGGCGACATCGGGCCAACCCCCGAGGCGTTCTCGGCGCTGACGCGGAACCGGTACGCGGTGGCCGGTTCGAGCCCGGTGACGGTGCAGGTGAGCGCGCCGGTCGTCGTGCACGTCGCCCCACCGGGTGACGCCACCACGCGATAGGCGGAGATCGGCGACGTGCCGGTGGACGCGGGTGGCGTGAAGGAGACGGTCGCCTTGCCGACGCCCGTCACCGCGACCGGTGTTCCCGGAGCCGTCGGCGCGCCGGACGGACAGCACACCTCGAACACGAACACCGCGTGTCGCAGCGGGTCGGCGTCGGCGCGGAAGTCGTCACCGTCGAACACGTAGATCTGCCCGTCGGTCAACTCCACCGCCCGGCTGTCCTCGACCCCGAACGGTGTCAGGTCGAGGTCCCATCCGGTGCGAACCGACCGGGTCGTCCAGCTCACCCGCACCAGGCGTTCCGACGAGGTCACGGCGAGGAGATCCGCGCCGTTGTCGGAGAAGGCCATCCCGAGGATGCCGTGCACGCCGTCGAGCTCGATCTCCGGCCCGGACTCGTTGGGCGCGTAGGCGTAGCGGTGGACGTCGCTGCCGTTGCCGACGTAGAGCCGACGGTCGCTCGGGTTCCATGCCGCGGCGGTGTCGTCCGTGCCGGCGGGAAGGGGCTGGTACGAGTCCGGGTGGAACGTGTGATCCGCTCCACGCCGCAGGCGGAACACGGTCGGCAGCACGCCGCTCGAGCAGCACTTCCCGCTGAACGCGTAGAGCGTGTCGGTGGCGGCGTCGTAGGCCATCGCCTCGAGGTCGGCGTCACGGTTCGGTCCCGCCGTCGGACCGCTCCCGGTGTCGGTGAGCGCGTCGTAGCGCTTCGTCGCCTGCCACCCGCTGTCGCGGATGCTCGACTTCAGCGCGCCGGTGCTCGGATCGATCTCCCACGCCGCGCGACCGTTGTCGTCGGCGAGCCACAGGGAGTCGGTCCCGCCGATGTTGGGGTGGGCCGGGAGGTCGGGGACGAAGGCGGAGCCCTCGCCGTCCCGGACGGACTCGCTGGTGCCGGTGAACGGCGACGTCCGGATCGTGCGCACGAGCGTGAGACTCGGCACGTCCGTGTCGGGCAGCGCGGCGCCCGCCGGGCTCGCGACGGTGCCGAGCGTCGTGAGCGCCAGGACGACCAGGAGTGACCTCCGCGCTGTGCAGGACCCTGCGCGCACGTCCGCCTCCCGCCGCCGCCCTCCGACCGTCGACCTCTGCGTTCGCACCGTATCCACCACGGCTCCCGCACGGGGTGACCCCCCGCGGCCGCGGTCCCCGCCCGGCACCCGGACGTTCGGGATGCTGGCGGACCGCTAACTTCCCACCCCATGTCGGGACCCCGGATCGGGATCATCGGCGCCGGCGGCGTCGGCGTGGCCACCGCGTCCGCGCTGGTGATGCGCGGCCTCGCGGGCCGCCTCACCGTCTACAGCCGCGACCCGGCGGCCGCGCAGGGCCTCGCGCTCGACTTCCTGCACGCGCTGCCGCTGCTGCCGCGCATGGAGATCCGCGGGCGCGGGCTCGACCAGATCGACGAGGAGGACATGCTCGTCATCACCGCGGGCCGGAAGACTGCGCCCGGTGGGACCCGGCTCGAGCTCCTGCAAGGGAACCTCGCGGTGCTCGACGACGTCGCGTGCGCGATCGAGGCGGGTGTGATGCCCCGAATCGTCCTCGTGGTGACGAATCCGCTCGACGTCATGACCGAGGCGCTCACGCGCCGATGGGCCGGTCGCCCGGTCGCGGTGTTCGGCTCGGGCACGTCGCTCGACACGCTGCGCCTCACCGAGCGCGTCGCGAAGGAATGCGGTGCCCACCCCCGCAGCGTCCATTCCTGGGTGGTCGGCGAACATGGCGACTCGTCGGTGATGCTGCTCAGCAGCGCGACCGTCGGCACGCTGCCGCTCCCCGAGTTCGCCCGCCAGCGTGGGATCCATCTCTCACCCGAGCGGCTCCGGGCGATCGAGCAGGACGTGCGCTCGGCCGCCTACCAGGTGCGGGACCTCAAGGGCTCGGCCGTCCAGGGCATCGGCCTCACGGTGAGCGGTCTCGTCCACGCGACGTTCGTCGAGACCGGGGCGATCATCCCGGTGTCGGTCCGAGTGACTCACGAGCTGTGCGCGAGCCTCCCGTGCATGCTCGGTCCGGAGGGCGCGAGCGCGCCGCTCCACCCCGTGATGGACGAGCGCGAGCAGCAGGCCTGGGAGCAGAGCCTCGCCGTGCTGCGCGCGGCGAACACGATCCTCGACACCTGAACCGCACACGGGCCTGATTCAGGCCGCGTCGAGCTCCAGGCGCCGCGCGATCGCCGTGCCGATCTCGAGTGCCGCGGTCGCGGCCGGCGACGGCGCGTTGAGGACGTGCAGCGCGCGACCGACCTGCCGGAACGCGAAGTCGTCGACGAGCGTGCCGTCGGGTGCGACGGCCTGCGCGCGCACACCGGCCCCGGCGGGCTCGAGGTCGTGCGCCTGCACCTCGGGCACGAGCCGCTGCAGGACCTTCGTGAACCGGCGCAGGCTCACCGAGCGCGCCATCTCCGCGGCCCCGTAGCGCCAGTACCGAAGGGCGAGCGCGCGGAAGCCAGGCGACCGGAACGTCTCGCGCAGGTCGTGGCCGTCGACCACGCGCCACGAGTACCCCTCGCGGGCGAGCGCGAGCACTGCGTTCGGCCCGACGTGCACGTGCCCGTCGACGCCGCGTGTGAGATGCACCCCGAGGAACGGGAAGCGGTCGTCGGGCACCGGGTAGATCAGGTGCTTCACGAGGTGGGTCCGCGTCGGGACCAGTGAGTGGTACTCGCCGCGGAACGGGACGATGCGCAGGCCACCCGCGGCACCCGGTCCGCTGACCAGCTCGGCGACGCGGTCCGCGTGCAGGCCCGCGCACGTGACGACGCGCGTCGCCGAGATCGGACCGCGACTCGTCTCGACGACGAGCCCCTCGTCGCGGTCGTCCCCCCCGTGGACGGTGGTTCCGAGCATCACGGTGCCGCCGGCCGCGGCGACCTCGGCGCCGAGGGCGTGGGCAACCGCCGAGTAGTCCGTGACCCCGGTGTCGAGCACGTGCAACGCCGCGACGCCGGCGACGTGAGGCTCGATGTCGGCGAGCTCGCGCGGACCGATGTGCTCGACCCGCACGCCGTTGTCACCACAGCGGTGCTCGAGCGCGCCGAGCCGCCCCGCCTGCTCGGCGTCCACCGCGACCACCACCTTGCCGCACACCTCGTGGGCGATTCCGTGCTCCGCGCAGAACTCGACCATCGACCTCCGACCCGCGGTGCACAGCGTCGCCTTCTCGGATCCGGGCGCGTAGTACACGCCCGCGTGGATCACTCCGGAGTTCCGACCGGTCTGGTGCCCGCTCAGGACCTCTTCCTTGTCGAGCACGACGACACGCGCCCCGGGCGAGTCCCGCAGGACCGCGCGCGCGGTGGCCAGCCCGACGATGCCGGCGCCGATCACGACGAGGTCGGCACGGTCCATGACTCGGCGGCTCCTGCGGGTGGCGGACGATCGACGCCAGACCGTAGGCGCGGCACGCGACCCGGCCCGATCCCGGTCAGTTGTCGTTGCCGTCGTCGTCCGGGAACCGTGCGAACTCGAGCACCTGCTGGAACGTGGACCGGTTGGTGCTGCGCATCGTGTCCGGGATCAGCCCGGGCGTGAACCCGGTCCGACTCGCGGTGCTGCGCCACGCCGCCGGGTCCGGCCCCTGGGCGATCGCGAGCGTGGCCGCGACCTGGTCGACCACGGCCCACAGCGACGCGCGGCACGCGTCGAGCGATCCCCGGCCGCAGTACCGCAGATGGAACTTCCCGTGGACCGGTCCACCGAGCAGCGTGCGTAGGTCCTTGTCCACGTAGGACTCGGCCGACAGACCGCCGAGCCCCCGGATGGCCTCCAGCGCGCCCAGCTGGTCGCCGAACACCGGCTGCATCACCGCCCTGGCGAGCGGCGTCCACAACGCGTTCATGATCGTCGGTCCGGCCTCGTCGTACTGGCCGCTGTTGTCCGCATCGAGACGCGGTGCGTCACGCGCGACCCAGTCGTCGAGCAACGCCACGACCTGCGCGGCGCGCGGGTTCGGGGCCGGACCGGAGTGCAACACCTGGCTCACCACCGGCCACACCGGTGACCGGACGTCCTCGGTGGCCGCGCGGTTCATGATGCTCACGTCGTCCGCCAACGTGACGCGTGACGGGAACCGGTCGTAGAGCTCGACTCGGTGCACCGATCCGTACGGGTCGTCGTCGCCGTGCATGAAGCCGGGTGCCGACTGGTTGTTCCAGTTGAGCAGCAGTCCGTCGGGGCTCCCCTTCTGGTGCGGGTGCTCGCGCTCGCTCAGGTAGCCCTGCCAGTCGTAGTTGCCCGTGCCCCAGGTGGGCAGCCGGCGGTCGAGGCCCGGCGCGCGCCGCGGGAGGAGCCCGGAGGAGAAGTACGCCGTCGCGTCCCGCGAGGCGTACGCCCAGTTGAACGTGAAGCCGAACTCGTTCGCGACGCTCCAGAACCGCTCCGGCGTGCTCGCCTTCCCCTCGGTCATGTCCTTCAGCGCGACGATGTTGAGGCCGTCGCGGCCGAACGTGGACCGCTTCCGGGTCAAGGCCACCGGGCGACCCAGCGACGTCGCCCAGCCGATGACGGGACCGTGCACGGAGACCGGGTAGCGGATCGGCGTGCCGTTCAGCGTGCCCGCGTCGAAGGTCTGGAACCGACGGCACGCGCCGCGGTACCAGTAGTGGTCCGACGCCCGGGTCGGCGCCGAGCCATCGGGGTTGCACAACCGCTCGACGAACACGTCGCGCACGTCGTGGTTGGCCGAGGTGAGGCTCCACGCGTAGTTCTTCGTCCGCCCGATCAGCACGTACATCATCGCGGCCGGCACGCCGACGCCCTGGGCCTCGATCCCCGGAGCGCTCAGGTGCACCTGCTGGACGATCTCCGGGTAGTAGTAGCCGAGCTGCGGGCCCATCACCGCGAGCGTGTCGCGGTTCGCCGAGCGCTTCGGGTCGACGACGAGGAAGTTCGACGCCTGCTTGTGCGGCACCGGTCCGGCGGCGGAGTACGTCGGCTGCTCGGACGGATCCGGCGGACCGGCACCGGCGACCACGGCACCGGCGCTCACCTCGCTGGGCGACGCCGACGTCGAAGCTGGCGCGACGGCGCCGGTCCCGGCCGGCGCCCGCGGGTCGAGACTGACGATCGAGCCCTCGTCGATGCGCACGGAGCCCGTGACCGGGCCGCCCGTGTACGGGCCGTAGGGGAACGTACGGGTCGCCGTGGTGGGAGCCTCCGGGTCGTCGAAGAGCATCGTGTCCAGCCAGGCCCGGCGTCCGACGTCCTTGCCGAGGTGGTTCTGCAGCTTCGTGAGGTACTCGGCGTTGGACGCCTCCGCGCCGCCGCCGGCGCCGAAGATCGACCCGATGAACGCCGTCACCGCGATGACGTCGTTGACCGTCGCCGGCGGCTGGTCGATCCCGTGCGCCTGGAAGTACGCGGTCATCCCCTCGGCCTCGGCCTGCATGTCGAGCAGCGTCTCCCAGCCTTTGAGGCCGTAGGTGTCGAAGATCAACTTGGCCTGATCGGTGACGAGCTGCTCGGTCGCCGCGCTCGGCACGAATTGCTGCGCGCTCGTGACGAGCCCGAACGCGTTGATGCCCGGCACGTCCGCGACCGCGACCCGAGCGGGACCACGCCCGAGCTGGAGCAGCAGACCACGGTCACGCGCGGTGACCCATCCCGCGCCGAACGCGAGGTCGGCGCGTGTCCGACCACTGATGTGCGGTACCCCGTACGCGTCGTAGACGATCCTCGTCCCCGCGCGCGGCGTCGGTTCCTCGTGCGTCGCGCCGACCGGTCGGAAGTCCTCGGGAAGGAAGTACCGGTCGATGTCGGCGTCGGTGACGTTGCCCCGCAGCGGGGTCAGCGCGTCGTAGAGCGCCAGCTGGTTCGTCGACTCCGCGGTCGGCGGCAGCCCGCCGTAGTTGCCGGGAGGCAGGACGTAGCGGGCCCGGTCGGTGCTCGGGTGCGTCGGGTGGCCGAGGGGATCGGTCGGCGCACACGCCGCTGCGACCAGCACCGCGGCGAGCAGGGCGACGACCAGGCCGTTGCGGCGAACTCGGCTCCTCACGCTGACCCCCCAAGCCCGGCCGCGACCGGCCGTGAGCACGGAGACGGTACCCGCTTCGCCGCTTTCGCGACATTCCTCCGGGTCCCCGAGCGTGCCAGGACCGGGAAAGCGAGGGCCACGTAGGGTGCGGTCGCCACCGTCGGCGGGAGGAACGCACGATGTCCGAGAACCTGCGACTGCTGGGCGCCTACAGCGCCGCGATGGAATCCGGCGACGGGAAGGCCGTCTACGAGTTCTGGTCCGACGACTTCGTGAGCCACGTCACCGAGCGCGTCAGCCCGGACCGGGTCGGCACCGACGTCCGCGGGCAGGAGCAGGAGTGGTGGCAGCAGGCGAAGGCGGCGTTCCCCGACATGGTGTTCACCGTCGAGCTGCTCATCGAGTCCGACGATCTCGTGGTCTCGAACTGGACGGTGAAGGGCACCCACACCGGCACCGCGTTCTACGACGTCGCGCCCTCCGGCGACCCGGTGCACATCAACGGCACCGCCATCCTGCGAATCCGCGACGGCAAGATCGTCGAGCACTGGGGTGGCCCGCACTGCCAGGGAGGCCTCGGGCTGATCAGGTAGGAGGAGACATGGCCGAGCTCGGAGCCCTCTTCACCCGAGCGGTGGAGGGATTCGCCAGTCACGTGCACGCGATCGCCGGCGCGCAGTGGCACGACCCGACGCCCTGCACCGACTGGGACGTGCGCACGCTGGTCCAGCACGTCACCGTCGAGCAGCTGTGGGTTCCCCCGTTGCTCGGCGGCGCGACCGTCGCCGAGGTGGGTGACCGCTTCGACGGGGACGTGCTCGGCGCGGACCCGGTCGCGGTCTGGGACGCCGCGGCGGCCGCCGCGACCGGGGCGCTCACGGTCGACGGAGTCCTCGACACGACGGTCAGCCTCTCGGCAGGCGAACGGAAGACGGCCGACTACTGCTGGGAGATGACCACGGACGCGCTGATCCACACGTGGGACCTCGCGCGCGGCATCGGCGGCGACGAGACGCTCGACGCCGAGCTCGTGGAGCTGGTCCACGAGCGAACCCTTCCCGTCGCCGAGCACCTGCACGAGTCGGGACTGTTCGCGCCTCCGGTCCCGGTCCCCCCGGACGCGCCGATCCAGACCCGACTGCTCGCGCTGTTCGGTCGCGCCGCGTAGGGTCCGCGGTCCCGCAGCGACGAAGACGGTCCGACGGGCAGATGACGGCCGCTCCGGAGATCCGCGCGCTGCGCCACGCCCGCGCCCGCCGGCTGACGGGCGGCGCGCTGCTCGCCGCGCTGCTGACGGCGATCGGGCTCGTGCTCGTGACGCACCTCTGGGACCAGTGCGCCTGGACCCGGCCGAGGCCGCCGGGCCCAGGGCGACGGGTGACGGGTCGGGGCCGGCGGCGCTTGGATAGCCTCCCGCGGCGCCGACATCCGGTCGCCGCCAGGATCCCGGAGCTGCCGGTGCGTCGTCCCGCATTCCCCCTCTTGACCCTCCGGGCCGGGCCGGTCGGGCCCCGCTCGGCGCCCGCGGCGTTGCGACTTCAGAGGGTCCGCCTCCCTCACGCCCCCGCCCGACTCGTCGCCACGGCCCTCGTGGCCGTGGTCGCCCTGGTGATCTCCGCGTGCTCATCGTCGAGCTCGACCGCGGCGAAGCGCCCGGCCCGCGCGGCGACGGCCGCGACGAGGAAGTGCCAGGCGAACCGTCCGGCGCCGCCCACCGTCGAACCGGTGGCCGGCACCGAGCACGACCACACGATGACCTCCTTCGACGGCTCGAAGATCCGCCTCCACTGGTACCCGATCACCGGGAAGGCGCCGACGATCCTGATGGGCCCGGGCTGGGGCGAGGCCGGCGCGACCCTCGAGGGAGGGACCGGCCTGTTCGGCGACTCGCCGGTCGAGCAGCTGCACGAGGAGGGGTACCACGTGCTCACGTGGGACCCGCGAGCCTTCGGCCGGTCGACCGGCTCGATCACCGTCGATGCCGCCGCCAACGAGGGCCGCGACGTCCAGGCGCTGCTCGACTGGGTGGCGACGCAGCCGGACGTGGCCCTCGACGCGACGGGCGACCCGCGCGTCGGCATGGTCGGCGGCTCCTACGGGGGCGGCATCCAGCTCGTCACTGCGGCCATCGACTGCCGCGTCGACGCGATCGTGCCGACCATCGCGTGGCACTCCCTCGGGACGAGCCTCGACAAGGCCCAGACCGTGAAGAGCGGCTGGGCGAACCTCCTCTACAGCGCCGCCGCCGCTCGCCAGCTCGATCCCCACATCAGGTCCGCGTACGAGTCGGGGCAGGCCACCGGGACCATCTCCCCGGAGGACACCGCGTGGTTCCTCTCCCGAGGCCCTGCCGACGCCGTCGCGCGGATCACCGCACCGACGTTGCTCATCCAGGGAACGGTCGACACGTTGTTCACCCTCGACGAGGCCGCTCGCAACTACCGGATCCTGCGCGAGCACCGCGTCCCGACCGCGATGCTCTGGTACTGCGGCGGCCACGGCGTGTGCCTCACGAACGGCGGCGACGCGCGGCGCACCCGGGACGCCACGAGTGCGTGGTTGCGGCGGTGGCTCCAGCGCGACGCCTCGGTCGACACCGGGCCGCGCTTCGATCTCGTCGACCAGAACGGCGTGCGCTTCACCGCGCCCGACTACCCGGTCCGCAGCCGGACGAGCCTGACGGCCACGGGCTCCGGGACGCTGGCGCTCACCGCCGCCGGCGGCGCGGGGCCGATCACCTCGACCCCGAAGACCGGGAGCCCGATCGACGCGATCGCGGCCTCGATCACTCCCGCGCGCGCCACGAACTCGGTCGACGTGCCGGTCACGAGCACGACCGCGGCGATGGTCGTCGGTGCGCCACGGCTCACGCTCACGTACTCCGGCACCGTTCCCCCCGGGGATCGGCCGACCCGGATCTTCGCCCAGCTCGTCGACGACACCACCGGCATCGTGCTCGGCAACCAGGTCACCCCGATCCCGGTCACGCTCGACGGCCGTCCGCACACCGTGACGGTCCCGCTCGAGCAGGTGGCCCACTCGTTCACGGCCGGAGAGACGGTGACGCTGCAGATCGTCGCGACGACCGTGACCTACGCCCCACCGCGGCTCGACGGCCAGGTCGAGCTGCGCGCCATCCGGATCGCGCTGCCGGTGGCGGCGGGCCTCACGAAGGTCGGCTGACGACGACCGGCCCCCGCTCAGCCGGCTCTCCGCGAGGATGCGGCAGAGTCCCCGCACGGCCTTCCCCCCACTCCAAGGAGCCGTGACCGTGCAGTTCGATCCCAGTGGAGCGCCGCCGCCGTGGCCGCCCCCGGGGCCGCCGGCCCCGACCCGGCGACCGCGCGGGATCGGGCGAACCGTGCTCCTCCTCATGGCGAGCGGGTTCGTCGCCGTCGCGGGCTACCTGCGGATCGGCGACCACACGGACGGCGGTGTGCCCGACCGCAGCCAGACCGTGGCCCGGCAGTCGGCCACCGATCCGGCGGTGAACACGCAGGCCCGTGAGATCTCGCGCCGCCTCGACGACTCGATCGTGAACATCACCACGCGCCTCGACAACGGCGGTGCGGCGGCCGGCACCGGGTTCGTCATCTCCTCGTCGGGCCTGGTTCTCACGAACAACCACGTGATCGCGAACACGATCGCCATCCAGGTGGAGAACAGCGCGACCGGCAGCGTCCACCGCGCGACGGTGGTCGGCTACTCCACCACCAACGACGTCGCCGTGATCCGGGTGCAGGACGCGTCCGATCTCGTGCCGGTTCCGGTCGGCGATGCCTCGGCGCTCGAGATCGGCGACGACGTCGTCGCGCTCGGCAACGCAGGCGGCCAGGGTGGAACGCCGGCGATCGCGACCGGCTCGGTGACGAACCTCGGACGTGAGATCCAGGCGTCGGACGACGAGGGCGGCAACGTCGAGACGTTGCGCAACCTCATCGAGGTCGACGCGCCGATCGAGGCCGGCGACTCGGGCGGCCCGCTCACCGACGGGCGCGGCCGGGTGATCGGGATGGACACGGCTGCGTCACGCGGGAACCGGCCCGGGTTCGACTTCGTCGGGGGCCAGTCCGGACGGGGCTACGCGATCCCGATCCAGGACGTGCTCGCGATCGCCCAGCGCATCACGAGCGGACGCGGCGGTCCCGGCATCCACATCGGCGCACACCGCGGGATCCTCGGCGTGTCGATCCGTGACCGTGGCGGCGACACGGGCGACGGCGTGTCGGTCGAGGACGTCGCGCAGGACTCGGGCGCCGAGGCCGCCGGCATCGAGGCCGGCGATCTCGTCGTCCGCGTCGGCGGCACGGACGTCGGCTCGATCTCGGACCTGAACCGGGCGCTCAGCCCGTATTCGCCCGGCGACCGCGTTCGGGTCGTCTGGCTCGACCGTGGGGGGGGCTCCCACACGGCGGCCGTGACCCTGCAGTCCGGTCCGCCGGCCTGACCGGCCGGCCCGTCAGGCCGGGGCGTTCGGCGCGACGAGCGGCCACGGGTGGTGGCGCTCGGCCGCGAGGGCGACGTCGAGCAGCAGCGAGTCGTGGTGATGGCGTGCCAGCACCTGCATCCCGACCGGCAGCCCGTCGAGGGTGCCGACGGGGATCGACACCGCGGGGTTGCCGTAGATGTTCGAGATGATCGTGAGCGCGCCCATGTTCACCAGGTCCGGGAAGCGCGCCGCGGCCGCGGCGAGCAACGCCGGGGGCATCTTGGGGAACACGCCGGCGGTGACACGGGTCCCGAAGAGCAACGCTCGGAGCGCGGCCCGGGCGGCCCGGCTCGACATCACACGGTCGACGAGCACGGGTTGCTCGTTGCTCATCACCGCGTCGGCGCGGAACGCAGGGCCGGGATTCGTCGCCGCGATCACGAGGTCGACCTGCGCGAACGCGGCTGCCATCGCCTCGTTCGCCTGGACGCGCAGCGCCTCGGCCGCGGCGGCGGTGTTCAGGTTGTAGAAGGTCTGCGAGAGGCGCAGGCCGAACACGACCTCGTCGGTGAGCTCGGACGCGCACCCCGGCCAGCGGTCGCCCAGCTCGGCGATGAGCGTGGCGAGGTTGCCCATCATCCACTGCAGCGCCAGGTTCGGCGGCTCGATCTTGAGGTCGACACGCTTCATGCCGGTGGCGGCGATGAGCTCGTCGGCGCGCGCGTCGGTGTGCTCGGCGACTCCGGGCTCCAGCGTCGCCCCGCCGAGGGCCGGGACCACCGCGACGGTGCGCCCGGCGAGGTCGTGGGTGCCGAGCCGGGCCTCCCAAGGACCCGCGTCGGGCAGCGACGTCGGATCGGCGGGATGCGGTCCCGCGCAGACGTCGTAGTACCGCGCCGCGTCGCGCACGGATCGCGCGACGTTGCCGACGACCACCGTGTTCGGGCGCATGTACGCGTGCGGGCTGCGCGGGATCCGGCCGAACGTGCCCTTCATGCCGAGCAGGCCGGCGTAGCCCGCTGGGATGCGGATCGAACCGCCACCGTCGCCACCCGACGCGAGGCTGACGAGCCCGCCGGCGACCGCGGCCGCGGATCCGCTCGACGAGCCACCGACCGTGCGGCCGAGGCGCCACGGGTTGTGCGTCACGCCATGGATGCGCGTGACGCTCACGTTGAGGCCGCCGAACTCGCTCGCGGTGGTCTGGCCGACCGGCACGACCCCGCCGCGCTCGAACAGCCGCTGGATGTGGTGGGAGGTGCGGTCCGCGCGCCGATCCGCGAACACGAGCGACGCTTCGCTGAACGGCCAGCCCTCGACCGGATCCAGCTCCTTCACCCCGGTCGGCACACCGCCGAACGGGAGGCTGAGATCGGCGCGGCGCGCCGCGTCACGGGCGCGGTCCTCGTCGATCGACGCGAACGCGTTGAGCGACGACCGTGAGATCGCGCCGAGCGTCGCGTCGAGCTCCTCCTCGGGCGAGCGCTCACCGGAGCGGAACGCGTCGACGAGCGAGCAGGCGTCGCCGGTCCAGGGCGTGTCGGTCATGGCGCTCATCCTCGCGCCCGGACGGACACCGACGCCCGGTCGGACGCCGCGTCCGGTCCGTCAGGCGGTGAGCCGCGCCACCAGGAGGTGCCGCTGGACCTGGCCCGTGGCCGACGTCCTCGGGATCGCCTCGACGGTCTCGAGCCGCCGCGGGAGCTTGAACCCGGCGAGCCGGTCCGCCGCGAACTCGCGCAGCGCCGGCAGGGTCGGTGCGGGGATCCCGGCGGCGGGGACCACGACCGCGGTCACGATCTCGCCGTAGCCGGCGTCCGGCACGCCGACGACCGCGACCTCGGCCACCGCCGGGTGCTCCGCCAGCACGGCCTCCACCTCGCCGGGCACCACCCACTCGCCCCCGCTGCGGATCACCGCGAGGGCACGGCCGACGATCGTGAGGTACCCGTCGGCGTCGAGCTCGGCGAGGTCGCCGGTGCGATACCAGCCGTCGACCAACGCGGCGGCCGTCGCTTCCGGATCGTCGAAGTAGCCGTCGAAGAGCAGCGGACCCGACACCTCGAGCTCGCCGGCCCCGGTGAGCCGTGCGCGCGTCAGCAGGCTCGGCACACCGACGCGACCGGGCTTGGTCTCGAAGTGGTCCTCGTCGAGCATCGCGACGTTGCCGGCCTCGGTGGACCCGTAGAAGACGCGCACCGTCGCCTGCGGGACGAGCGCACGGATCGCGCGGAGCAGCTCGACCGGCGTGGCCGACGTTCCGGTGTCGGCGAACCGCAGGGTCGCGAACGCGTCGGGAGCGATGCGGCCGGCCGCGACCTCGTCGAGGATGCGCCGCCACACGAGTGGGATGCAGTTGAGTCGCGTCGCACGATGCCGTGCGACGGCCTCGGCGATCGTCGCGGGGACGGGGGCCTCGAGCAGGATCACGGCACCACGCGCCTGCCACTGACCGAGAGCGATGGTCCACCCCGCCATGTGGAACATCGGGAACATGCACACGTTCGCGCCGCGGGGCTCGAACTGCGATCCAGGATGGGTCCGGAGCACGTTGACCCGGTGGGAGAGCACCGCACCCTTCGGACGACCGGTGCTCCCGCTCGTGAAGAACACGACGTGGGGCGCCGTCTCACCCACGGGAACGTCGGGATCGACGTCGGACTCGCCGCCGACGAGGTCGGCGAGGGCCGCGACGCGAACGCCGAGCGCGGCGCCGACGCCCCCCGCGAGGTCCCACCGCTCGGGGTCGGCGACGATCAGCGCGGGACGCGCGGCGGCGAGGGTCGCCCGCGCCTCGTCGGCACGCAGCGCCGGGTTCACCGGCGCGAAGACGATCCCGGCCTTCGCCGCGGCGGCGAACAGCACGACGAGGTCCAGCGCAGTCGCGCTCCAGGCGACGAGCCGGTCACCCGGAGCGACGCCGAGCGCCTGGAGCCGGGTGGCAGTCGCGTTCGCCCGCCGGTCGAGGACGCCGAACGTGAGTGCCGAGTCACCGAGCGCGGCGGCGACCCGGTCGGGGACCGCGCGCGCCGCGTTCCGGAAGACGTCACCGACGATCAGCTGGTCGCGCACCGGAGGTCAGTCCTTCAACTCCACGATGATCTCGTGGTAGTCCTCGGTCCCGACGTTCACCGCGGTCTCGATGCCACCCCGCCGGTGATAGCTGAAGTCGCCGGGCGCGATCGCCGCCTCGAGGTACCGACCCCACGGCGTGGGCGAGTCGGGTTCGGACTCCACCGCGACCCGATCGCCGCGGATCTGTACGAGCACGTGGTCCAACTCGTGACGGTGCACCTCACCCCGTGTGCCGGGCGCGAGCCTGACCTCCCAGATCCGCACGCGGTCGTTCTCGAACAGCAGTGCCGTCCCGATCGGTCCGAGCGCCCGTGCCCCCTCGCCCATGTGTCCTCCCCCGCCGTCGATGGCGGCAACCTACCGGCGATCTCCCACGCGGGTTCGCAGCGCTCGCACGCCCCGGCGCGGGCGGCGATGGCGCCCGGGTCCCGGGCGTGGTCAACTCGGCCGCGCCCGACCGGAGGAGGATCGATGTCCGCGCCCCTGCACCCCCTCGAGCCCGTCGGCCTCGACTTCCTCGAGACCGCACCCGTGCGCTTCGACTACGCCGCGGACCTCCCGGTCGGCTCGGACCGCGTGTTCGCGGCGATCAGCGCGGACCCGCGCTCGTGGACCTGGTTCCCCGGCCTCACGGAGGCGCGCTACACGAGCGCGGCACCGCACGGGGTCGGCACCCGGCGCGCGGTCGTGATGGAGGGCGTCACCTACCGCGAGACGATCCTCGCCTGGGACGAGCCCCACCGGTGGGCCTATCGCGTCGACGAGAGCTCGGACGACACGTTCACGGCATTGGTCGAGGACTGGCTCATCGAGGACCGCGGCGACGGCTCGGTGCTGCGGTGGATGTTCGCGGTGGCACCGCGCCCCGACCTCACCGAGCTCCTCTCGGGCGCGCGCGACCTCATCGGCGGCGTGTGGTCGGCGGCGATGGTCCGCCTCGCCGCGCACCTCGGTCCCGCAGCCCGCTGACTGCGGGACCGATCCGCCGACGCACGGCGGTCGCGCAGTTCACGAACTCCTCACATTCTCCTGACCTGTGATCGCGCGGGCCGGTGCATCCTGGCCCCCGTCGAGGTGCCGACCCCCGCGGCACCACGATCGGGAGGAGCGACCCGTGCAACCCAACCCCGAGGCCCCGCACCCCGAGGACCCGCACCCCGAGGACCCGCACCGCGCCGTCCCTCCCGGCGCTCGTCGCCCCGGCCACCCCGGTCCGGCCGCGCGACCCAACCTGCTCGTCATCCGTGCGCTCATCGGCGCGCTGGCCCTGACCCTCGGGGTCGTGCTGCTCGTCCAGGGCAACGTCCTGGTCGGAGCGCTGCTCGCGGCGCTCGCCGTGCTGCGCCTCGGTGCGATGGTCGTCGTGGCGCGCCGCCGCTCGCAGTGGCGGGCGGCGGTCGCGGCGCGGCGCTCCGACTCCGGCTCCGGACCGGGTCGATCGACCTGAGGGCGGCGCGGTCCTCGACTGGAGTGAGTGAGTACTCACTCATCTAGGATCCCCGCATGCCCACGGTGCAGACCCACCCCGACGCCGGCGAACCCGTCCTCGCCGACGGCGCTCCCGGACGCGCCCGCGCCGCCGCGCTGCCCCCGGAGGAGCGCCGGGCCCGCATCGTGTCCGCCGCCCTCCCGCTCGTGCTCGCGCACGGCCCGGCGGTCACGACCCGCCAGATCGCCGAAGCCGCGGGGATCGCCGAGGGGACGATCTTCCGGGTGTTCCCCGACAAGGACGCGTTGATCGCCGCGGTCGTCGACGCCGCGTTCGACACGAGTGCGGTCGACGCCGAGCTCGACGCGATCGACCCCGCGCTCCCGCTCGAGACCCGACTGGTCGCCGTGGTCGACATCCTCCGTCGGCGCATGGCGGACATCCTCCAACTCCGCGCCGCCGTCGGCATCGCGGAGCGGCAGCCGTCGACGGACCTCGGCAAGATCGCGCAGGTCTTCGAGCCCGACCGCGACCAGCTGCGCCGCGATCCGGCGCGCGCCGCGCATCTGTTGCGCGGCCTCACCATCGCGGGAACCCACCCCGCGCTCGTGCTCGACGCGCCACTCGACTCCGAGGAGATCGTCTCGCTCGTCCTCGACGGCATCCGCAAGGCCGACGGCGAGGTGACGGAGTAGTGCTGTTGCTCCGTCTCCTCCGGACCCACCTGCTCAAGTACCGCGGCCTGCTGCTCACCGTCCTGGCACTCACCTTCGTGCAGGTCATGTGCACACTGACGCTCCCGACGTTGAACGCCGACATCATCGACAAGGGCGTCGTCACCGGAGACACCGGCTACATCTGGCGCGTCGGCGGGATCATGCTCGTCGTCACGCTCGTGCAGGTCACGTTCGCGATCGCGGCGGTCTACTACGGCGCCCGCGCGGCGATGGCGTTCGGCCGCGACGTACGCGGCGACCTCTTTCACCGCGTGACCGGCTTCTCCGCGCAGGACGTCGCTCGCTTCGGCGCGCCGTCGCTCATCACGCGCATCACGAACGACGTGACCCAGGTGCAGATGCTCGTGCTGATGTGCTGCACGCTGCTCGTCGCCGCGCCGATCACGATCGTCGGCGGCGTGATCATGGCGGTGCGCGAAGACGGCAGCCTCTCGCTCCTGCTCCTCGTGAGCGTCCCCGCCCTCGTCATCAGCGTCGGGCTCGTCATCGTCCGGATGGTCCCGCAGTTCCAGGTCATGCAGGAGCGGATCGACCGCATCAACGAGGTGCTCCGCGAGCAGATCAGCGGGCTCCGGGTGGTGCGGGCGTTCGTGCGCGAGCCCCACGAGGCCCGCCGGTTCGCGGTCGGCAACGACCAGCTGACCATGACCTCGTTGCGCGCCGGGCGGCTCATGGCCTTCATGTTCCCGACCGTGATGCTGATCCTGAACGCGTCCAGCGTCGCCGCGATCTGGCTCGGCGCGGGGCGCATCGACTCGGGGCAGATGCAGGTCGGCGCGCTCATCGCCTTCCTCAGCTACCTGATCCAGATCCTGATGTCGGTGATGATGGCGACGTTCGTCGCGGTCATGGCCCCGCGGGCGTCGGTGAGCGCGGACCGCATCACCGAGGTGCTGGACTCGGAGTCGTCAGTGGTACCGCCCGAGCACCCGGTGACCGAGCTCGACCCGACGAGCTCGCTGGAGCTGCGCCACGTCGAGTTCGCGTACCCGGGCGCCGAGCACCCGGTGCTCTGCGACATCAGCTTCCGCGCCGTCGCGGGTGAGACGACCGCGATCATCGGCAGCACCGGTTCGGGCAAGACCACGTTGCTGAACCTCGTACCGCGGCTGTTCGACGCGACCGGTGGCCAGGTCGTCGTCGACGGCGTCGACGTGCGCGACCTCGACCCCGAGACGCTGTGGAGCCGGATCGGCCTCATCCCCCAGAAGCCGTACCTCTTCTCCGGGACGGTCGCGACCAACCTGCGCCACGCGAACCCGGACGCGACCGACGAGGACCTGTGGGCGGCGCTGGAGATCGCGCAGGCGGCGGACTTCGTCGCGGCGATGCCGGGGGGTCTCGACGCGCGGATCGCGCAGGGCGGTTCCAACGTGTCCGGCGGCCAGCGGCAGCGCCTCGCCATCGCGCGGGCGCTCGTGCGTCGCCCGGGCATCTACCTGTTCGACGACTCGTTCTCCGCACTCGACCTCGCGACCGATGCCCACCTTCGGGCGGCGCTCGCACCCGTCGTGCGCGACGCGGTGACGGTGATCGTCGCCCAGCGGGTCTCGACCATCAAGCACGCCGACCAGATCCTCGTGATCGAGGACGGTCGCCAGGTCGGCCTCGGCACGCACGACGATCTGCTCGCGTCCTGTCCGACCTACCAGGAGATCGTCGCGTCGCAGCTCACCACCGAGGAGGCCGCGGCGTGAGTGGGACACGCGATCCCCGGGGCAACGGCGCGAGCCCGAACGGTGCCGGCACGCCCGAGGACGAGCCGGTCGTCCGGCCGTCGAGCGAGGAGCCGCGGGGCGGGTTCGGTGGACGATGGGGTGCGGCCGGCCTGCCCCTCGAGCGCTCCAAGGACTTCAAGACGTCCACGCGGCGCCTGGCCTCGCGCCTGCGACCGGAGGGCGCGGGCGTCGCCGCGGTGCTCGTCCTCGCGGTCGCGAGCGTCTCGCTGTGGGTGATCGCCCCCCGGGTGCTCGGCCACGCGACGAACATCATCGTGAACGGCGTCATGAGCGGGAAGGGCGTCGACTTCACCGCGCTGCGCAACACGCTGCTCGTTGCCCTTGCCCTGTACGTCGGCTCCGCCACGCTGTCGTTCTGCCAGTCGTACCTGATCGCCGGCGTCGTGCAGCGGGCGATGTTCCGGCTGCGCGCGGACGTCGAGGACAAGCTCCATCGGATGCCGCTGCGGTACGTCGACCGCCAACCCCGCGGCGACATGCTCAGCCGCGTCACCAACGACATCGACAACCTGGCCCAGAGTCTCCAGCAGACGATGAGCCAGCTCCTCACGTCGACGCTGACGATCGTCGGCGTGCTGATCATGATGTTCACGATCTCGGTGCCGCTCGCGCTCGTCGCCGCGGTGACCATCCCGGCCTCGTTGCTCACCATGCGCATGATCACCAAGCGGTCGAAGAAGCGGTTCGTGGAGCAGTGGCGTCACACCGGGTCGCTCAACGCCCAGGTCGAGGAGGCGTTCACGGGCCATTCGCTCGTGAAGGTCTTCGGCCGCCAGGCCGCCGTCGAGGCCACGTTCAGCGAGAAGAACTCGGAGCTGTTCGAGGCGAGCAACTCCGCGCAGTTCATCTCCGGCACGATCCAGCCGGCGATGATGTTCTTCGGCAACCTGAACTATGTCGCGATCGCGCTGATCGGCGGCCTGATGGTGTCGAACGGCTCGATGTCGATCGGCGACATCCAGGCGTTCATCCAGTACTCGCGCCAGTTCACCCAGCCGCTCTCGCAGCTCGCCTCGATGATGAACGTGATGCAGTCGGGCATCGCCTCCGCCGAGCGCGTGTTCGAGCTGCTCGACGCGGAGGAGGAGCCGGCCGAGGCCGAGGTGCCCCTCGAGGACCTCGAGCCGGCGGGCCGGGTCGAGTTCGACCACGTGCGGTTCTCCTACGACCCGGCCAAGCCGCTGATCACCGACCTGTCGCTCGTGGCCGAGCCGGGCCAGACGATCGCGATCGTGGGACCGACCGGCGCCGGCAAGACCACGCTGGTCAACCTGCTGATGCGCTTCTACGACCTCGACGGCGGCCGCATCACGCTCGACGGCCGCGACATCGCCTCGATCCCCCGCTCCGAGCTGCGATCCGAGATCGGCATGGTGCTGCAGGACACGTGGCTGTTCGGCGGCACGATCCGGGACAACCTGGCCTACGGCAACCCGTCGGCCACCGAGGAGCAGATCATGGAGGCGGCCCGGGTGACCTATGTCGACCGGTTCGTCCACT
>CAZXCB010000008.1:35227-36130 GCA_964639075.1 uncultured Bifidobacteriaceae bacterium | reverse complement strand
GCAAGGCACCGTGAAGTTCTTCAACGCCGAAAAGGGTTTCGGCTTCATCTCGCGTGACCAGGGTGAGGACGTGTTCGTGCACTTCTCCGCCATCCAGGCCGACGGGTACAAGACCCTCGAAGATGGCCAGCGCGTCGAGTTCGACGTCGCTCCCGGTCGCAAGGGCGAAGAGGCCCAGAACGTCCGCGTCATCTGAGTCGACTCCGTTGTCGTGACCGAGGCCGCCGGGGCAACCCGGCGGCCTCGTCGCGTCCGGAGCAGTTCGCGGCGACCCGGTCCGGTACATCGCCGTTGGGTACCGTCCGGGCGTGGCGCGTGTGCTCGTCCCCCTCCCCGACACCGACTTCGACGTCACCGAGGTCGCGGTGCCATGGCGGCTCCTGCGCGACGCCGGCCACGAGGTGGCGATCGCGACCGAGCGCGGGGGCGTCCCCGCCGCCGATCCGCGCCTGCTCGACGGCGTGATCTTCGGCCAGCTCGGCGCCGCACCCGACGCCCGCGCGCACTACCGCGAGCTGCTCGTCGCCCCCGAGCTCCTCGCCCCGATCCGCTGGTCCGACGTCGTCCCGACCGACTTCGACGCGCTCCTCCTCGCCGGCGGGCACGCGCCCGGGATGCGCCAGTACCTCGGGAGCCACGAGCTCCAGCGGCAGGTCGCGGCGTTCTGGTCCCTCGACCGGCCCGTCGCCGCGATCTGCCACGGTGTGCTCGTCCTCGCGCGGGCGCACGACGCGGGCGGCTCGGTGCTGCGCAACTCGTCGACCACGTGCCTTCCGAAGTACCTCGAGCGCAGCGCGTACTTCGCCACCGCGTGGAGGCTCGGCCGCTACTACCGCACCTACCCCGCCTACGTGGAAGACGAGGTCCGCACCGCGTTGCTCGATCCCGCGCGGCAGTTCCGGC
>CAZXCB010000008.1:0-35217 GCA_964639075.1 uncultured Bifidobacteriaceae bacterium | reverse complement strand
GCGGGCCGCGGACGTACGGGCACCGGGGAACCGCGACCGACGACCGCGGCACGTTCGTGGTCGAGGACGGTCGCTACGTCTCTGCCCGCTGGCCCGGCGACGCGTACGCGTTCGCCCGCGCGCTCGTGGCGCGACTGTGATCGGGAACCGTCGATCGGGGTGACGGCAACCGGGGCGTCGTGGTACGAAGCAACGGTGCAGCCGGACCGACGCGGGTCGACGGTCGAGACCGAGGACGACCCCACCCCGATCGTGTTGACCGTCGCCGCGATCCTTCGCCGGGCGCAGGAGACCCCGAAGCTCGCCGCCCTCATGCGCGGCACGACGGGGGTCGTCGCGCTCGCCTCCACCGTGGACCCCCAGGCCGCGACGATCCGCTTCGCCGAGGGTCGCGTGCGGGTCGAACGAGGCGTCGCCACCGACGTGCAGGTGACGATCGCGACCGACGTGACCACGATGGCCGACGAGGACCCGCCGAAGCCCAAGGTGTCGGGCGCCGCACGCCATCCGCGGCTCGCGCTCGCCGTCGCGAAGCTGCTCGAACCACCCACCGGGACCTGGACCGAGGAAGCGCGCCGGTTCTGGTCCCGGGCGTCGTCGCGGTCGGCCAACCCCGCGGGGCTCCGGATCGTGTGCACCGACGACGGTTCCGAGCTCACCCTGGGCACGACACCGCCCGAGTTCGAGATCCACGGCAGCGCGCACCGGCTCACGGCCCTCTTCAGCGGAGGCACCGTGTTCGGCCAGGAGGTGCTCGAAGGCCGCTTGTACGCAGTGGGCTCGCTCGCGCACCTCGCCGAGCTCACCGGCAGCTCGCTCGAGCACATGATGGGGCGCTGAGGTGAACCCATCCGCGGTCGGCGCGTGGCTCGACGATCGCGACGTGCGCTGGGTCAAGACCGAGAGCGTGTCGCTCGACGGGCTGGTGATCGGCAAGCACCTCGGCCGGGCCAAGTTCACCAAGGGCCTCCCGCGCGGCAACGCGATCACCGAGCTCGTGCTCGGGTACGACATCGGCGGGACTCCGTACCTCGCATGGTGGGACGAGTGGCGCGCCGACGCGCTCGGCGACGTCCATCAGCGACCCGACCTCGACACGCTCGTGCTCGCGCCCGACCGCGCGCGCACGGCCAACGTCATCTGCGACTTCGTCCACGGCGACGGCACCCCGACTCCGAGCTGCCCGCGCGGGCTGCTGAGGCGCGTGCTCGCACGGCTCGCCCAGCGTGGGTTCGCCGTGCGTGCTGCGTTCGAGCTCGAGGCCATGGTGTTCACGGAACCGCTCCTCACCGCGCGCGCTCGCCACTTCCAGGGCCTCACCCCGATGGCGACCGGCGTGCCCGTCGGCTACCTGCACCACAACTCGCGCCAGCAGCTGAGCTTCGTCGACGAGGTGCTGCGCCGGCTCGAAGCGCTCGACATCGCGGTCGAGGGCTGGCACGACGAAGCCGCGCCGGGCCAGCTCGAGCTCAACTTCGAGCCGGTGGATCCACTCGCCGCGTGCGACGCGGTGGTGCGCGCGAAGCAGGTGATGCGAGAGGTCGCGCTCGAACAACACCACCTCGTCACCTTCATGGCGAAGCCGTCTGCGGAGTACGGCAACGGCCTGCACGTCCACCACTCGCTCACTCGTGAGGACACGCCGGTCTTCTATGCGCCCGACGGCGCGATGAGCGCGACCATGCAGCACTGGATCGGTGGGCTCATGGCCAGCGCGTCGGCACTGACGTCGTTCGGGTGCCCGACGGTCAACTCGTTCCGCCGCATGGTCGGCTTCGCCGCCGCACCCACGGTCGCGTCGTGGGGTGAGGACGACAAGTCGGCCGCCGTCCGGGTGCTCTCGATCGAGCCGGGCGCGGCCCGGATCGAGTACCGGGCGGCGGGCGGCGACGCGAATCCCTACCTCGTGCTCGCCGGCGTGCTCGCGGCCGGCATGGCCGGCGTCGACGGGGAGGTGGCGATGCCGCCTCCGCTCGGCGTGAGCGGCTGGGGGCTGCCGCCGATCGGTTGGCCGCACCTGCCCGACACGATCACCCGCGCCGCCGACGCGCTCGAAGCGGACACCGCGCTCACCGCGGCCCTCGGGTCCGACTTCGTGGGGTACTGGATCAACACCCGACGCTGGGAGTGGCTCATGTTCCACACGACCGGCGGCGACCCGCTCTCCCCGACGGTGACGCCGTGGGAGCTCGACCGCTACTTCGAGCTCGTATGAGCACGCGCGCGGGCAACGTGGTCGGGATCGTCGGCCACGTCGATCCGGTGACCGGCGACGAAGGCGTCGCGATGGACCACGCGATGGCCGCGCTCCCGTACCTCAAGGCCGTCCGGCGTGCAGGCGGCCTGCCGGTCGTCCTCCCGATCCTCGAACCGGCCGACATCGACGCGCTGCTCGACGCGGTCGACGCGGTCGTGATCACCGGCGGTCGGGACGTCGACCCCGCGCAGTACGGACACGACGTCGATCCGCGATGCGGGCCGGTGGACCCGCGCCGGGACGCCACCGACCTCGCCGTCGCCCGCGCGGTCGTCGTGCGGGACGTCCCGACCCTCGCGGTGTGCCGAGGCGTCCAGATCCTGAACGTCGCGCTCGGCGGAACCCTCGACCAACATGTCGACGACCACATGCAGCTCGAGCAGTACAACGCCGACGCGCACACCGTGACCGTCGACCCGGGCTCGCGGCTCGCGGCCGTGCTCGGTGCGACGTCGGTCGGGGTGAACACCCTGCACCACCAGGTCCTCGGTACCCTCGGCGAGGGGGTCCGGGTGGTCGCCCGCAACGAGGAGGGCCACGTGGAGGGCATCGAGATCGACATGGCGCCGGCCGTGCTCGGCGTCCAGTGGCATCCCGAGCTCATGCGCCACCGACCCGAGCACCTCGCGCTGTTCGCCGACCTGGTGCGCTCCGGGCCGCGAGGTGAATCGGCGTGAGTGGCTGGGAGTACCGCATCGAGACGCTGACGCTGCCGGGCAACGACGACGACGCCCGGCTCGCGGCCACGGCGTCGCTCGACGCACTCGGCGCCGACGGCTGGGAGGCGGTCGGGATCGCGCCGTCCCACGCGGCGAGCCACGGCCTGCGGGTCGAGACGACGCGCTACGTCGTGCTGCTCAAGCGGAGCTCAGCGCGCAAGTAGCGCCTCGAGGCGATCCACGAACGGCACCTGGAACGGATTCAGCTTGCGGCGCGCGGTCGCCAGGTCGGCCCACATCGCCCGGTCGACCTCGGGGAACCACTGGGTGCGGCCCGACTTCGGCGGCCACACGAGCTCGAAGAGGTTGCTGTGCACGCCGGTGGCCTCGAGGTCGATGTCGTGGCCGGCCACGGCCCAGGCTTCGACGCGTTTGCCGTGCTTCTGGGTGATCTCGCCGAGGTGCAGCAGCTCCCCGGCCGGCGGAGGGAAGCCGAGCTCCTCCTCGAACTCCCGGTGCGCGACCGCGAGCGGCTCCTCGCCGTCGAGCTCGCCCTTGGGTACCGTCCAGACTCCGTCGTCCCGGCGCGCCCACTGCGGGCCACCGGGATGCGCGATCAACACCTCGATCTCGCCGGTCGCGGTCCGGCGGTAGGCGAGCAGACCCGCGCTGCGTCTCGGCACCCGCCCATCGTGGCCCATCCGGACCGGCGATGCGTTTCACAGGCCTCGCGGAGCCGTCCTAGGGTGCCGACCGCATCCACCGTCCCGGTACGCGAACCCACTCGGAGGTCGTATGACCAAGCGCGTCCCCCTTGTCGACTACCTGGCGCTCGAGCCCGAGCCGCACCTCGTCGCCCACGAGTGCACGAGCTGCGGCGCCCGGTTCTTCGACCACCGCAACGCGTGCGCGAGCTGCTTCGGCACCGAGTTCCGCTCGGCGGACGTCAGCACGACCGGCGAGCTCCGCGCGTTCACGATCGTCTCCCTCGCCGCGCCCGGGATCCCGGTGCCGTTCGTCGCCTCGATCGTCGACTGCGACGGCACGACGGTGCGCGGGAACGTGATCAACACGCCGCCCGATCCGGAGCACGTGAAGCTCGGGATGAAGCTGCGTCTCACCACCGAGGTCGTCGGCACCGACAGTGCCGGGACCGAGGCGATCGGGTTCGGCTTCGAACCGTTGGAAGGGGTTTCCTCATGAGCAGTGACGACATCTGGATCCTCGGGATCCACATGACCAAGTTCGGCAAGCACCCCGACAAGGACATGGTGGACCTCGCGGCCGAGGCGACGATGGGCGCGCTCGCCGACGGCGGCATCGGCATGGGCGAGATCGGCATCCTCGCGGCCGGCAACCTCATGGGCGCGTCCGCCCCGACCGGCCAGATGCTCCAGAAGCAGATCGGCCAGACCGGTATCCCCGTGTACAACGTGAGCAACGCCTGCGCGACCGGTGCCACCGCGCTGCGCACCGCGATCATGGCGGTGAAGGCGGGCGAGGTGGACGCCGGTCTCGCGGTCGGCGTGGAGAAGCTCGCGGGGGCCGGGCTCCTGAGCGGCGGGTCGCGCAAGGCCGACGACCAGGAGTTCACGCCGCACGGCCGGTACGGCGCGGTCGCCGCGGTCGACGGCCGGATCGGCACCGACACGATGCCGGGCGTCTTCGCGCAGATCGGCATGGAGTACGGACACCGCTACGGCGGTGTCGACTTTGAGCTGTTCGCGCGCATCTCGGAGAAGAACCACGCGCACTCCACCCTGAACCCGCTGGCGAGCTACCAGAAGCGGTTCACGTTGGAGGAGATCATGAACGACGTGATGATCGCGTACCCGAACACGCGGCCGATGTGCTCCGCGAACTGTGACGGCGCCGCGGCCGCGGTCGTCGTCAGTGACGCGAAGCTCAGGACGCTCTCGCTCGAGCAGCAGCGCCGCGCGGTGAAGGTCGCTGCGTCGGTGCTCACGAGCGACCCGTACGAGGAAGCGTGCCAGATCCTCCCGAACGTCAACACGCTGACGAAGAACGCTTCGAAGCAGGCGTACGAGAAGGCGGGAATCGGCCCCGAGGACCTCGACCTCGTCGAGCTGCACGACTGCTTCGCCACGGCGGAGCTCGTGCACTACGACAACCTCGGGTTGTGCGAGGAGGGCGGCGCGGCCGACTTCTTCCGCTCGGGCGCAACATGGCGCGACGGCTCGACGCCGGTGAACGTGTCCGGCGGCCTCGAGTCGAAGGGCCACCCGATCGCGGCGACGGGCATCGCCAACATCTGGGAGGTGTGCCATCACCTGCGCGGCGAGGCCGGCGACCGTCAGATCGAGGGCGCACGGGTCGGGCTCGCGCACGTCATCGGGCTCGGCTCCGCGTGCGGCGTGCACATCCTGGAGAAGTCCGCCGCCTGACCCCGTACCCAACCTGCGCCACTTGACCGCGTCATTCGCGGGTTTGTGGCGCAAGAACGGACTCGGTCAGAGGCCCATCGAGCGGCCGATGATCTCCTTCATGATCTCGGTCGTGCCGCCGTAGATCGTGGTGATCCGCGCGTCGGCGTAGGCCCGCGCGATCGGGTACTCCATCATGTAGCCGTAGCCGCCGTGGAGCTGCAGGCAGCGATCGACCACGCGCTTCTGGAGCTCGGTCGTCCACCACTTGGCCATCGCGGCCTCCTCGGCGGTGAGCGCACCCTCGTTCAGCGCGACGACGCACTGGTCGACGAACGCCTGGCCGACCTCGACCTCGGTCGCGATCTCGGCGAGCACGAAGCGGCTGTTCTGGAACGTCCCGACCGGTTGGCCGAACGCGGTGCGCTCCTTCGTGTAGTCGAGCGTCCATCCGAGCGCGGCCCGGGCCGCGGCGACGGCCGCGACCGCGATCGACAGCCGTTCCTGGGGCAGGTTGTGCACGAGCTGGAGGAAGCCCTGGCCCTCGTCGCCGAGCAGGTTCGACGCGGGCACGTGGACGTCGTTGAAGAACAGCTCGGCGGTGTCCTGGGAGTGCAACCCGAGCTTGTCGAGGTTGCGCCCCCGCTCGAACCCCTCCATGCCGCGCTCGAGGATCAGCAACGACATCCCCTTGTGCTTCTGTGTCGGGTCCGTCTTCACCGCGGTGATCACGAGATCGGCGTTGATGCCGTTGGTGATGAACGTCTTGGAGCCGTTCACGACGTACGCGTCGCCGTCGCGGATCGCGGACGTCTTCATGCTCGCGAGGTCCGAGCCGATGCCGGGCTCGGTCATGGCGATGGCGGTGACGAGCTCGCCCGACGCGATGCCCGGGAGCCAGCGCTGCTGCTGCTCCTCGGTGCAGTACGTGAGGAAGTACGGCAGGCAGATGTCGTTGTGGAGGCTCAACCCGAGGCCGGCACCCCCGACGCCCGCGAGCTGGATCTCCTCATCGATCACCTGGTTGTAGCGGAAGTCGTCGACCCCACCGCCGCCGTGCTCCTCGGGGATCGCCATCCCGACGAAGCCGTGCCGGCCGGCCTCGACGAACACGTCGTGGGGGACGATGCCGGCCTCCTCCCACTCCAGGTAGTGCGGGACGACCTCCTTGTCGAGCCACGCGCGGAAGCTCGCGCGGAGCTCCTCGTGCTCGGGCTCGAACAGCGTGCGCTCCATCATTCCCCCTCTCGGCCCTGCGGGCCGGGCCGCCGAACAAACAGCCCGCGCACCGCTCGGCGGGATGGACAGCGGTGCTCGCCACGCAACGTCTCGCTCACGTCACGCGGTCCAGGCCTTGAGCTTGCCGACGATGTCCGGTGCGCTCGGGCCGACGGGCATCACGTTCAGCACCGTGACGCCGGCCTCCGCGAACGCGGCGAGCCGCTCCTTCACGTAGCCCTCGGGGCCGACGAGGTTCGTGAGCTCGAGCAGCTCGGCCGGGATCGCGGCCTCGGCCTCCTGCTTCTTGCCGGCGAGGTAGAGGTCCTGGATCTCGGCGGCCTCCGCCTCGAAGCCGTAGCGCTGCACGAGCGCGTTGTAGAAGTTCTGACCACGCGCGCCCATCCCGCCGACGTAGAGCGCCATCACCGGCCGCGCGAAATCGCGGATGTGGCCCACATCGGACTCCTCGCCGATCGCGACGAGCCCGCCGGCGCAGACGTCGAGTGGGCCGAGCGCCGGATCACGCTTCGCCGCGCCCGCGTCGAGCGCCGGCCCGAACACCTCACGAGCCTTCTCGGGCACGAAGAAGAGGGGCAGCCAGCCGTCGGCGATCTCCGCGGTCAGCTCGACGTTCTTCGCGCCGAGCGACGCGACGTAGATCGGGATCTCGGACCGCACCGGATGGTTGATGATCTTGAGGGCCTTGCCGAGGCCCGTCCCCTGCTCGGGCGGCAGCGGGATCGTGTAGAGCGGCCCGTCGTGCACGAGGGGGGCTTCGCGGCGCCACACCTGGCGGCAGATGTCGACGATCTCGCGGGTCCGGGCGAGCGGCTTGTCGTAGGGCACCCCGTGGAAGCCCTCGATCACCTGCGGCCCGGAGGCGCCGAGTCCGAGGATGCACCGACCGCCGGAGATGGCGTCGATGCCCGCCGCGGTCATCGCGAGCAGGGTGGGAGTGCGCGTGTACAGGGGCAGGATCCCGGCACCGATCTGCACCGTCTCGGTCTTCGCCGCGAGGTAGCCCATGTAGCTCGGAGCGTCGTAGCTGTAGGCCTCGGCGACCCAGGCGATGTCGAGCCCCGCGCGCTCGAGCTCGACGAGCTGGAGCGCGGACTCGACGTGTCCTCCGGCGTAGCTGATCTGCATCGACAACTGCATCAGGCGGTACTCCGATCGTGACGGGAGGGGCGACTCTAGACATGTCGCCACCACCGGCACACGTGACCCCCCGGCTCTTGAATTCGGCACCCTCGACTCGGTAGAAACGTGAGGGGGCTGCACCACGCAGGCAGGTCCGTCCGGGAGGTCGGGACACGGTGGACGCGCTCGAGGTCGTCGAGGCATTCGGTGCGGCGTGGGGGGCGCACGACCTCGACGCCGTGCTCGAGATGGTGACCGACGACTGCGTGTTCGAGGCGACCGGTCCGGCGCCCGACGGCAGCCGCGCGGTCGGCAAGGATGCGATCCGCGCCGCGTGGGCCCCGATCTTCGCGGACACCACGAGTCGGTTCGACGAGGAGGAGCTCTTCGCCGTCGGGGACCGCGTCGTCCAGCGTTGGCGCTACACGTTTGCCACCGGTCACGTGCGCGGCGTCGATATCTTTCAGGTTTCTGACGGCCTCGTCGCCGAGAAGCTCAGCTATGTGAAGGGGTAGAGATCTCGATGCATCACCGAGTCCTGCACCTCGCGGTGCTGCACCGCGCCGCGCTCGACCACACCGGCCATCTCGTCGCAGGGATCCGTGCCGCGCAATGGACGAATCCGACACCGTGCGCGGACTGGGATCTCCACCAGCTGGTCAACCACCTCGTCGCGGGGAACCACTGGGCCGCGCGGCTCGGCGCCGGCGCGACGATCGCGCAGGTCGGGACGGAGCTCGACGGCGATCTGCTCGGCGACGACCCGGTAGGTGCGTACGACGTCTCCGCCGAGACCGCCGCGCGCGTGTTCGAGCGCCCCGGGGCGATGGACGCCATGTGCGCGGTGAGCTACGGGCCGGTTCCGGGCTCGACCTACGTCGGCCACCGGTTGATCGACGTGCTCGTCCACGGGTGGGACATCGCGGTCGCCACCGGCCAGGACGCGACCCTTCCCGAGGGTCTGGTCGACGCCTGCTCGCGGATCGTCGAGCCCCAGCTCACGGTGCTCGTGGGCAGCGGCATGTTCGGGGAGCCGACATCGGTCCCTGCCGACGCCGACCCGCAGACGCAGCTGCTCCTCCAGCTCGGCCGGCGGCCCTGAACGCGCCGGTGCGCGTCAGCGCAGACCGGACGCGACGCGCAGGAGCGCCTCGTTCGCGCCGTCGGGGAGCTCGGTGAGCGGCGCCGCGAGCTCCTCGACCGTCGGGCCGAACCGCTCGGCGAGCGGTGCGAGCGCCGCGAGATCGAAGTCGTAGAGCGCCGCCGCGTTGCCGGCGAGCATGCGGCGCAGCTCGTCCTCGGGTACCCCGTGCATCACCTGGCGCAGATGCTCGCGCGTGAACGGTCCCGTCCCCTCGTTGTGGGGGTAGTCGCTCCCCCACATGAACCGGTCGGCGCCCAGGTACTCGCGCGCGGCGACGTCGGCGAGCCCCGGCTGGGACACCCCCATCCAGCAATTGCGCCGGAAGTACTCGGTGGCCGAGAGCCGGGGCACGGTGTCCGTGTCGTAGGCGAGCTCACCGGTCCGCCCGGTCGCGCGGATCTGGCCGAGCATCGCGTCGAGCTGCTGGAGCAGCGGTGGCACCCAGCTGCACCCGGTCTCGGTGATGGCGAACCGCAGCTTCGGGAAGCGCTCGAAGATGCCCCCGAGGATGAACTGGACCAGCGGGCGCTGCGAATAGAACATGACCTCGTTGATGAACACGAGCGGCGACGCCGGGAACCGGCCGTAGTCGGGGGCGCCCGTTCCTCCGTGCAGGTTGACGACGACCTCGAGGTCCTCGCAGACCTTCCACAGCCGGTCGTAGGCCGGGTCGATGAGCGGTGACACCCACGTGCAGTCCGGCGGGATGTTCGGGAGCAGCACCCCGCCCCGAAGACCGTGGTCCTTGATGAAGTGCACGTCGGCGATGGCATCGTCGATGTCGTTCAGGAAGATCTGCCCGATGCCCGCGCGCCGCTCCGGGAATCGGCCGCAGAAGTCGACCAGCCAGCGGTTGTGCGCCTGGATGCCGGCGTGACGGTGCGCGTACTCGTCGGGCTTCGGGGGCTTGGCGAACAGCACGAAGCTCGGGCAGAACGGCGGCCCCGTGTTCGGGAACACGACCTCGGCCACCTGGGCGTCGGCCTCGAGATCGCCGTTGCGGCGGTCGTCGTCCCAGTTCCGCACGCGGCCGCCGTCGTGCAGGTCGCGGTAGGGGTTCTTGTACTTCTCGCGCCACGCGTCGAAGTCGTCGCGGAACGCCGGGTCGAGGTACTCGCGGTACTGCTCGTGGCTCCCGCCGGCGTGGCAGTCGGCGGAGATGATCGTGTAGCGCGCAGGTGTGGGGGTCGACATCACGACTCCTGGGGGATTGTCGGTGCCGGTTCGGCGTTGGTCGACCCGACCCTAGCGAGCCGTTCGACACGCTGTCCCCACCGCGGTCGCGGTCGCCGCGGCGTCGCCGCCGCGCCTACACTCGGCCCCCCCGGGCCCCGCGCGAAGCCGCCCACCACACCGGCGCCCGCCACGCCCCGGGGCCCCTCAACACCGTCGTCGGATCCGGTTCGCTCATCACCTTCCCCACACTCATCGCGCTCGGCTACCCGCCGGTGCTCGCGAACGTGTCGAACAACATCGGCCTGGTCCCCGGTGCGCTCTCCGGCGCGATCGGGTACCGGCGCGAGATCGCCGGCCAGGGCGATCGGCTGCGCCGCCTCGTGCCGGCGTCGGTCGCCGGGGGCCTCACCGGCGCCATCCTCCTGCTGCTCCTGCCGAGCTCGGTGTTCCGCCGGGTCGTGATCGTGCTCATCGCGATCGCGCTCGTGCTCGTGGTGTTCCAGCCCGCGATCTCGCGTCGCCTCGTCGCCCGCCACGGCACCCGCCACCACGTCACGCTGCCCCTTGCCGTGCTCGTCGGGTTGGCAGGGATCTACGGCGGCTACTTCGGAGCCGCGCAGGGGATCGTCCTGATCGCGCTGCTCGGGATCTTCCTCGACGACCATCTGCAGCGCCTGAACGGCACGAAGAACGTGCTCGCCATGACCGTGAACCTCACTGCATCGGCAGTGTTCATCCTGTCCACCGAGGTGGACTGGAAGATCGTCGCGTGCATCGCGGTCGGCTCGGTGATCGGCGGTCAGATCGGCGCGACGTTCGGCCGCCGGCTCGACCCGCGCGCGTTGCGCGCGCTCATCGTCGTGGTCGGCCTCACCGCGCTCGTCCGCCTGATCTGAGGATCCCGCCCCGCAACGTCACCGTTGGGTCGTCGATGATCTCCGCCGCACACCGGATGTTCGATGGACGTCTGGCACCGGATTCGGTCGCTGTACGTCCATCGAAGCGTGACGACCAGCGCGTCAGCTCTCGGCGAAGTCCTTCGGGTTCGGCACGCCCGCGCGGGTGCCTTCGTGGTACTCGATCAGCTCGAGCAGGTATCCGTCGGGATCGCGCACGAACGCGACCGTGACCGGCCACCGATCGAGCCGTTGGGGTTCGGAGTCGACGTCGCAGCCGGCCGCGACGCAGCGCTGGAACAACTGCTGGCAGTCGTCGGTGTTCACGTAGAGCTTCCACATCGCGGTGCCCATGTCGACCGGACCCTCACGGTCGAGGAACTGCGCGAGCTGCATCCGCGAGCCGCCCTGCGGCGCTTGGAGCACGGCTTCGAGCACACCCGGGATCTCGGTGCGGCTCTGCACGGGCAGACCGATGACGTCCTGCCAGAAGGCGACGGACCGCTCGAGGTCGGAGACGGTGATGCAGAACTGACCGAGGATCGACGGCATGGCTTCCTCACGGATCGACGAGCGGACGCCATGGTCTAGCGACGGACCCCCCGAGACCACAACCTTGCTCGGCGCGCGACCGGTACAGTCCGCCGCCTCGCTGGTCGCACCCGGCCGGATGACGACGACGGGAGTGGTGATGACGGACGGCCCGGACCCCGTCGGCTTCGTCGGGCTCGGCGCGATCGGCGCGCCGCTCGTCGAGAGCATGCTGCGCGCCGGTCTGCCGGTCGTCGTGTTCGACCTCGACGCGGACGCCGTCGACCGGATGACCGCGGCCGGCGCGCGACGCGCCACCTCGTTGGCCGATCTCGCGGCCCGCTGCTCGCTCGTCGGCGTGTGCGTCCCCGCCGACGCGCACGTCCGCGCGGTGCTCGACGGACCCGACGGCGTGCTCGCGCACCTCGCGCCGGGGGCCGTCGTGGCGATCCATTCCACGGTCCTCCCCGAGACCACCGCCTGGGCCGCGGCGACCGCCGCACCCCACGGGATCGCAGTGGTCGAGGCCGCGGTCACGGGCGGCGCGGCGATGGCCGCCGAGGGCCGGTCGACGTTCCTGCTCGGTGGCGAGGCGGCCGACCTCGAACGGCTCGAGCCCGTGCTCGCGGCGTGCGGGAAGGTGCGCATCCACGCCGGACCGCTCGGCCAGGCGAGCCGCCTGAAGCTGTGCATCAACCTGCAGACCTACGTGACGTTCATGGGCGTGTACGAGGCCGGCACCCTGGCCTCGCACCTCGGCCTGTCCCTCGACGACCTCCGGACCGCGATGACGGCGAACGGCCAGCTCGGCGAGATGACCCGCAACTACATGCTCCTGCTCGACTTCGCCGACGACCAGCTCGCCGACGACGGCACCCGCCGCCTCCTCGGCGGCTACGCCGACATCATCGAGAAGGACCTGGACCTCATCACCCGGCTCGCGGACGAGGCCGGGGTCCCGGTCCCGACCGCCGAGCTCGCCGGGCAGCTCGCCCGGCGCGTCTACCGACTGGAGGAGCCGACAGCATGAGCACCGCGAACGAGCCCCCGATCGATCCGGAGCGCGTGGCGCGCGGCGCCGAGGTGTTCCAGGACCTCTATGCCGGGACCGTGCCGCTGCCCCCGCCCGGGTTCATGGACTTCGCCGACGTCATGCTCAGCCAGCTCTTCGCCGAGCAGTGGACCCGGCCGCAGCTCGAGCGGCGCGAGCGGCGGCTCATCACGCTCGCCGCGGTACTCGCGGTCGGCGAGTCCGACGCCTGGTGCATCCACCTCGAATCCGCGCTGCGGAACGAGGAGATCACTCCGACCGAGGCCCGCGAGATCCTCATCCACCTCGCGCAGTACGTCGGCTACCCGCGCGTCCAGGGCGTCGTGCGCACCACCGAGGAGATCATCGCCCGAGTCACCGCCGACCAGACCGACGCGGGCTGACGCGGCTCAACCGCGCCCGAACCGCACGGGCAGGCGCGTCCAGCCCGTGACGTTGCCGCTGTGGAACCGGACCTTGGCGTCGTGGTCGACCTCGTAGTCGGGGATCCGCCGGTGGATCTCCTCGAGCGCGACGCGCCCTTCCATGCGCGCGAGTCCGGCGCCGAGACAGAAGTGCGGCCCGTATCCGAACGCGATGTGCCGGCCCGGCGGCCGGGTGATGTCGAAGTGGTCCGCCGTCGGCCCGAACTCGCGCTCGTCACGGTTGGCCGATCCGATCAGCAACAGCACGGAGTCACCGGCGCGCAGGGCCTGGCCGTGCAGCTCGACGTCGTGGGTCAGGGTGCGGTGCATGTACTGGGTCGACGTGTGGAAGCGCAGCACCTCCTCGAGGCAGTTCGGCACGAGTGACGGGTCCGCCACCAGCGCCGCGCGCTGGTCCGGATGCCGGCTCAGCAGCTCGACGGCGTTGGCAACCAGCTTCGTCGTGGTCTCGTGGCCGGCGATCACGAACAAGAGGCTGAACCCGATCAGCTCGTCGTCGGTCAAGGGCCGCCCGTCGACCTCGGCCCCGGCCAGGTCGGTGACGAGTCCGGACCGCGCGCCGGCCCGCCGCGCCGGGAGCTCCGCGGCGAAGTAGCCGACGAGCGAGACGAAGCCGTCGAGCGCGACCTTGGGCAGCCGCATCGAGCCGTCCTCGCGCACGAGGATCTGGTCCGCGTAGGCCCGCAGCTCGGCGCGGTCGGACTCCGGCACCCCGAGCACCGCAGAGATCACGTCCATCGGGAACGGACCGGTGAGGTCGGCGACGAGATCGCACTCACCGCTCGGCACGATCCGGTCGAGGTAGCCCGTGACGATCCGGCGCGCCTCGGTCTCCATGTCGGCCACCGCGCGCGGCGTGAAGATGCGGCTCACGAGCTTGCGCATCACCGTGTGCTCGGGCGGATCGAGCGTGATCATCATCGGCAGGCCCTGCGTGCCGCCACGCGCCTCGAGCGCGATCCCCTGCGCCGAGGAGTACGCGCCGAAGTCGCGGAACCCCTCGTGGACGTCCGCGAACCGGGACAGGGCCCAGAACGCGAGGTCCTCGTTCCAGTACGCGGGCGCTTCGTCGCGGAGCCGGCGGTAGGTCTCGTACGGCTCGTCGTGCAGCGCGAACGCGTAGGGGTTGTACTCGAGCGCAGGCGCGGCCATCACGGGACGACCCTATGCGACGGCCGGAGACATTTTCCAGAATCGTCTTGCCTGCCGCGCGCGGCTGTGCGAACCTGCCCGCGATCGCTCGCACACCGGAGGAGGGGGAAGCGATGGGCGAGGCCGGCTCGAACTACGTGGTCATCTCGGCCGACTGCCACGCCGGAGCGAGCGTCGCGGACTACAAGCCGTTCCTCGAATCCCGGTACCACGACGACTTCGACGCCTGGTACGCGACGTTCGAGAACCCGTACGACGACCTCGCGGGTCAGGACGCGGCGCGCAACTGGGACTCCGACCGGCGGGTGCGGGAGATGGAGGCCGACGGCGTCGTCGCCGAGGTGATCTTCCCGAACACGATCCCGCCGTTCTTCCCGAAGACCTCGCTCGTGCACCAGCCGCCCGGCGCGGGTGACGGCGATCTCGAACGGCGCTGGGCCGGGTTGCGCGCGCACAACCGCTGGCTCGCCGATTTCTGCACGGCCGCGCCCGGGCGCCGGGCCGGCATCGCGCAGATCATGCTGCACGACGTCGAGGGCTCGGTCGCCGAAATCCACTGGGCGGCCGACCACGGGCTCTTCGGCGGCGTGCTGCTCCCGGGCGCGCCGCCCGGTTCTGGGGTCCCCCCGCTGTACGCGCCGGACTACGAGCCGATCTGGCACGCGTGCGAGGAACGCGGCATGCCGGTGAACCATCATGGCGGCAGCGCGGTGCCCGACATGGGCGACTACCCCGCGTCGCAGGCGATCTTCCTGCTCGAGGTGCAGTGGTGGGCGCACCGCACCCTCTGGCACCTGATCTACGGCGGCGTCACCGAACGCCACCCGGACCTGCAGCTCGTGTTCACCGAGCAGGGCACCGCGTGGGCGGTCGAGGAGGTCGCCCGCCTCGACTACTACTTCGGCCGCCTCACCGGCGCCGGCGGCGCGGGCGGGTCGCAGGAGGCGATCTTCGGCCGGTCGCTCGGCGCGCTCACCACTCGGCCGTCGGAGATCTGGGCCCGCCAGTGCCATGTCGGCGCGAGCTTCCCACGCGCCCAGGAGATGCTCGCCCGCCATGCCGTCGGCATCGACCGCATCATGTGGGGCAGCGACTATCCCCACCTCGAGGGCTGCTGGCCGTACTCGAAGCAGCATCTCCGCCTCGCGTTCGCGGACGCGCCCGAGGACGAGGTGCGCGCGCTCGTCGGCGAGAACGCGGCCCGCCTCTACGGCTTCGATCTCGACGCCCTCACGCCCCTCGCCACGGAGCTCGGCCCGAGTCCGGCCGAGATCGCGCAGCCGCTCCTCGCGACGGAGATCCCGGACGACGCGCTGCGCTGCCCGGCGTTCGCGATCGCGCGGATGACGGCGGCGTAGCCATGGAGCGGTTCGAGGGACGGGTCGCGGTCGTGACCGGTGGGGGCGGCGGCGTCGGCGCAGCGCTGGGGGCGCGGTTCGCACGGGCGGGGATGAAGGTCGTGCTCGCCGATCTCGACGCGGAGCCGCTCATGACCGCAGTCGAGGACCTGCGCGCGCAGGGCGCCGCGGCGATCGGCGTGGAGACCGACGTGACCGACCGCGACTCGGTGATGGCGCTGCGGGACCGCGCGTACACGGAGTTCGGCGCGGTCCACGTCGTCTGCAACAACGCCGGCGTCGGCGCGGGCGCGGAGGGCAAGGTGTGGGACCACACCGACAACGACTGGGGCTGGGGCCTCTCGGTCAACCTCATGGGTGTCGTCCACGGGATGCAGGCGTTCGTCCCCGCGATGATCGAGGGGGGCGACGAGGGCCACGTGGTCAACACGTCGTCGGGCAACGGCGGGATCGCGCCGCTCGCGGCGTCCGCGATCTACGCCACGACCAAGGCCGCGGTCACGACCGTGAGCGAGGTCCTCTGGGCGCAGCTGCGATCCGTCGACGCGCGCATCGGCGTGTCGGTCCTGTTCCCGGGGCCCAAGGTGCTGCGCACCGGCCTGCTGACCTCCGCCAGCCGGCGGCCGGCGCAGTGGCAGAACGACACCCCGCGCACCACACCCTTCACGACCATCGAGTCGTTCGAGGCGCGGATGCGCGCCGCCGGCATGGAGCCGGACTACACGCCCGTCGAGGCGGTCGCCGAGGCGTGCTTCCTCGGCATCCGGGAGCACCGCTTCTGGATCCTCCCGGCAAGCGACCGCACCGACCAGAAGATCCGCGCCCGCGCCGAGTCGCAGCTCGCGCGGAGCGATCCCACCTACGTGGAGGAGCTGTGATGGACAACTACCTGGTGATCTCGGCCGACTGCCACGCCGGCCTGCCGAACGCGGAGTACCGCGAATGGCTCGACCCCGAGTACCGCGACACGTTCGACCTCGCGCTCGCCGAGCGCCGGCGCATGGCGGAGCTCGCGACCCAGGGCTTCCTCAACCAGGACTTCGCCGACGAGTGGCACGCGGAGAACGAGGAGGGCCTGCGCGGCGGTTGGGACGCGGGTCGGCGTGACAAGGAGCTCGACGCCGACGGGGTCGCGGGCGAGGTGATCTTCCCGGACGCCGACTCGGTCACCTCCGGCGCGTCGGCACCCTTCGGCGCGGGGCTCGGGGCGACCGGCGACATCCCTCCCGACCTGCTCCTCGCCGGTGCCCGGGCCCACAACCGGTGGCTGGCCGAGCTCTGCAACGAGAGCCCGGACCGCCGCGCGGGCGTGGCGATCGTGCCGATCCTCGCCGACATCGACGCCGCGGTCGCGGAGATCCACCGCGCGCAGGGGTCCGGGCTCCGCGGCGGCATCCTGATCCCGCCGATGTGGCAGCCGCACGAGCCGTACCACCACGCGCGCTACGACCCCGTCTGGGCCGCGTGCGAGGAGCTCGGGATGCCGGTCCACGTGCACTCGGGCGTCGCGGACAAGGCGTCGTACGGACCGCACATCGGGATCTACGCGGCCGAGGTCCGGTTCTGGTCGTCCCGGCCGCTGTGGTTCCTCATCTGGTCCGGCGTGTTCGAGCGATTCCCACGACTGCGGTTCGGCGTGGCCGAATGCGGCGCGTTCTGGGTCAACGACCTGCTGTGGCGGATGGACCTCGTGTACGAGCGCGACCACGGGTCGCGCAAGCTCGGCGAGCAGCTCACCAGCAACGTCACCATGCGGCCGAGCGAGTACTTCGACCGCAACTGCTTCATCGGCGCGTCGAACACGCAGCGCCGCGAGCTCGCACGCCGCTACGAGATCGGCGTCGGCAACCTCTGCTGGGGCAACGACTTCCCACACCCCGAGGGCACGTGGCCGCACACGATGGAGTTCCTCCGCGAGGCGTTCCGCGACATCCCGCGCGACGAGACCGCCGCGATCCTCGGGCTCAACGCGGCCGAGGTGTACGGCTTCGACACCACCGCGCTGGCTCCGCTCTCCCAGCGCATCGGTCCGACCCCCGAGGACCTCGGTCAGACCGAGGACCCGACGGCGAAGTGGGCTGCGCTCAAGGAGGCCGGTCGGCCCTGGCTCACCGGCATCGAGACGTTCCAACCCGCGATCCCGTGAGCGCCGCACCACGGTGGATCGACGGTTCGTGGCGCGTGCGGAGCGCGGCCCGAACGGCCCGGCCCGCAGGGCCGAGAGTGGGACAGGCATGACGGCGGCCGTCAGCTTCGACCCCCTCGCCGAGGGCTTCGCGGACGACCCGTACCCCCAGTACGCGCAGCTGCGTGACCACGACCCGGTGCACCGCTCGGAGCTGCTCCAGGGTTGGGTGGTCACCCGCTTCGACGACGTCGGGCGGCTGCTGCGGGACCCGAGCGTGTCGAGCGACATCCGCAACGCGACCCCGAACGCGCTCACGGTCATGGAGCTCGAGCTGCTCGCCGAGCAGCCGCGGGCGTCGCGCACGGTCGTGCTGCTCGACGACCCCGACCACGCGCGCATCCGGGCGCTGATGGCCGCACCGTTCCGGCCGCGCGAGATCGAGCGGTTGCGCGCGCGCATCACGACCCGCATCGACGGCGCGTTCGACCGGCTGCGCGCCGAGCACGGCGCCGGACGGGTCGAGCTGGACCTCGTCGCGGACTTCGCGTACCCGCTGCCGGTCGAGATCTTCTCCGAGATGCTCGGCATGCCCGAGGAGGACGGCCCGCGCTTCCGATACTGGACCCAGTGCGTCGCGCGGATGGTCGACCCGGTCATGAGCGCGGCCGAACGCGCCGAGTGCACCCGAGCGCTCGACGAGATGCACGCGTACCTCGACGACCAGGCCGAGCAGAAGCGCGCCCACCCGACTGCCGACCTGATGTCCGCCCTCGTGCACGCCGAGGTCGACGGTGCGCAGCTGTCCCGGGACGATCTCAACGCGCAGCTCGTGACGCTCTACATGGCGGGGCACGAGCCGACCGCCGCGCTGATCGCCGCGGGGACCCTTGCCCTGCTCCGCGAGCCCGACCAGCTCGCGCGCCTGCGCGCGGAGCGGGGCCTCCTGCGGAACGCGGTCTCGGAGCTGCTCCGCTTCGACGGGCCCAACCACTTCGTGCGGCGCATCACCACCCGACCGACCGCCGTCGGCGCCACCGAGCTCCCGGCCGGCGCGGTGATCTACGCGAGCCCTGCCTCCGCGAACCGCGACCCACGCCGCTGGGGCGACGACGCGGAGGCCGTGCGCGTCGACCGCGCCGACGCGAGCCAGCACCTCCAGTTCGGCGCCGGAGCCCACGCGTGCCTCGGATCCCACCTCGCCCGCCTCCAGGCCGAGATCGCGTTCACCGCGATCCTCGACCGGCTCGACGACCTCGCGCTCGCCGGCACACCCGACTGGGGCAACCGCATGTTCATCCGCGGACTGACCGCGCTCCCCGTCTCGTGCACGATCCGGGACCGCGCCGCGTGAGCGTCGGAACGGATCCGCCGCTTCCGGCGGTACCGATCCCGCTCCACGATCTGCTCGGCCTGGAGTTCGATCCGCCCGCGCCGGGCGTACCGGTCGCGACGGTCCGCATGGCGGTGCGCCCCGAGGCCTGCGGCCCGACCGGCAGCCTGCACGGTGGCGCCATCGCGACGATGGTCGACCTCGCGTGCGCCCTCGCCGCGGTCGGGGCGAGCGACTTCGACGCGGAGACGGAGTCGCTCATCACCGCCGACATGCACGTCCGCTACCTCGGGCGGCCACGCACCGAGGTCGTGGTCGCCCGCGCCGAGATCGTCAAGGTCGGCGCGCAGCTCATCGTGGTCGAGTGCCGCGTCGCGGACACCGACGGCCACGTGATCGCCACGGCGGACTTCTCGATGATGAAGGTGCCGCGGCGCCGGCCGCTCCTCCCCGGCACGGTGCCGGAAGCCGGCGCGCCGGAGCTGTAGACACTCACCGATCGAACCGGCCGGAGCGGAGCCGAGCACGAGATTCACCGACCGGGTCGCGATCGTGACCGGCGCCGGCGGTCGGATCACCCGGATCTGAGCCCGTCGGGGCTGCGGCCGTCCCGGTCGAGCAACGCCGGCACGAGCATCAGCTCCAACAGCGCTCGCAGGTCGTCGGGATCGAGCGGGCTCGGGAGCCGGAGCAGTCCGATCGCCACGATCTGCAGCCACTGCATCGCCGACTCCGGCGTGACCCCGGCTCGCAGCATCCCGCGCGCGCCGGCCGCGACGAACATCGGCTCGACGAGCGGGCGGATCCCTTCGGTGAGCGCGGTGCCGGCGATGCGCGTCACCGACGCGCTCGCCGACGGCTCGAGCAACGACGTGAAGACGGGGTTGCCGGCCATCTCGGTGAGCGCGATCACCAGCCCGTCGACGACGAACCCCTCCGGCGACGCCGACTCACCGAGCCGATCGATGACGTGGCGGCCGACGCGCAACGACGCCCGCAGCACGACCGCGGTGACCAGCTCCTCCTTGGAGTCGACGTAACGGTAGACCGAGGAGCGGTGGAGCCCGACGGCATCGGCCACGGAGTCGAGCCGGAGGGCGGCGACGCCACGCGCACGCACGATCTCCTCGGCGGCGTCCACCAGCCGCTGCCGGGTCGCTTCGTAGTCGGGGCCCGCGGGACGGGCCTTCCAGTCCCCCGTCGTCGTCACGCGATCGGGACTCTACGCGGCGTCTCCGGGCACCCAGGCCGTCACGAAGCCGGGCCCGCGCTCCTGGAATACCCTGTGGGGTATTGCGGTTGATGCAGCTCGACCGCCGACACCTGGAGGAACCATGGCCACCGTCACGCTCACCGAGGAGAACTTCGAGTCCACGATCGCCGGCGACGGCATCGTCCTCGTCGACTGGTGGGCGTCGTGGTGCGGACCGTGCCGCCAGTTCGCCCCGGTGTTCGAGACGGCGGCCGAGGCGCACACCGACGTCGTCTTCGGCAAGGTCGACACCGAGGCCGAGCAGCGGCTCGCGGGCGGCGCCGGCATCCAGTCCATCCCGACGCTGATGATCTTCCGGGACGGGATCCTGCTCTTCTCCCAGCCCGGTGCACTCCCGGCTGCCGCGCTCGAGGACCTGATCACGCAGACGCGGGCGCTCGACATGGACGAGATCCGCGCCCAGGTCGCCGCGGCCTCGTGAGCGAGATCCCCAACGCCGATCGCGAGAAAGTGTCAGTTGGCTTGACAATAGTTTGACGATCCCGCAGGATCACCACCTGTGACCGATCGTCGTGACACCGGAGCTGCCACGATCCTCGAGGTGGCCAAGGACCGCCTCGCCGACGTGCGGATCGAGCAGGTCGAGCCGGTGCCCCTCGGCGCCGACCGGGCCCGCCTCCGGGTCGACGGGTTCGGTCTCACGACCAACAACGTCACCTACGCCGTCTTCGGCGGCGCGATGCGGTACTGGGACTTCTTCCCGACCGGCGACCCCGGCGTGTGGGGCTGCGTGCCCGTCTGGGGCTTCGCCGAGGTCGTCGAGACCTCGTCAAGGGCGTGTGCCGTCGGCGAGCGCCTCTACGGATACCTCCCGATGGCCTCGGAGCTCGTGATCGAACCCGGGCGCGAAGACGAGCGGGGCCTCAGCGACCTCGCCGCGCACCGGGCACCCATGGCCGGCGCCTACAACCGCTACGTCCGCTGCGCCGCGGACCCGGCGTACGACGCCGGACGTGAGTCGCAGCAGATGCTCCTCTTCCCCCTGTTCTTCACGTCGTTCGTCGTCGACGACTTCTTCGTCGACCGCGACGACCTCGGCACCGACGCGATCATCCTGTCGAGCGCGTCCAGCAAGACCGCGATCGGCGTCGCGTACCTCGCGCACCGCCGGGGCCGGCGTGTCGTCGGCCTCACCTCCGAGCGCAACCGCGCGTTCGTCGAGGGCCTCGGTGTGTACGACGACGTCGCCGAGTACGACGACGTCGCGAGCGTCGCGGCGGGCAGTGCCGTGTACGTCGACATCGCCGGGAACGCGGACGTGCGGCACGCGGTGCACGCCGCGTACGGCGACGGTCTCGCGCACTCGATGATCGTGGGCGGCACCCACTGGGACCACGAGGCCGCCGCACCACTGGAGGCGCTCGGAGGTCCGGAGCCCGAGTTCTTCTTCGCGCCCACCCAGATCGCGAAGCGGACCTCCGACTGGGGTCGCGCCGAGCTGGAGCGGCGGACCGGCGCGGCCTGGGCCGCCTACTCCGCGTGGACCGACCGGTGGCTCGACGTGCAGCACGCGGTCGGCCCGGAGGCCGTGACCGACGCGTGGCGGGCGCTCGTCGCTGCCACACCCGATCCGCGCGCGGGCGCCGTCGGCTCCCTCGTCGCGGGCTCCGGGTCCCGCGCATGACCGCGGCGACGGAGCCGGCCGGGGTCGCGCCCACCGACGGGCGGCTCGCCCGGCGCGACCGCAACCGCACGGCGGTGCTCGACGCCATCGTCGAGCTGATCGCCGAGGGCGACCTCGACCCGACGCCCGAGCGCGTCGCGGGCCGCGCCGGCATCTCGCCCCGGTCGGTCTACCGGTACTTCGACGACCGGGAGGTGCTCCTGCGCGCCGCGATCAGCCACCACCTCGCGTCGGTGTGGCACCTCTACCACTTCCACCGCATCGGCGAGGGCTCCCTCGCCGCGCGGATCGCGGACTTCGCCGCGCACCGCGTGCGCCTCTTCGAGGCGATCGGCCCGGCGGCGCGCGCGACGCGCATCCGTGCCGTCGTCGACGACATCCTCCGCGAGCAGCTCGAGCTCACCCGCCGAGCGCTGCGCGACCAGATCGAGAAGCAGTTCGCGGCGGAGCTGGACGCGATGCCCGCGCGGACCCGACGAGCACGCGTGGCGGCGATGGACGCGCTCTGCGAGCTCGAGGCCCTCGACCACTACCGCATCCACCGCAGGTTCTCGACCACCGAGACCGAGGCGCTCCTCGCCGACGCGCTCGAGTCGCTGCTCACCCCCTGACCCGGTTGCGCACGAGACCGTCACCACGAGAGGAAAACATGGTCGGCACCGCCCATCCTGGTTACGGAACCCCGAACTGGGAGCTGATCCAGCGCTGGCTCGCGCTCCCCGCCGAGGTCGACGGCCCGTTCTGGGCGCTGAACCTCATGAAGTACCGGCCCGTCGCCAGCTACGCGGACGGCAACGAGGCCGGCGTGTCGGGCAAGGCGGCCGACGACGCGTACGCCCCACTCGGGCCGCTCGCCGCGGTGGGCGCCATGGTCGCGTTCCACGGCGACGTCCTGGACCAGCGCGCCGGTGAGCCCTCCTGGGACCGCATCGGGATCGTGCGGTATCCGTCGCGGGCCGCGTTCTTCGCGATGCAGCAGCGTGACGACTTCAAGGACCAGCACGTGCACAAGGAGGCCGGCATGGACTTCACGATCGTGATGTCGTGTCTCCCGGAAGGCGTCCCGCGCGACGCCGCCGCGGACGCACGACTGGTCCTCGTCGTCGACCGCGGCGGCGTGACGCCGGTCCCTCCGATCGAGGGCATCGAGGCGGTCGCGAGCTTCGTGGTCGAGGGTGTGATCGTCGGCGACGACCGGAGCTTCGACCGCGCCCGATTCGTGACGATCCGGGACGATGCCGCGCTCGACGCGCTGGTCGCGACGGCGGCCGCCGCCGAGGCGCACGTGCTCGTCGTCGACCGCGCGATCGACCGTCTGGTGCCGTCGATCGTCACCGCACCGGACAGGAAGGGCTGACGATGGACCGGGCTCGCCACGGGAGGCATGCGCACATGAACACGACCACGCCCCGGCGACGCGGGACACTCGCGTTCGGCATCGCGGCACTGCTGCTGCTCGGCTCCTGTGGGTCGTCGGGCTCCGGCGCCTCCGGGTCGTCCACCACGTCGTCGACGACCACGAAGGTCCAGTCCGGCACCGGCTTGCGCGCGAAGCGGTACTGCGAGGTCCTGCTGCTGCACCCTGCGCCGGCCGGCCCGACCGCCGACGTCTACAACACCTTCCCGCTGAACGCCTGTCCCGAGGCGCAGTGGCAGGCGATGGACGCCGCCGCGATCGCCCAGGAGAACGACGCGCTCATCGCGCTGCTCAACGGTCCGCGCTACTGGCTCATGGACGGGATCGAGAAGCAGAGCTCCGGCCCGGAGGTGCGCAAGACCTTCGGCGGGATGGAGATGATCCAGCGCGCCACGGTGGTCGTCCCTGACCCGATCGCGGCGTCGAGGCCCTACGTCGTCAACGCGGTGAACCGCGAGACCGTGTTCACCTTCGACGAGGGCCGCACGGTGTACGAGATCACCGACGCGGACGGGACGACGTTCGTCATGCAGTCCTGGAGCCAGCAGATCGACCCGACGCTCTCGCAGTCCGACCTCGCCGCCCTCGGATCGCGCCTGGAGCTCCCCGCGGGTTGGACCTACCGTGCTCGCACGCTCACGGCCCCACTGCGGGTCGTCACGACCTCGACGACCGCGAAGGTCGTGCAGGACGAGCTGAAGAACAGCTACTCGATGGAGACGAGCTGATGGCACCGGTGATCGGCGATGTGTTGATGGATTCCCTGCAGCGGCGGATGCACACGATGCACTCGCTCTACTACCAGGCCGTCGACACGATGGACCTCGGCCACGTGAACCACTTCGAGCGGGAGGGTGTCCTGCCGATCGCGTTCTCGCTGTTCCATTACACGAACATGCAGGACGCATCGTTCATGCTCATCACCGGTATCGCGCCGGTGTGGAGCGACGCGTGGCAGCAGCGCGTGAACATGACGATCAACGACCACGGCAAGCACCGCACCGTCGACGAGATGATCCACCAACGCATCGGCGATTACGACGCGTTCAAGGAGTATCAACGCACCGTGTTCCAGCGGACCGAGGACCACCTCGCCACGATGGACCCCGACGACCTCACCCGCGTGCTGATCACCCGCCCCTTCCCGCCGCAGGTCGCATCCACCTACAGCGCGAGGTGCGCGGGCCCGGAGGGCATCACCGTGCTCGACGGTTTCGAGTGCTGGCTGTACCAGCACGGCCTGCGCCACATGGGCGAGATCGAGCTGGCCCGAGGACTCGTCGGGCTCAACGGGATGACTTCCTGAGCGTTCAGGACACCCGTTGCGTCGCGGCCGCGGGCGACGCGCCCGACTGCGCCATCCACATCGGGAGCGAGTCGACGCTCATCGGCCGTGCGAACAGGTAGCCCTGTCCGACCTCGCAGCCGAGCGTGCGGAGGATCCGGGACTGGTCCGGGGTCTCGACGCCGAGCCCGATCACCCGCAGGCCGCGCGCCCGCGCCGTCGTGATCAGCCCGCGCACCGTCGCGGCGGCCGCGTCGGATCCGGGGAGCTCCGCGACGAGGGACGCGGCGAGCTTCACGCCGTCGATGGGCAGCTCACCGGAATGGATGTCGGGAAGGTCCGCGGCGCCACAGTCGTCGAGGAACACCGAGACGCCGATCTGGCGCAGCGACCGGATGCCGTCGAGCGCCGCCGCGGCGATCCGCGGGACGGACCAGGCCGGGATCTCCAGCGTGAGCATCGCGGGATCGACGGCGCGCTCGGAGACGCGTCGGTGCACGAGCTCGGCCACACCCGCGTCGCGGAGCTGGTCCGCGGCCAGGTTCACCGACACCGGTGCTGGGGTCCCACGCGCGGTGAGGCGTTCGATGGCGAGGACGGCGTCGTCCATCACCACGTGCAGCACGTCGTCGATGACCCCGGCCGCCATCGCCGCGTCGATGAAGAACCGCGCGCGCAGCAACCCGTGCGACGGATGCTCCCAGGCGGCGAGCGCCTCGAACCCGACGACCGCGCGCGTCAGGAGGCAGACCTGCGGCTGGAACAGCGCCCGGAGCTCGCCCGCCGCGGCGCCGCGTCGGACATCGACGACGCCGAGCCCGGCCGGCGACGTCGGTGGCGCCGACGCTCCCGCCGCGGCAGTGGGAGCGAGGCGGACCGGTGCCGGCGCGGCCGGCTCGGCACACTGGTTCGTGGACACGTCCTCGAGGTCGATCACCATCGTGAAGGCACCGTCGTCACCTGCCGTCACGCGCACCCGGATCGCCGTCCACCGGCTCGAGCCGTCGTCCGTGCGCAGCCGCGCCACGACGGCCGCCCCATCGCCGTCGATCGTCACCGCGCGCGCCAGTTGGTCGATGACATCGGGTTCCTCGATCAGGAGTCCCAGCCCGCCCAACGCACCCTTGATCGCGTGGAGTCCCTGCTCGCCGACCACGCGTCCGAGTCCCGGCCCCGCCGAGACCTCGAGTCGCGTCCGCGCACCCTTCGGCCATGCACGCGGTGCCTGCTCCCGCTCGGTGCCCATCCTGCGTTCCTCCGCGTGGCGAACCCTGCTGATCGGACGGCAGCAGCGCCGCGTTCACCGCACCGGAGGGTGCGCCCGAAGGGTCGATCGGCGGCGGCGGCTCGCGCTTGAGCGAGTGGGCCCGCAGACTGAATACCGGAGAACCGGTGACGCGTCAGAACGCCCGATCGGTCGATTCGTTGGCGCGCCGCAGCCGTTCGGCCAACACGCCCATCACCTGGAACGCGCAGGTCGGGTGCTCGTGGACCAGGTACGTGAACTCCCGGCGATCGACGCGGGCGATCCGGGAGGGTTCGGTCACCACGGCGGCCGCGACCCGCGGACGGCGTCGTTGACCCCGTCGGGACGCGGCCCCACGGTCGCGTGCACCGCCCTCCTCATGGAGCTCGGACCGAGCACGCGAGTACCGCCGTCGTCGTGAGCGGGTGTATCGGTCCCCGCGGCGATACCTACGCCGATCTCGGCGCCGGCGATCCCGGCGCGGCCGAGGAGTACTGACGCCACGGACCCACGGCCGCGGCCGGATTCTGGACGGGTCCCGGCGGCGATGTGAGGATGGCGACGATGACGGCCGGGGGGACGCTTCCTCGTCGCCGGGCGCTCGACGGCGTCCGCGGCGCTGCAGTGCTGGCCGTGCTGCTGTTCCACGGGGATCACCTCGAGGGTGGCTTCCTCGGGGTCGACCTGTTCTTCGTCCTGTCGGGCTTCCTGATCACCTCGCTGCTGCTCGTCGAGATGCGCGGCACGGCGCGGGTCGGGCTGCTCGCGTTCTGGGCCCGGCGCGCCCGGCGCCTGCTCCCCGCGCTCTTCCTCGTCGTCGCGGGCGTCGCGCTCTACGCCGCATTCGTCGCGCGCCCCGAAGATGTGCATCGCATCCGCGACGACGCGTGGGGCACGTTGGCCTACGTCGCGAACTGGCGGTTCGTCTTCGCGGGCTTCGACTACTTCGCCCTCTTCACCAGCCCGTCGCCGTTGAACCACACGTGGAGCCTCGCGATCGAGGAGCAGTTCTACGTCGTCTGGCCGCTCGTGATGGTGGCGGTGCTCGCGTGGGGCCGCCGGACCGGCCGAACCGGACGGGATGCCACCGCGCAACGCACATTCCTCGTCTCCGCGGGGCTCGCGGGGGCGTTCTCGCTGCTGGCGCTCGGGCTCTGGTTCCGGACCGAGGACGCCACCCGCGTCTACTACGGCACCGACACCCGCGCGCCGTCGATCCTCATCGGTGCGGCGCTCGGCGCGTTCCTCACCTGGCGCGGACCGGCGCGCTCCCGGGCGCTCCGCCGCATCGTGGAAGGGGCGGCGATCGCCGGCGCGCTGCTGCTCGTCGCGATGTGGATCCGCCTGTCCGGCGTCAACGTCTACCGGGGCGGCCTGCTCGTCGGCGCGGCCGCCGGTGCTGCCGTCATCGCCGCCGCCGCGCACCCCGAGCCCGGACCGGTCGCCCGCGTGCTCGGCGTCCGGCCGCTCGTCGGACTCGGTCTCGTCAGCTACGGCGTCTACCTGTACCACTGGCCCCTCTACCTCTGGCTCGACGAGAGCCGCACCGGGCTCGACGGTTGGCCCCTGCTCGCGCTCCGCCTCGTGGCGACGCTCGCCGTCGCGATCGTCTCGTATCGGTTCGTGGAGCAACCGATCCGGCGGGGTGCGTTCTCGGCCCGCACCCTCGGGTGGCTCACCCCCGCCGCGGCCGCCGCTCTGATCGCCGTGATGCTCGTGAGCACCGCGGGCTACCGGTCACCGACACCGGTCGCACTCGCAGGCACCACCGACCCCGCGGCCGCGGCGCAGACGGCACGGCGCCACGCGGTCACCCGCCGCCTGATGGTCGTCGGCAACTCGGTCGGGTACTACCTCGGCGGGGAGGGATTCAGCCGCCTGCACCTCCCGTCGACCGTCACGCTCAACGGCGGGCTCTGGGCGTGCGTCTTCCCGCGGTCGGATCGCCTTCGCTTCTCGGCGTACGGCACCGGGATCGTCACCATCCCCTGCGACGGCGCGTGGCGGTCGGCGGCGCGCCGGTTCCGACCCGACACCGTCGTGATCGCGTTCAGCGACGCCGGCCTCGGACAGATGCTGCACGACGGACAGTGGATCGCGCCCTGCGATCCGGCCTACCGGTCGTGGTATCGGGGCACCCTCGGGCGAGCCGTCGACCAGATGCACGCAGGAGGCGCCGACGTGATCCTCACCACGAGCGCCTACTCCGGACAACCCGTCCCGAATCTCGCCGAGCGCGTGCAGTCCGACTGCACGAACGCGCTGATCCGCAAGGTCGCGGCGACGCACGCGGGCGTCACGCTCGTCGATCTCGAACGCTACGTCTGCCCGACGGCCACCGGGCCGTGCCGGACCCGGATCAGGGGCGTCGAGCTCCGACCCGACGGTGTCCACTACCGGGACCGCTCGGCGCGGCTCATCGCGCGGTGGATCCTGGCCCAGGCCGACCGCAGCACGGTCCGCGGATGACCGCGCCGCGCGACGTCGTGGTCGTGCTGCTCGACAGCCTCAACCGCCACATGATCGGCGCCTACGGCGCGGACGAGTTCGACACCCCGAACCTCGACCGGCTCGCGGCCCGCTCGGTGCGGTTCACGAACCACCACACGGGTTCGCTGCCGTGCATCCCGGCGCGCCACGACCTGCTCGTCGGCACGCTGGACTTCCCGTGGCGACCGTGGGGCTCGATCGAGATCTGGGAGGACGCGGTCACCCACCGGCTCCGGCGCGCCGACGGGATCCGGACGATGCTCGTGTCGGACCATCCTCACCTCTTCGAGGTCGGCGGCGAGAACTACCACACCGATTTCGGCGCCTGGGACTACGTGCGCGGCCACGAGGACGACCTCTGGCGCACGCGACCGGATCCGTCGGCCGTCGGCGCGCCCACGCTGTTGCCGATCCGGGAGACCGGCTGGCGCGGCTACGAGACGAGCCGCACGTACTTCCGTGACGAGGCCGACTACCCCGGTCCCCGAACGATGACCGCGGCCGCGGCCTGGCTGGACCGCGAGCTGGGCGCAGCGCGCGAGCCCCACGAGCGCGCCCTCCTCGTGGTCGACGAGTTCGATCCGCACGAGCCCTTCGACACGCCGGAGCGGTGGGCGAGGCGGTACGACCCCGAGTGGGCCGGCGAGCGCATCGTCTGGCCGCCGTACTCGAGTGGCGACGACATCGACGTCCGCGATGGCAACACGCTGTCCGAGCGCGAGGCCCGACACCTCCGCGCGCAGTACGGAGCCAAGCTCGCGATGATCGACCATTGGCTCGGGCGCATCCTCGACGTCGTCGACCGGCACGACGCGTGGGACACCACGGCGTTCGTGCTGTGCACCGACCACGGCCACTACCTGGGCGAACGCGGGATGTGGGGCAAGCCCGCGGTCGCGGTCCACCCCGAGCTCGGTCACATCCCACTGCTGATCGCGTGGCCGGGCGTGGGCCCGCGGACGTGCGCGGCCCTCACGACGACCGTCGACCTCCACGCCACGCTGTGCGACACGTTCGGCGTCGAGCCCGAGCACCGCACCCACGGTCGCTCGCTCGTCGGGTTGCTCGACGGCACCGCGACGAGCGTGCGCGAGTGGGCCCTGTGCGGCGTCTGGGGCCGCGAGGTCCACGTCGCCGACGCGACCCACACCTACGCGCGGGCGCCGGTGGCGGGCAACCGGCCGCTGTCGATGTTCTCGAACCGCTGGTCGACGATGCCGGTGCACGTGGTGCCGGACCTGCGACTCCCGCGTCCCGACGACCGTGCCGTCCTCGACCGGATCCCGGGCAGCGACGTCCCGGTGATCCGTCAACCCTTCGATCCGAGCGACGCCCTGCCCTTCTGGGGGCTGGGCCGCTTCCGCGGCGACCTGCTCTACGACCGCGCCGAGTGCGACGACACGGGTGCGGTGCGCAACATCACCGACGCGGCTGCCCTCGCCGACATGACCGACCTGCTCGTGGAGGCCCTCCGGGCGGTCGAGGCTCCCGCCGAGCAGCTCACCCGGCTCGGCATCGGCTGACCCTTCGCGCGGGCACGCCGGTCAGGGACCGGTGAACAGCTCGCCACGCGCGAGATGGTGCGCGTCGGCGGTGCGGTCGGCCTCGCGGGTCTTCACCTCGTAGCGGCCGACGACCTGGTGGTGGACCTCGTCGGGCCCGTCGGCGAGCCGCAACGTGCGCTGCGCGTGCCACATGTCGGCGAGCGGGAACCACTGCGAGATCCCGGCGGCGCCGTGCATCTGGATCGCCTCGTCGATGATGACGCAGCACTTCTCGGGCACCATCGCCTTCACCGCGCTCACCCACACCCGCGCCTCGGCGTTGCCCAGTGTGTCCATCGCCTTCGCGGCGCGCAGCACCATGAGCCGCATCGCCTCGACCTCGATGCGGGCACGCGAGAGCACCTCGAGGTTCTTCCCCAGGTTGATCAGCTTCTTCCCGAAGCCCTCGCGGCTCACGCCGCGGTCGACCATCATCTCGATCGCGCGTTCCGCCGCGCCGATGGACCGCATGCAGTGGTGGATGCGGCCGGGGCCGAGCCGCATCTGCGAGATCTCGAACCCGCGGCCCTCGCCGAGGAGCACGTTGCCCTGCGGGACGCGGACGTCGGTGAAGCGCAGGTGCATGTGCCCGTGCGGCGCGTCGTCCATGCCGAACACCTGCATCGGCTCGACGATCTCCACACCGGGGGTGTCCATCGGCACGAGGATCTGCGACTGCTGCCGGTACGCGTCGGCGTCGGGGTTGGTGCGGACCATGACGATCATGATCTTGCAGCGCGGGTCGCCCGCGCCCGAGATGTAGAACTTCTCGCCGTTGATGACCCACTCGTCGCCGTCGAGCACCGCACTCGTCTGGATCTGGCGCGCGTCCGAGCTCATCACGCCCGGCTCGGTCATCGCGTAGGCAGACCGGATCTCGCCCTCGAGCAGCGGCTCGAGCCAACGCTGCTTCTGCTCCGGAGTGCCGACCCGCTCGAGCACCTCCATGTTCCCCGTGTCGGGAGCGGAGCAGTTCAGGCACTCGGACGCCAGGCGGTTCTTGCCGAGCTCGTTCGCGATGTATGCGTAGTCGAGGTTGCTCAACCCGTGACCCGTCTCCGCGTCGGGGAGGAAGAAGTTCCACAGGCCGCGCTCGCGCGCCCTGGCCTTGGCGCCGTCGAGCAGCTCGAGCTGGCCCGGCGCCCAGCTCCACCGGTCGGCCCGATCGGCGCCGAGCCGGAAGAACTCCTCGGTGATCGGGTCGACCTCGCTGCGGATGAACTCGATGACGGCCTCGTAGAGCGGCCGGACCGACTCCGACATGCGCAGGTCGAGGTCGTCCATGCTCGCCAACTTCAGTGCGCCACCGGTCATGGGAGGTCTCCTCGTGGTCGTGGGTCCGCCGAGCCCGCGGACCGTAGCCGCAAGGCGGCGGGCGGGGTTGCCGTCCGGGCGGCGCTCCGCATCGAATCCGGCGTCGGCGCGTCGCTACCCTCCCCCGATGCGCTTCACCCGGGTCCTCGCCACCATCGTGCTCGCGGCCGGCGTGCTCGCCGCCTGCGGCGGCTCCGGCTCGTCCTCGGTATCGCTCGACGGGAAGCGGTTCGAGAAGGAGACGGGCCGGCGCGCGGTCACGGTCGAGGCGGTCGACAACAGCTTCGAGCCGCCCTACGTGACGGTCAGCACGGGTACCCGGGTGACGTTCGTCAACAAGGGTCGCAACCGGCACAACGTGATCTCGGTCGGCGACGGGTTCGAGTCGTCCGGCCTGCTCGACCCCGACGACGAGTTCACCGTGACATTCGACGACGCCGGTGACTACCCGTACTACTGCTCGCTGCACGGCACCGCGTCGAGTGGCATGACCGGCGGCGTCCGCGTCGTCGGCTAGCTCGACGCGTCCTGCGCCGACCTCAGCGCGTCTGGAACAGCGGTGACTCCTGACGGTTCGACGCGAGGTCGCACACGGCTCCGCGGCGGATGCACTGGACGACCTCCCGGGCGAGCCCCGCGGGATCCCACGCGTTGAGGAAGTCGCCGTGGGCGGAGAGGACCGGGCCGGAGGAGAGCCGGAGCACGTGGCCCGATCCACTGATCGGGAACGTGACCGCCACCGCGAGCTGGGGGACGTGGACCGCGTGCGTGCCGGGACAACGACCGCGGCGCGAGTAGGCGAGGTGCGCACGGTGGTCCGGGCTGTCGATCCGCTCGCCGTCCCAGCAGTCGGGAAACGTGAGCAGCATGTGGAGCGGCGCCGTCCCGGGGCACACCGGCGGCGTCGCGTGGAGGCCCGGGCGTCCTCCGCAGGTCCACCCGGCCGCATCGCCAACTTGCGGGCGCGTCGCGTCGGCGTCGCCCGCGATCATCGCGAGCCCGAACGGGAACGGCTGCACGTCGGTCGGGTCCACCCCCGGCGCAGCGCGGTAGTACGCCTGGATGCTTCTCGGGACGACGGCGACCTCGTGGTCGTACAGCGTGGGGTGCCAGTACGCCGCGGTGTCGACGGTCTTGTCGCACGTCGTCGGCTGACGACGCAGCCGTGCGGGCGTCGAGCCGGCGCGGGCGGTCGTCGCGCCGTAGAAGTCGTGGCGGTGCGACATGCCCGCATGATCGGGATGCACGATCGGATCGTCGGTGGCCGAGTGGCTGTACAGGCACTGGACCACGAACTGGCCGACTTGACCCTGCGGTCCCGCTACCCGCTCGGGGCCGTGGCGACGGCTCGCCGCCGCGGCGGCCGCGACGGCCTCGTCGCCGGCCGAGCTCGTCCGCGCGGCCGCGACGACCACCGCGAGCGCGGCGAGCACCGCGATCCCGGCCGCGACCCGCGTGCTCCGCTCGCGGGTCACGTCCCGTTCGGCGGGGGCGGCACCTGGAGGGCGGCGAGGTCGGGCGTGGTCGGGACGGTGAACCGCACCGGCTTCGCCGTCGGCGAGCCGGGCATGTTCTCCTGCGCGGGCGGGACCGGCATCGTGCGGTAGCGGTTCGCCGGAGGCGCGGCCGGGGTGTTGAGGAACACGCCGACCAGATCCAGGACTCCGGCGCTCCAGTCGCCGCTCCCGGTGCCGGTGCACGGTGCGAGCGTCTCGATGTCGAGCGGGGCACTCGTCGTGAAGGTGTTGTCGGCGAAGCAGTTCCCGAGCTTGTCGGTGGTCTCACCGGTCCCGAACACGTCGATCGTCCCGACGGCGAGGTCGGCGACCCCCGAGCCCTCGACCACGTTGCCGACGACCCGGTTCTCCTTCGGCGGCCAGAGCACACCGCACTTGTCCATGATGTCCTTGACCTCCTTGCAGTCGGCCTCCGGGATCTCCTTCGTGACAGTCGACTTCGGCGTGCACGGCGTGTCCCACTCGCTCGACGCGGGCGGCAGGTCGTTCGCGTCGCTCTCCGGGTACGGCACGAGACCGATGCCGGTCCGCTGATGGTTGACGACGCGGTTGCGCTCGATGACGTTCCGGACGCCGCCCGGCACGAGGATGCCGTTGCCGGTTGCGAGCAGCGCGGCGTCGATCGCCGGCGCGGTCGAGTTGTTGTTGTCGACGACGACGTTCCCCACGATCGTGGACTCGCGCTCGGGATAGCACTGCTCGTACGAGCCGGTGTTCGGGACGATGCCGGCGCGGTTGTTCCGGAACGTCGAATTGACGATGTAGAGGTCGCCGCCGGAGTTGGTGCCCGAGTAGCCGAGCCCGTTGTTCTCCGAGAGCACCGCGTCGATCACGACGTCGCAGCGGAAGCACTCGCCGACGTAGAAGCCGGCGTCCGGGCTGCCGCCGCCGTAGCCGTGGTCGAACTGGCCGTGGTAGGCATCGAACGCGTACACGCCGTAGTCGCCGTTTCGGTACGCGGTGAGATACGACCCGCGGAAGTGGTCCGAGCCGGTCCAGAAGAAGCCGTTGCTCGTGTAGTCGCGCGCGGTCATGTTCTCCACCACCACGCCGTCGGTCTCGAGCACGCGAATGCCGTTCTCGAGCTCGAAGCCGCCCTCGAGGATCACGTCGTTGCGGTCGACGCCTCGGATCGTGATGTTCGGAGTGGTGACGTCGACGGCCTCCTCGTACACGCCCTTGTCGACGAGCACGAGGTCACCTTCGTGAGCCGCGCACACCGCCTCCTGGATCGTGTCGTGGTCCTGGGGAACCCGGATCGTCTCGACCTCGTCCCCCTTGCCCTGGGACTCGCAGGGCTCGCCCGCGCCACCCCCACCGCCGCTGCCGCCACCGCTGCTGCCGCACGCGGCGGCCGCGATCACCAACCCGGCGACCAGCGCGCCGGCGGTCAGACGCCTGCGAATCGACTGCATGGCTCCCCTACTCACGAGATGTGCGAATCAGCACTCTCCGCCAGCATCCGCCGCCGTCGCAAGCCGACGCCTCCCGACGGGCCCGCGTGCGGGTGAGACACGGGTCACGTCGCCGGCGACTTCACACACCGTGCAAAAAGGTGATGGACTGGCGGTGACCACGACGGAGTGGCCCGCACCGCGGAGGACCCCATGACCACGAGCGCCGCCCCCGGCACCGCCCACCGCGATCCCGTCGACCACGAGGCGCTGCGGGCGAAGTACCGGGAGGAGCGTGACAAGCGCATCCGGCCCGACGGCAACGAGCAGTACCTCCAGCCCACCGGCAAGTTCGCGTACCTGCTCGAGGACCCGTTCACGCCGCGCGTGGAGCGCGACGCCGTGCACGACGAGGTGACGGTCGCGCTGATCGGCGGCGGGTTCGGCGGGGTGTGCACCGGTGCACAGCTGAAGATCGCGGGCGTCGACGACGTCCGGATCATCGAGGGCGGCGGCGACGTCGGCGGCGCGTGGTACTGGAACCGCTACCCGGGCGCGATGTGCGACACCGCGGCGATGATCTACCTGCCGATGCTCGAGGAGACCGGCCATCGCCCGAGCATGAAGTACGTGCCGGCGACGGAGATCTTCGAGCACGTCCAGCGGATCGCGAAGCAGTACGGCCTCTACGACGACGCGCTGTTCTCGACCGAGGTGACCGAGCTCCGTTGGGACGATGCACTCGCGCGCTGGATCATCCGCACCGACCGCGGCGACGAGATCCGCGCGCGGTTCGTCGCGATGGGCACCGGGCCACTCCACCGCCCGAAGCTGCCGGGAATCCCGGGCATCGAGACGTTCGCGGGCCACAGCTTCCACACGAGCCGGTGGGACTACCCGTACACGGGCGGTGGCCCGGACGAGCCGATGACCAAGCTGGGCGACAAGCGTGTCGGCATCATTGGCACCGGCGCGACCGCGGTGCAGTGCATCCCGCCGCTCGGTCGGGACGCGCAAGAGCTGTACGTGTTCCAGCGCACCCCGTCGTCGATCGACGTGCGCGACAACCACGAGATCGACCCCGAATGGTTCGACACGCTGAAGCCCGGATGGCAGCACGAGTGGCTGATCAACTTCGCGACGCTCCAGACCGGCGGCTTCGCCGACGAGGACCTCGTCAAGGACGGCTGGACCGACATCTCGCAGCGCATCCGCGACCGCGTGCTCGCCGAGATCGCCGCGAACGGCGACGAGGAGTTCG
>CAZXCB010000007.1:20284-37552 GCA_964639075.1 uncultured Bifidobacteriaceae bacterium | reverse complement strand
ACGACGGCGATCCGCCGCGCGGCCGGCAGTGCCTGATCGGTCAGCGCGAGCCGCAACGGCTCGTTGCCCGCGAGGGCCTCGGAGAACCGCATGAGGTCGTCCTCGATGGCGGGGAGGTGACCCTCCGCCCGGGCGACGGCGAGGCACGCGTCCGCGTACGCGTCCGCACGATCACTCATGGTCGCTCCACTCGCATCGGCCCCGGCCGCGCCCGCGATAGGGCGAGCTTCGCTCCGCCCACTCATGGTCGCTCCGCTCGTCGACCCCACCGAGGCTCGTCCACGCGGGACGAGCTGCGCTCAGCCCGCTCACCGCCGGGTGCCTCCGACCTCGTTGATGTAGTTCTCGATCAGCTGGATCTGCGTCGCGCGGTCCAGGTTGTGCTGGACGATGCGCTCCGCCAGCTCGATCGAGATGTCGCCGACCTGGGCCTGGACGTCGGCCAGAGCACGCTCACCCGCCGCCCTCGAATCCTCGGCGGCCTTCGCGCGGATCGCGGCGGCATCAGCCTCGGCCCGAGCGATCAGGTCCTTGCGCACCTGCTCCGCGGCCTGGCGGGCCTCTTCGATGATGCGACCAGCCTCGTTGCGGGCGTCCGCGAGCTGACGGCGGTAGTCGGCGAGCTCGGTCTCGGCCTGAGTCCGGACGGACTCGGCGTGCTCGAGGTCGCCGCGGATCTTGTCCTCACGGGCCTGGAGTGCCTTCTTGATCGCCGGCCACGCCTTCCACGCGAGCAGGCTGAAGACGAGCACGAACGCGATCGCGGCCCAGACGATCTCCTTCGTCTCGGGCAGGATCGGGTTCTTCGCCTTCACCTCCCCGTGCGCCTCGGCGGCCAGCACGAGAATCTGTGCGAGCACGGTGACTGCCTAGCCCTTCGCGAGGAAGAAGAGGACGAACCCGAACAGGGCGAGCGCCTCGGTGAAGGCGATACCCAGGAACATGGTCGTACGGGTCTGACCGGCCATCTCCGGCTGTCGGGCCATCGCCGTGATGGCATTGCCGACGACGATGCCGATGCCGATGCCGGGTCCGATCGCCGCGGCGCCGTAGGCGATACCGGCACCGATCGTCGAAAGGCCGTCTTTGAGTTCGCCGGCCGCCTGGGCAGCGAGAAGGACGTCGTGCATCTCTTGGTACTCCTAGTGCTCGGGGTGTAGGGAATCTGCGATGTAGACCGCGGTCAGCAGCGTGAAGATGTACGCCTGGAGGAAGCCGACCAGGAGCTCGAAACCGGTCACACCGACGTTCAGCAGGAACGGACCGATGGCGATGATCGGCGCGTTCTGCAAGGCGTACGCGGTGAGCAGCGCCAGCGCCGTGAGCAGGATGTGGCCCGCCATCATGTTGGCGAAGAGCCGGACTGCCAGCGAGAACGGCCGGACGATCGCGATCTGGATGAACTCGATCGGCGTGAGGAGGATGTAGAGGAACTTGGGCACCCCGGGAGGGAAGAGGTGGCCGGTCAGGTACTTGATCCCGTTGTGGCGCAGGCCCAGATACCAGTACATGACGTAGACGACCATCGCCAGGAACAGCGGGATCGCGATCCGCGACGTCGGCGGGAACTGGATCATCGGGATGATCTCCCAGAAGTTCAGGAAGAGCACGAAGAGGAACAGGGACCCGAGGAACGGCGTGAACCGGGTGGCGTCGGAGCCGATGACGTCGCGGGTGATGCCGCGGTCGATGAACTCGTAGGTGACCTCGAGGAGGTTCTGCAGTCTGGTCGGCACCAGCTTCATGCGGCGCGATCCGCCGATGAACAGGATGAGGATCAACGCCGAGGAGATCAGCACCAGCAGCGACGTCTTGTTGATCGCGTACGGGCTGTCGCTGAACGCGATGTCCTTCCATCGGAAGAGCTCGTCGATCGGCGGGAATTCGAAGGCAGCGAACACGCCGGTTGCTACTCCTTGTCCTTCGAGGCGCTCACGACACCCGGCTTGAGACCCGGTGCGGCGAGCGTGAGGCTGACGTAGCGCGTCTCCCACACGAGGAGCGCGAAGTGCGTGATGGCGAGGGTGAGCACCAGGACCGGGATGTCGATCAGCGCCACCGGCTCGAGGAGGAGCACGATGCACGTGAGCACCGCGAGGCGCACGAAGAAGCCGCCGAAGACCGCGCCGTAGATCGCGCCGACGGACCGGCCCGCAGCCCACGCGATGATGCGCGCCGAGATCAGGAAGTTGGCCGCGACGAGGGCGAGGCCGATCGCGGCACTCACCGCGCCACCGACCCCGCGGAACAGCGCGGCGATCGCGACGACCGCCGGGGCGATCAGCAGCGCGTGGCGCGCCAGGTGCCGGGCGACCTGGCTCTCGTAGGCCACCGACCTCGAGTCGAGCGTCAGTGTGTGCGCCTGGTCCACGGCTTTCCTTCGTCCAACCGGGCGGTCTGCTCCCGGTACCGGTAGTAGAACGACGCGAAGGAGCCGACGACTCCGAAGCAGGCCAGTGCGATGAGCAGGATCGGTTCCGTCCCCCAAGCCCGGTCGAGCCACCACCCGATGGCTCCGAGCAGGACGGGAACGGCGGCGAACTCGATCGCCTGGCCGAGTGCGTCGTCACTCTCGCGTGCGACCGAACGCATCGAACCTCGCGCCTTCTGCACCTGGTCTCGCACCCGCACCCCGGTTCCGACCCGCAGTGCCCGCGACCGGCGGGACGCTGCGCTTGTGAAGATATTCGCAAGGTAGGTCGGGCGCCCTCGACCGTGCAAGCTGAGCGGGACCCGATTCGGGCCCTCCCGGGACCGTTCAGGTCCCGCTGCGGCGGCGGGCATCCAGGTCGATCACACCGGCCCCGGCACCGTCGTGGTCCCGCGCGGCATCGGCCTCCTCCTCGGCCAGGATCGCCTGCGCCTCCTTCTTGCCCGGGTGGAAGAAGGCGTACAGGACCAGCGCGAGCGCCATGACGCCGATGGGGACGAGGGCGTTCGCGTTCTCCTGGTCGTAGAACGTCGGGATCAGCGCGAGGCCCGAGAGCACGGCGGTCCAGAGCCAGAGGATCACCACGGTGCGCCGCGGGCCGTGGCCGAGTCGCATCAGCCGGTGGTGGAGATGGTCCTTGTCCGCGACGGAGAACGACCGGCCCTTCACCACGCGTCGCACGAAGCTGAACGCGGTGTCGACGATCGGGACACCGAGGATCAACAACGGGATCATCAGCGGCGCGAAGAAGAAGTACGTCGAGCTGGTGTACACCTGGTCGGCGCGGCCGCCGATCGTGATCGTGGTGACGGCCATCAGCAGGCCGAGGAACAGCGCGCCGGCGTCGCCCATGAAGATCTTCGCCGGGCTGAAGTTCCACGGCAGGAACCCGACGCACACGCCGACCGCGATCACCGCGATCAGCGGCGCGAGGTTCGCGCCGTCGAGGAAGCCGCTGTCGAAGAGCCGACTCGAATACAGGAACAGCGCGGTGCCCGCGATGATCACGATCCCCGCGGCGAGGCCGTCGAGCCCGTCGATCAGGTTGATCGCGTTGGCGAACACGACGACGGTCACCACCGTCACGAGCGGCGCGAGGTCCGGCGACAGCACGATCACGTCCGCACCGGAGAACGGGACGTGGAAGAACAGCATCGACACGCCGAAGAGCGACAGGAGGCTCCCGGCCAGGACCATCCCCGCGATCTTCGCCGGCGGTGACACCTCCCGCAGATCGTCGAGCGCGCCGATGCCGAACATCACCCCGGCCGCGAGGATCACGCCGGCCGGCTCCGACGACCCGTCGAACATCTCGCGAAACTGCGGGATCTGCGACGCCACCGCGATCGCCACGAGGAAGCCGAGGAACATCGCCGCGCCGCCGAGCTCGGGGACGGCGGTGGTGTGGACGTCGCGGACCCCCGGCACCTTCACCGCTCCGATGCGGATGGCGAGTCGCCGGACGAACGGGATCAGGGCGAAGGTGAGCCCGGCGGCGACCAGGAAGACGACCGCGTACCCGCCCACGCCTAATCCGCTCTCACGGGGACGCGAGCTCGGGGTAGGGCGTGAACTTCCCGCACAGGCGGTTCGCCTGCTCGGCCACGTCCTCGCGCACGGCGGCGTCGTCAGGGGCGCGCAGCACCGCCGCGATGAGCCCGGCGATCTCGGCCATCTCGGGTTCGGCCATGCCGGCGGTCGTCACCGACGCGGTGCCGAGGCGGAGCCCACGCGTGACGAACGGCTTCTCCGGGTCGTTCGGGATGGCGTTCTTGTTGCACGTGATGCCGGCGAGATCGAGTGCCTCCTGCGCGACCTTCCCGGTCACGCCGAAGGGACGCAGGTCCACGAGCATCAGGTGGTTGTCGGTGCCGCCGGACACGATGCGGAAGCCCTCGCCCGCGAGGCCGTCGGCGAGCGCCGCCGCGTTGGCGACGATCTGCGCGGCGTAGTCGCGGAAGTCGGGCTGAGCGGCGAGCTTGAACGCGACGGCCTTCGCCGCGATCACGTGCATCAGCGGACCGCCCTGCAGGCCAGGGAACACGGCCTTGTCGATGGCGGTGGCGTACTCGGCGCGGCTCAGGATGCAGCCGGCACGCGGGCCACGCAGCGTCTTGTGCGTGGTGAACGTGACGACGTCGGCGTAGTGCACGGGCGACGGGTGGACACCGCCGGCGATCAGCCCGGCGATGTGCGCCGCGTCGACGATGAGGAGCGCGTCGACGTCGTCGGCGATCGACCGGAACGCGGCGAAGTCGATCGTGCGCGGGTAGGCGGTCGCACCGGCGATGATCGCCTTCGGGCGTTCGGCCTTCGCGACGGCGCGGATCGCGTCGTAGTCGAGGGTCTCGGACTCCACGTCCACGCCGTACGCCACGAAGTCGTACAGCTTCCCGCTGAAGTTCACGGGTGAGCCGTGCGTGAGGTGGCCGCCCTGGTCCAGGCGCATGCCCATGACCTTGTCGCCGGGGTCCAGCAGTGCGAGGAACGCGGCGATGTTGGCGTTGGCGCCCGAGTGGGGCTGCACGTTCGCGTGATCGGCACCGAAGAGCTCGCACGCGCGGCTGCGGGCCAGATCCTCGGCGTCGTCGACGACGAAGTTCCCGCCGTAGTACCGCTTCCCCGGATAGCCCTCCGAGTACTTGTTGGTGAGCACCGTGCCCTGGGCGGCCATCACCGCCGGCGACGTGAAGTTCTCCGACGCGATCAGCTGGATCGTCGTGTTCTGGCGCTCGACCTCGCGCCGGACGATGTCGGCGAGCTCGGGATCGGCTGCGGCCAGTGGATCGGGACGGGCACTCACGCGGACAACCTCTCGGACAGCGGGCGCGACAGGCCCCGAGACTACCGCCGGCCCTGCTCGCGGAGGGTCCCGGTCAATCGTCCAGGCCGTCGTCGGGACCGGGCCGACGAGCGGGCGACCGGCGCAGCACCGAGGTGCCGAGGTGGTACAGCTCCTCGAAGTAGCGCTTGGACTGGGCTGCGACGACTCCGAAGCCGGTGAGCAGGAGCGCACCGAGCAGGAAGACGCCCGCCACCAGGTAGGTGCTCGTCGAGCCGTCGTTCGCGACCGCCCAGCCGAAGGCCCCCGCGGACGCGGCGAGCAGGACGAGGCCGGCGAGCCCGAAGAGGAGGAACGGCCGGAACAGGAAGGACGAGAACAGCGACGCCACCGTCGCTCCGCTCACGCGACCTCCGACCGTCCGGCGACGGCCGCCGGTGGCGGCAAAGGACCAGTCGAGATGCGCGGGCACCTCGACGACGCGCGCGTGGAGGATCTGCGCCTTGTAGATGATCTCGGTGTTGATGTCGGTATCGACCGCGCGCAGGTCGAGGTTCCGCAGGAACGGACCGTCGTACACACGGACCATCCCGGTGAGCGTGGTGAGCCCGCCGCCGGCCGCCATCCCGAGGAGCCGGTTCGCGACCCTCGAGGTGACCCGGCGCAGGAGCGGCACCGCGGTCGTCGACCCGCCCTTCATGTACGGCGACGCCACGACGATGCGGGCGCCGGTGTCCTGCGCGGCGTGCAGCATCCGCGTGATGTGGTCCGGCGAGTAGCTGAGGTCGCAATCGATGACCGCCACGTAGTCGCCGTCGGTCTGGCCGAATGCGTACCGCAGGGCCTGGCCGAGCCGGAAGTTCACCCGGTGGCGCAACACGCGGACCCGGCGCTCGCCCCTCGCGAACTCCTCGGCGAGGGTTGCCGTCGTGTCGGTGCTGCCGTCGTCGACGACCACGATCTCCCAGCGGAACCGGGGCTCGAGCGAGTGCAGGTGGTCGACGAGACGACCGAGCGTGTCGACGATGACGTCGGCCTCGTTGAAGGCCGGGACGACGACGGAGACGAGCGGCGCGCCGCTCACGCCCGTCACGCTGCGAACCTCGGGGCGCGGGTGCGCAACGGGCGGGCCGCGGCGAGCGCCGCGTGCTCGCCGACCGGCACGATCCGGAAGTCGCGCGCGAGCAGATCGAGGTAGGACCCGACGCGAGCGAGCTTCACCGCGGCGGGGATCTGCATGCCGGGGAAGAAGCGCAGGTCGGGTACCTCGTCGCCGGACAGCACGTCGAGTGGGTGCAACAGGATCGACGGCTCGACCTTCGCGAGCCGACAGGCGCGCAACGCGGCCACGAAGTAGGCGCGCGCCATGGCCTCGGAGTAGGCCGACAGCATCAGTAGGTAGCTCACGTGCACCGGTACGTGCACCCCCGGGAACGTCGTGATCGGCATCTCGACCATCGAGTCGCCGCCCACGTCCCACCGGTAGGGCGCGAGCGGGCGGACGCCGTCGGAGAACGTCCCGTAGAGCTGGGCGCGCTCCTCGCGCTGGCGGGCGTCGAGCGCAGCGGTGCGGAAGTAGACGGCCCGGGCGAGCGGACCGATCACGCTCGGCAGCGTGGACGCGTCGTAGGCGTACCCGCGCCGCACGAGGACCCGCAGCGTTGCCTCCGACAAGCTGTACCCGGGCCCCCGAAACCCGCTCGGACGGGAGCCGGTCGCGGTCTCGATGGCCGCTTCGGCCCGGGCCACCTCGTCGTCGAGCTCGGCCTCGGAATAGCGGTGCAGCCACGGCTCGTGGCGGAAGGAGTGGTTGCCGATCTCGTGACCGGCCTCGGCGAGGGACCGCACGACCGGGGCGTCGTCCGCGTCGGCAGCGTCGCGCCCGACCACGAAGAAGGTGACGCGCACGTCGCGGGCTCCGAGGAGCTCGAGGACGCGCGGCGCCATACGGCCGAGGTACGAAGGGGCGCTCGCCCAGTCGTGCTCACCGCGGATCATGGCGTAGGACCACTGGTTGTCGGCGTCGAGCGAGAGACTCGCGACCGGCTTCATGCACTCACCACTCGGCGGATCCTACGGGCGCGACCGGCGCGCGACCCAGGAGCGTCGCGGCGGCACGCTCCGCGTGGCCCACCGTCTCGTTCACGTTGAGCGTCCCGTTCACGATCTGCGCGGAGCACACGAGCCGGACACCCGGGACACCGGTGTCGAAGCCGGGCACCCGCGTGGAGTAGCCGAGCGTCGGCACGGGGAACACGCGCGCGGCGCGGGTGACGCGCGCGCCCAGGACGTCGTCGTCCCCGACCGGGTGCACGCGGCGCAGTCCGGCGAGGGACTCGGCCACGACGGTGTCGTCCTCGGCCGTGAACCACGGGTCACCCGCCGGCGCGTAGCGCGGGAGGAACACGAGGCTGCGCCCACCGAACCACTCGCACGGCACCACGTTCGTCGTCTCCACCACCGCGGTGAACGGCAGTCGGTCCATCAGATACGTGAGGTAGTAGGGGGAGAGCGGGCGGGCGAGCACCAGCGTCACGCACACGACACCCTGCATACGGACTCCCTCGAAGCGGGCACGGCTCGCGTCGGGCAGGGTCGGACAGAGGCCCGCCGCGAGGTCCGGGCTGGTGGTGACGACGACGTGTTCGGCGGGCTGCGGTCCGGTCGCGGTCATCACGACGACGCCGCCCTCGGCGGACGGCGCGACCGTCTGCACGGGTGCGCCGGTCCGCACCGTGACGCCGCGCGCGTCGAGCGCGGCCGCGAGCGTGGTCAGGATGCGGTCGTAGCCACCCGGCACCATGCCGAAACGCTCCCCGCCGACGCGTGCCCGTCGCGCACCCGCGAGCCGCCGGATCGTGGCCCAGACGAACGCGGCGTTGGCGTCGGGCCACGCGTCGCCGAGCTTCGCCTCGAGCAGCGGGACCCAGAACCGATCGAACGTCTTCGGGCCGGACCAACGGGTCAGCCAGTCGCTCGCGGTCGTCGCCTCCAGCGCACGCCAGTCCCGCGCGCTCACACCGCGCGCCAGCGTCGCGGCGAGGCGCACCTTCGCGACCGGCGACAGGCCCGGCAGGCGAACGAAGTCCGCGAGCCCCGACACCGGCGAGAGTCGGCCGTCGGCGAAGTACCCCGTTCGCGTGGTGGTCCAGTGGAGCTCGCGGTCCAGGCCGATCTCACCCAGCAGCCTGCGCAGCGCCGCATCCGACTCGAGGATCACATGGTAGAAGCGGTCCCACGTGACCGGGCCGGTCGGCGTCGGGATCGGCGCGGCACCCGCGAGACCACCGAGCTGCGGCGCCGCCTCGAGCACGGTCACGCGGGCACCGCCTTGCTGCAGCCGCGACGCGAGCGTCAGCCCGAGCAGCCCGCCGCCGACGATCGTGACCCCCTCCCCCGCCCGGATGGGGCCCGGGGCATCGGTCGTCACTCCCACTCTCGGCGCGGGGCGTCGCTCACGGGAAATCCAGCTCCTCGACCGCGCCGCCGCGCACGGCATAGCGCAGGCCCGACTCCGGGCAGACCAGGTCCTCGCGATCGGGCGGTCGCGCGCCCGAGAAGCGCATGAGCGTCGCGCCGGCGCGGGAGACGATGCCGACGGGTCGGGCCGGCTGGCCCACCACGAGGTGGAACGGCGCAACCGAGCGGGTGACGACCGCGCCCATGCCGATCATCGCGAAGCGACCGATGGTGAGGTCGCAACCGATCACGCTGCCCGCGCCGATCGTCGCCCCGTCCTCGACCGTGGTGCGCTGCGTGTGCTCGTCGGGCGTCGATGCGCGCAGGACGCGAAGGTCCGGCGTCGTGGCGCGCGGATGGCGGTCGTTGGTGAAGACGACGCCCGCACCGACCATGACGCCGGTGCCGATGGTGACGGCGGTGCAGACGTACACCCCGGCGTTCAGCTTCACGCGGTCGCCGATGTGCACGCCGTACGCGACGTAGGTGCGCTCGCCGACGATGCAGTCGACACCGATCTCGGTGTCGGGCCCCCGGAGGTGCGCGTGCGACCAGACTGCGGTTCCCGAGCCGACCCGCACGCCCGGTTCGACTTCCGCCGTGGGATGGATCTCACTCACGCAGCGCCCTCACCGGCCTGGTCGGCGTCACGCAGGATCTCGACCGGCACCCAGTCACCCACCGCGATCGACCGGTAGGCGGCGTCGATCACGCCGACCGACGAGATCGCGTCCGCGTCGGTGATGGCCATCGCCTGCTCGCCGCGGAGCGCGGCGCAGAAGTTCTCGAGCTGGGCGCGCATGCAGGTGAGCTTGTCGTAGCCGGGGCCGATCGTGCGCCACGTCTGCTCGGCGTTGGTCCTCAGCTCCGATCGCTGCCACCCGAGCCGGACCGCCCCTTCGGAGCCGTACACCTGCAGGTAGGTGTCCGTCACGTTGTCGTAGCTCCACGAGAGCTCGACCGACGCGGTCGCACCGGACTCGGCGCGCAGGAGCATCTGCGCACTGTCCTCGACCGCGAGGCCCTGCACGCGCGGTCCCTCGGTGGCGAGCACCTCCTGGATCGGTCCGAGGAACGCGCGGGCGATGTCGACCGAATGGGTGCCGTTGTCGATCAGCACCCCGCCACCGCTCACCGTCGGATCGGAGTTCCATCGCGCGCTCATGTCGACCCGGGAGGTGAACGCGTTCTCGATCTTGATGAGCTCGCCGAGCACGCCCTCGCGGACGAGCTCGCGGGCCCGCACCACCCCGGGGACGAAGCGGAACTTGGTCGCCGTCGTGATCGGTACCCCGGCGCCGTTCGCGGCACCGACCATTCGCCGGGCGAGCCCCACCTCGACCGCGAGTGGTTTCTCGCACAGCACCGCCACCCCGTTGGCGATCGCGGCGATCGCCAGCTCCGGGTGCGTGACCGGCGGAGTGCACACCACGACGGCGTCGAGCGCCTCGGACGCGAGCATCGCCTCGACGTCCGGGTAGCACCGCGACCCGTTGGGCGCGGCCGCGGCCCGGGCTGCGTCGGGATCGAGGTCCGCGACCGCGGTGATCACGGCCTCCGGAAGGTCGGCGAAGATCCGCAGGTACGCGGCCGCGATCCCCCCGGCGCCGACGATGCCGAAGCGCAACCTCACGCCGCGACCCCGAGCTCGGTGAGCGCATCGAAGAGCGCGGCCGCGATCGCGTCGGCGTGCTCGTCGGTGTAGCGCTCGTTCCAGGGGAGCACGAGCACCCGATCGAGATACTCGTACGCGCCGGGGAACCGCTCGGCCCGGTAGTCGACGGCTTCGGGCGCGGCGAGGGAGAACGGCCAGCGGCTCGCACCGAAGGTCCGCTGCTCGCGGAACACCCGGCACTCGAACGCCGGCTTCTGGATGTAGCGGGGTGCGCTCGTCACGCCGTGAACGGCGAGCCGGGACGCGAGCGCCCGCGGGCCGCCGGGGACGACTCCCGGATCGACGACGAGCGGCACCTTCCACCACGTGGCGACATCGCCTTCCGCGAGCGCAGGGACGGCGACGCCCGGCACGCCGTCGATCGCACCCAGGAACCGGGCCACGGTCGCGGCCCGCGTCTCGATCGCCGCGGACAGCTTGTCGAGCTGGGCGTTCGCGACGGCGGACTGCAGCTCGGTGGTCCGCGCGTTCAGCGCGAGGAACTCATGGTCGGGATCGGTCTCACCGTAGGGCCAACCCTTGTTGACCCAGACCCGCGCCCGCCGCGCGAGCGCGTCGTCGTCCGCGACGACGAAGCCGCCCTCGCCCGTGGCGAGGTGCTTTCCCTGCTGGCTGGAGAAGCAGCCGAGCGCGCCGACCGACCCGACGAGACGCCCACGTCGGCGGCTCAGGTACGCCTGCGCACAGTCCTCCACGACCGGCAGCCCGTGGGCGGCCGCGACCTCGACGATCGCATCGACCGCGGCCGGGACACCGAAGAGGTGGGTCACCACCACGGCCCGGGTGCGCTCGGAACACGCGGCCACGACCGACTCCGGGGTGACCATGCCCGAGACGGGGTCGACGTCGGCGAAGGTCGGGATCGCGCCCTGGTAGAGGATCGGCGTCAGCGCACCCATGTCGGTGATCGGCGTGGTGACGATCTCGTCGCCGGGCTCCGGGTCGATCGTCGCGATCGCCGCGTGGACCGCGGCGGTGCCGGAGCTGCACGCGATCGCGTGGCGCCGTCCCGTCAGCGTCGCGAGGCGCGCCTCGAGCTCGGGGGTCTGGGCCCCCTTGGTCGCGGTCAGGGTGCCGGACTCGATGACCGCGCGCAGCCGGGCCAGCTCGGCGTCACCGAGCGAACGACCGGTCGCGTCCTGGTCGGACGGCAGCCGAAGCGGTCCAGCTTCCAATCTCGCTCCCGTCCCGGCCCTCTGATCGTGTCATCATCGCCTCTGCGCGACGCAGCGCGCATCCACTGTAACGATGGGCTCGGCCGGTTCCGGGTGATCCGTCCGACCCATTTCCCGTCCCCGGTCCTGCAGGAGCCCGATGCGCAACGGCACGGTCGCGATCGTGTTCGGCACCCGGCCGGAGCTGGTGAAGCTCGCACCGCTGCTCTGGGAGCTCGGCCCGGCCGCGATCACCGTCCACGTCGGCCAGCACTCCGCGGCGGCACTCGCACCGATCCGCGCCGACCTCGGCCTGCGTGCGCCGACCGTCACGCTGGCGGTGCCGGCAGCACCGCGGGGGCGCCAGATCGGCGAGGCGGTCGTCGGAGTCACCGGAGCCCTCGCGGGCCTCCGCCCGGATGTGGTCGTCGTCCAGGGCGACACCAACTCGACACTCGCCGCCGCGGTCGCGGCGACGAGCCTCGACCTGCCCCTCGTCCACGTGGAGGCCGGGCTGCGCGCCTTCGACCGTGCGCTTCCCGAGGAACGCAACCGGATCGTCGTCGACCATCTCGCCGACCTGCTCGCGGCTCCCACGGAGACGGCGCGGGGCCACCTGCTCGCCGAGGGGATCCCCGACCCGCGCATCATCGTGACGGGCAACACCGTCGTCGACGCGGCGCGGCGGTGCCTGCCCGACGAGGCCGACCGCAGCACGGTGCTGCACCGGCTCGGTGTGGAGGCCGACGACTTCGTGCTCGCGACCTTCCACCGGCCCGAGAACGTGGACGACCCCGCGCGACTCGCCGACATCGTCGCCGAGCTCGCGGCGATCCCCGCCCCGGTGATCCTGCCGGTGCACCCACGAACGCGCGACCGCGCGGCCTCCGCCGGCCTGGCACTCGACCGAGGATCGCTGCGGCCCGTCGATCCGCTCTCCTACCGCGAGTTCCTGGCCCTGGAGGTCGACTGCGCCCTGCTCGTGACGGACTCGGGCGGGGTCCAGGAGGAGTCATCGATCGTCGGCCGACCCGCCCTGGTGGTCCGCCGCTCGACCGAGCGACCCGAGGTCGTCGGGACCTTCACCACGATGCTGCCGGAAGGAGCGCCCCTCACCGCGGCCGCCATCAGCCTGCTCGCGGACCGCGCCGAGCTCCACGACCGGCTCGCGCAGCTCGCGACCCCCTACGGCGACGGCACCGCGGCCGTGCGCATCGCCGCCGCGATCGCGGACCTCCGGCCCGGTCCGCCGAACCGGGCCCGTCGATACGATGCGCCGCGTGGTCGACACGACGGATCGGTCCCGTCCCCGTGAGGGCGCACCGGGCCCGGTGACGACCCGCCCGCTCGTCACCGAGGCCGCGTCGTGCTGCATCTGCGGGACCCGCGACTCGGAGCCCGTCGGCGTCGGACCGGACTTCGAGTACCGGACCTCGCCCGACAGCTTCCTCGCAGTGCGATGCGTGCACTGCGGCGTCGTCTACCTGGACCAGCGCCCGGTCGCGCCCGAGCTCGGCCGCATCTACCCCGACCGCTACCACGCGTTCGCGTTCACCGAGGACCGCTTCGGGTTCGTGTACTCGGTGCGCCGCCGACTCGAGGGGCGGCGGCTCCTGCGGGCGTTGGCCGGGCTCGCGACGGACGCTCGCATCATCGACGTCGGATGCGGTGACGGCTTCCACCTCGACCTGCTCCGCACGTTCGGTCCCCGCAGCTGGATGGTCGAGGGTGTCGACGTCGACGACCGCGCCATCACGGCCGCGCACCGGCGCGGGCTCACGGTGCACCGCGGTCGGGTCGAGGACCTGGATCTCCCCGAGGCGAGCTTCGACGCGGCCCTGCTGATCCAGACCATCGAGCACCTGCCGGACCCGGCCGGCGTGCTCCGCGCGGTCCGGCGGCTCCTCAAGCCCGGCGGCCGCGTGCTCCTCGTGACGGACAACACCGGATCGCTCGACTTCGCGATCGCGAAGCGGCGTCACTGGGGCGGGTACCACTTCCCCCGCCACTGGTACCTGTTCGACGAGCAGGCCCTGCGCCTGCTCGCGAGCACCAGCGGGTTCGAGGTCGCGGCGATGGGCACGATCATGAGCCCGGTCAACTGGGTGTACTCCGTCCGCAACGCGCTCGACGACTGGGGCGCGCCGCGCGGACTCGTCGACTTCTTCTCGCTCGAGTCGCCGGCCGCGCTCGCGGCCGGCACCGCGTTCGACGCACTCCACCAGGCAGCCGGGCACGGCGCACTCCTCCGCGCGGTCCTCCGGCGACCGACGTGAGCGCAGCGGAGCGGAGGACACGAGATGGCTAGGAAGCCGGTCGTCGTCCTCGGCGCCGGATTCGCCGGACTGGTCGCCGCGGTCGAGTTGCAGCGCCTCGGGCGGGAGGTGCTCGTCCTCGAGGCCACCGACACGATCGGAGGGCTGGCGTCGACCCACCGTGCCGGCGACGTCACGTTCGACACCGGGGCGCACTTCGTGACGAACCGGCTCGCGACCGCGATCGGGGTGATGGACCGGTGTGACGATGCCGCGCACTACGGCGAGGCCGTGTGGCACCGCGGGCACAGCGCGTCGTACCCGTTCGGGCTCATGCGCGATCCCCGCTTCGCCGCGAGCGCACTCGCGGCGCGCCTGCATCACGCGCCATCACCGCCGGCGAGCGCCGCGGACAGCTTCCGCGCCGAGTACGGACGCGCGCTCGCCGAGGAGGTTGCGATACCACTCATCGAGGCGTGGTCCGGGCTGCCGGCCGACGAGCTCGCTCCGAGCGTCATCGACAAGATCCCGCACGGGATCGCGGAGACGCTCGCGCTGACGGCCAGCCGTCGCCTCACGCACCGCGCGGTGGCGATCGGCTACTGCGCGGAAGCTCCACAGTCGGCGAACGTGTGGCACGTGTACCCACGTGGCGGGCTCGACGTGTTCGTGGAGCACCTCGCCGCCGAGCTCCCCGGTGCGATCCGCCTCGGCACCCCCGTCGAGGCCGTGCACATCGAAGGCTCCCGGGTCGTGGGGGTGCGCGCGGACGGGGTCGACCATTCCGCGGCAGCAGTGGTGAGTACGCTGCCGGCGCCGGTCCTCCCCCGCCTCAGCGACCACCCTGCGCTCGCACCGCTCGCGCGCCTGCGCTACCGCGCGATGGTCTTCGTCCAACTCCGGGTCCGGGGCCGGGGACTGCTCCCTGAGCCGGTCATGTGGTTCCCGGACCGCGGTCTGCCCTTCTTCCGCGTCACCGAGACGCCGATGTCGATGCCCTGGCTCGCCGACCCGGGCGAGACCATGCTCACGGTGGACTTCGGCGCGGCCGTCGACGACGAGGTCTGGAACGCGCCGATCCGGGAGCTCGTCGAACCGGCGCTGCGCGGGCTCGCTCCGCTCGTTCCCGACCTGCGCGAGCGTCATCTCGACACGTTCTCCACGCGCACGCCGATCGCGTACCCGGTCTACGCGCTCGCCACCGAGGACGCGCGCCTGCGCGTGCACGCGCACGGCATCGCCGGCCTCGTGAGCGTCGGGCGCAACGCGGAGTTCGGCCATCTCCTCATGGAGGACGTCTACTGGCGTACGTTGCGAGCGATGCGCGCGCTGGACCACGACCTCACGGCGTAGGTACGGGGTAGCGGTAGAGCCCGTGATGCTCGAAGAAGTACGCGTCGGGCTCGAGCTCGCGGGTGCGGTTCGGCCGGTGGAACGCGAGCACGTCGGCGATGCGCGCACATCGACGGTCCGCCGCGGTGTCGTTGTTCGTGTACACGAACCAGATCGTGTGGTCGCCCGCCGCGTCCAGGAGGCGATCCGCGAACCGAACCGGCCGCGTGGCCTGGACGCGGTCCGCGTAGTCGACCCAGTTGATGCGCCGGGACGACGTGAGGTCGGGGAAGCTCGTGGTGTGCACGTCGGTCCGGAGCCGCCCGACGACGTCGGTTCCGATGGCGTCGGGACAGAACACGACCAGATCTCCCGGAGCGGCCTGGTCCTGGATGATCGGCACGAGCTGGTATGCCTGCGTGCGCTGCCGGCCCATGTTGCTGACGCCGCCCCACACGCCCAGCGCGAGCACGGCCACGAGCACCCCGACGCGGACGCGCCGGTCGGCGAACGCGGTGATGCCGAACGCCCCGACCACCAGGAACAACGGGAACGCGACCGACGCGTACCGGCCCTCGAACGTCGTCCCGGACAGGCGCCCGACGAGCAACCCGAGTGCGAGCGTCGCGAACGCGACGGCGGCTTCGGTACGCACGCCGCGCTGCGTCCAGAGGTCGATGACCACGTGGCGACGGTCGCCGGCCGTCGCGAACACCCCGACGAGCACGAGGACGCCGAGCGCCCACCCCGCCGGGTGCGCGTTGCCGCCGAACGACGAGAACGCGGTGGCCCAACTGCCGGTCGGGCTGACCGGCGCTCCCCATGGCGTCCCGGTATGGCGAAGCTGGAACACGAAGTCGGGCGCCCATGGTGCGAAGGCGAGCGCGCCCACAGCCATCGCCGCGAGCGCGCGCAGCGCCGCCGCGCGGGCGCCGCCCTCGTCGCGGATCGCGAGCACGACGAGCAGCCCGCCGACCACCACCAGCAGCGGGAACGCCCAGTAGTGCGTGTACAGCAGGAGCGCCGTCACGACTGCCAGACAGGCCAGCCGGCCGAGCGACGGTCGCTCGAGCACGCGCACCACCGCGAGGTAGCCGAGCGCGACGAGCAGCATCACGAGCGCGTACATCCGCGCCTCGGTCGAGTACCGGATCGCGAAGGGCGAGAGGGCGAACAGGACGAGCGCCGACCACGCGACGACGTCGGCTGAGTCGGGTGCCGCGATGCCGAGGCGTCTCCGGCGGTCGTCGAGCCGCCGCCCCATGAACCAGATGGGGACGAGCGTCAGGGTCCCGAGCAGCCCCGACAGCGACCGGACCGCCGCGTTGCCGGTGCCGAAGAGATCCATCCACGCGTGGAGCAGGAGGTAGTACAGCGGCGGGGCGCCGTCGTGGCGCAGCGCGGCAGGGATGTCACCGAGGGGCAGGCGGGCGATGTTGACCGACAGTGCCTCGTCGGCCCAGAGGTCCGATTGGCAGACGACGCGCATGGTCACGCCGAGCGCGAGCACCGCGCCGACGCCGATGAGCAGCGCCGGGGAGTCGAAGCGAGACCGTGGCCGCGTCGGAGCCTGATCGGCCGGCTGCTTGGCGGCGCGACGCCGCGCCGAGACTCCCACCCCCATCGGGTCAGGGTACTCCCGGCCCGGGGTTCGCTTCGCCACGCTCCGTGGTCTTCGCCGCGTCCGCGTACGCGGCCAGGACGCCCTCGAGATGCTCCGCCCACCCCACCGGAGCCGCCACCGGAACGGGCGTGAACCGCGCGGGGTCGGCCGCGAACTCGCGCAGGCGGACCGAGAGCGCGTCGACGTCGCCCGACGCGTAGAGCAGCGGCTCGCACTCCGGGGCGATCAGCTCCGGGATGCCGCCCGCCCGCGCACCGATGACCGGGATCCCCCGCGCGCGGGCTTCGTTCACGACGAGGGGTGCCGGGTCCTGCCACTCCGACGGCACGACGAGGCAGTCCACCGCCCGCAGGATCGCCTCCTTCTCCGCCGCGTCGACCCAGCCGCGGTAGTCGACCTCCGGGTCCGCCGCAACCGCGTCGGATTCCGGTCCGCGACCCGCGACGACGAGCCGCGCGCCCGGGATCGCCGCCGTCCTGAACGCGCGCAGCAGCGTCGGCACACCCTTGGTCGCGCTCAGCTGCCCCAGGAAGCCGAACGTCGGGGGACCGGAGCC